>JBFMFE010000069.1:0-15638 GCA_040752295.1 bacterium
TCTATGGCGTAAAAGGGTTTTTTCAAACTCCGAAAATGCTTCGCTCAATACAAAAATCCTCAACACCCTGATCTACGCCCTTGCTCATGCCGCTTGATGACTGTAGAATTTCTGCGAAAGTTCACAACACCAGACAGGAGGTATAACGATGAGCGCAACAAAATCGCGTCTCAGGCGGCTTGCCGCAATCACGCTGCTTTTTCTGCTGTTCCAGCCGCCGCCTCTCCTTGCGGCGACGCCGCAGAAGATCAACTACCAGGGCTATCTGAAGAGCGGCGGCGTGCCGGTGGACGTGGCGACGAACTTCGTGTTCAAAGTCTGCGGTGACGCCGGATGCTTGGTAACCTACTGCACCGAGACCGCCAACAGCGTGACCGTCACCAAGGGCCGCTTCAACTGGCTCATCGGCACCGCGGGGTGCAATCTCACCGCGGTGCCGTGGGCGTCCGGCCCCCTGTATCTCCAGATAACCGTTAACGGGACCGTCCTGTCCCCGTCCGAGGAAATCGTGTCCGCGCCGTACGCTCTGGACATGGACGGCACGACCGAAGTGGCGTTCCTTCTGGACAGGGACAACACAGGGGCTGGTGTTAATTCGCGCGTTGCCTTCCAGCGCGGCACATCCAATGCCAGTGACGCGATGATCACATGGGACGAGGCGGTGGACGAGTTCATCCTTACCAGCGACGGGACCAACTTCGCCACGATCACCGTCGGCACAGTCCTCAGCGACAATTTCGCCTCCGCCACAACCTACTACGGCGACGGGTCGAACCTCACGGGCATCAGCGCGAACGACACCACGAAAGTGCTTAAAACCGGCGACACGATGACGGGGGCGCTGATCATCAGTCAGGGCGGGGCGACGTCGTCAGTGTCAATCTATCAGAGCGGCACGACCGACCCCGCCGCGTACGTGAGCGTTACGGGCGCGGGAAACGCGCAGCCGTCGCTTGTCGTGGGACATCAGGGGACGGGCAAGCTGATACAGGCATGGACGGGCGCTGGCGACAGGTTCATCGTTGACAACAGCGGGAACATCTACGCGAGCGGCACGCTCACGCTCACGAACGACAATCTGGTGAACACGACGGGCGACACGATGACGGGGGCGCTGTACGTGTCGCAGGGCGCTGCGACGTCGTCGGTGTCGGTTTACCAGAGCGGAACAACCGATCCGGCGGCGTACGTCGCCGTGACGGGTGCGGCAAACGCCCAGCCGTCGCTCGTTGTGGGGCATCAGGGGACGGGCAAGCTGATACAGGCGTGGACGGGCGCTGGCGACAGGTTCATCGTTGACAACAGCGGGAACATCTACGCGAGCGGCACGCTCAACCTCACGTCCTACGCCACTGCAACCACCTACTACGGCGACGGGAGCAACCTCACGGGCATCAGCAGCAACGATGCCACAAAAGTCCTAAAGACCGGCGATTCCATGACGGGACCGCTTTATATAGGTTTCGATACGGCTACCGCGACGCTGCACCTCAAAAACGCCGGCGGCGGCAACGCTCTCTACATCGACAACATCGGCAACACGGTGGCAACGGCATCGGTATATATTACGACTAACAATACGAATTCCAGCAGTTATGCCCTCCGTGTTAATCACAGCGGTGCCGGCGACACCATCTCCAGTTACACTGATGGTACCGGTAGGGGTGGATATTTCCAGATTGCTAATGTATCCAGCGGCAGCGATGCCGTTTATGGCACCACAAACGGAACGGGAACCGTCTATTTCGGCAACCATACGGGCGCGAGCGGCAATTTGGTCGTACTCCAGAGTGGCGGCGTGGACAAGTTTGTGGTGGACAACGGCGGCGTCATCACCAAATCGGGTTGCCCCGCCAATACGAACGACAACGGCGGTACCTGGCGCTGGTGCGTTGACAATGCTCCGCGTGCGGCTGCCACTTTTGTTACCCCAGTTACGACATGTGCAAACGCAGGCGGGATGCTATGCAACTATGGAGAATGGATCGCCGCCTGCATGGCGAACGCCTTCACTTATACCCAATTCGAAGTCCACTGGGTCAACGGGGACTTCGGTAACGGTGCTGCTTTGACGATGACCTCCGACGGCGTCACGTGCAATGTCGGCACATTGGGCTCCGGGAACGACCTGTGGACAGTTTCGCATACATATCTGTGCTGCTTTCCAAAGTAGCGGCATTTTTGCTCAAACATAGCGGTTATAGTAACAAAAACCTCACGGCAGGAAAGGAGGACACAAATGGCAGTCGAGTGGAACAGACCGAAGCCCGGAAATTCGTACGCGCTCAACAGTTTCAACAACTTCGATGTGACGTACAAAATGACGGAGGTGGACGCCAAGGTAACTTCTGGTGACGACCTCAAGATAGTTGTCAATCTTTACAAAAGGACTCCGAGCGGCTGGGGGAAAGTTCCGGAAGGTTGCGGCACAGTCGAATTCTCGGTCAGATAAGGCTTCGCGAAGCGCCGGCGATTAATCGCCTGCGAAGACAAAGCGGTGATAAATCACTGCGCTCCAAAGCAGTTAAATTTCGCTTTTAATCTTTGTTCGATATTCAGGTCGTTTTTGAGTTACTCGGGAGGGACCCGCGCCGCGCCTGCCTGCTGCTCGAACGACCTGCTATTCGGCTCGACGATTATCGAGGGTTTGAGTCTGCCTATGAGCGGCTATAGGGTTTTGAAGCCGATGCCAGTCACGTAAACCACTATTCTGTCCGTTGCCCCGAAGATCTTCTGGCAGGCGAGTTTGACGAGGACGGCTGCCGTTACGCCGCCGGGAAAACGGAAGCCGGCGGTGAGCAGCGGGGGAAAGACGGAAAAATAGTTGACAGTTGTCAGTTGATTGTGGATGGTGAAAGACGGAAAAGACGAATGATTCCGGCATGTATCGAACTGATAAAAACGGATTTGAAAATCAGCGGGGAGCCGTGAAATCGGCGCCGGAAAAAGTTTATGAGAGAAACTCTTCGGGAGTGAGGACGGGGATGAGCCGGGAGGCTTTCTTTTTCAGTTTTTCGTCCCTTGAAATTATGGCGTTCATACCCTCGTTGACCGCGATAGAGACCAGGATCGCGTCGAAAGGGTCGAGATGAAGATCGATGATGAAAGACAGGGCTTTTGAAATGGATAACGAATCAGGGAAAATCCTTTTGAAGTTGAAGTCCTCTATTTTTCTAACAGCCAGCTTCATGGCTTCATGCGGGTCTCTGCCGGTGGCGGCGGCATTTATCCGCACGAAATGGACAAGCTCAAAGACATTGATCATGCTTATATATCCCTTGAGCTTACCGTTACCGACGGCAGAAATAATCCCCGAAGAGGCTTCCCACAAAGCAAGCCCGGTCCGTGGGTCCGATTCTTCACCCCATACATTGATGAAAATGTTGGAGTCAACAATTATGTCAGTCATTAGGAACGTTGGGGTCGAGGCCGAACATCTTCGCACGTTCTTCCCTAATCAGTTCGACACTGGATTTATCTTTCGGAAATATGTCCTTGAAACAGCCGATCACATCCTCGATTTTAGCGTTCGGGTCGGGTTCGGGGAAAAGCTTGTCCAGATCGGCGATAAGCCCTTCCAGTTTTTTTCTGGTTATGACCATGACGAATCACCTCTTGTCTGAATTATACAGCGGCTCGCGAGCAACGTGCAAACAGGTGCAAACAGGGGGACGGTGCAAACAGGGGGACTGCAAACAGGACAGATACCGGATTTCAGACGCTGAGGACGCGGGAAAAACGCAAGCCGGCAGCGGGGGAAGACGGAAAAAACCTGAAAACCGAAGAACGGGTTTTCAACCGATCAGCCGGAACGCCTCCGGTAATCGGCGAGGCGATTCAGCCCGGAAACGCAGGCGGCGCGCTGCGGATTATCGCGCGCCCCTCCTTGATGAAACGCGGGGAATTTCCGGCTCACAGAACCACGAGGTTGTCCCTGTGGACGGCTTCGTCGCCGAGGGTGAAGCCGAGCCTGTTTTCGATCTCCCCCGAGCGCCTTCCCTTTATCGTCGCCAGTTCCGCGGAGGAATAGTTCGACAGTCCCCTTGCGAAGACGGCGTTCTCTTCGTCGGCGATTTCGACGCAGGCGCCGTTTTCGAATTCGCCCTCGACTCTCACGATTCCGGCGGGCAGGAGACTTTTCCCTTTGCCGGCGATCATGTCGCGCGCGCCCCGGTTGACGACGACGCGTCCTTCCGCCGACGGACCGAACGCGAGCCATTTCTTGCGGCTCGACATGCGGGACTCACGGGGGAGGAAGGTCGTCCCCAGCGGCTCGCCTCCCGCGATCCTGCGCACCACGTTCTCCGTCCTGCCGTTGGCGATCACCATCCGTATGCCGGCTTCGGAGGCTACGGCGGCGGCGGAAATCTTCGTGACCATTCCCCCGCTCCCCGAATCGGTGCCGGGACCCCCGGCAAGCTCCCTTATCTCCGGTGTGATCTCCTCCACGACGGGTATGAGCCTTGCGTCCCCTCCGCCGCCCGGCTCGCGGTCGTAAAGGCCGTCAACGTCGGACAGGAGCACGAGCAGGTCGGCGTCAACTATCAGCGCCGTGATCGCCGAGAGCGTGTCGTTGTCGCCGAACATGATCTCCTCGCAGGCGATGGTGTCGTTTTCGTTAACGATGGGGACGGTTCCATACTCGAGGAGCGTGAGGAGCGTGTTGCGGGCGTTGAGGTACTTTTTTCTCATGTGGACGATGTCGCGCGTGAGAAGCACCTGCGACGTTACGATGCCGTGCCGCGCGAAGAGCGTCGTGTACTTGTTGATGAGAAGTCCCTGTCCCACCGCCGCCGCCGCCTGCTTCTGGGGTATGGTAAGGTTTCTCCCCCTCAGATTCATCCTCTCGACGCCGGCGCGTATCGCGCCCGACGTGACGAGGACGACGCCGCGCCCCCCGAGGCGGACGGCGGCGACGTCGTCAACGAACCTCTCGACGAAGGCGTCGTCAATCCGGTCGTCCTCGCCGGTCAGCGTGGACGTCCCGACCTTCACAACGATTGGCGACGGAGTCTTCCGCCCGTTTTCCCCGCGGTTCATACCTTATCTGGTATTACATATCGGGCTGAATTTCAAGTAGTTTCACGAGTGTTTCCCTGAGCGCGCCCAGCGAGTCCGTGTCGTGGACGGACGTGGCGAGGGCTGCCGCGCCTCGGGCGGCGAGCGCGGCGCGTGCTTTTTCGACGCCGCCGGGGTCGGCGGCGAGGTCGGAACGCGTGAGGAGCGCGACGGTCTTTTTGCCGCCCGGTGAGAATCCGTTCACCGAGAGGATGCGGTAGAGTTCGTCGAACTGCTCGACGGGTCCGGCGTCCGAGGCGCAGTCGAGCGTCAGAAGGACTATTCCGGGGCGCAGGAGGTGTTTCAGGAAGGGGAGGGCGCCCGTCCCCGCGGCGCGGTCCGTGAGCGGGATGGAGGGCAGGTCTATCAGCCTGATGCGCGCGAAGGGATTCAGCATGAAGGTGAGGAGGAAGGGCGCCGTCGTGGAGAAGGGATGAGGCGGCGGGGAGTGGGACGTGCCCGCGAGCGCGGCGGCGAGGGACGATTTTCCGCTGTTGGGGAAGCCTGCGAGGGCGGCGTCCGCGGGGATGTGGTAGGTGAGTGTCAGCGCGACCGATTCGCCGTCGGTCCCCGGCTCGAACGTGCGCGGCGCCCGGTTGGTCGGCGAGGCGAAGTGCGTGTTGCCCCTCCCGCCTCTGCCCCCGCGGGCGAGTATTCCCGTGTGGGTTTCGGACAGCGCCTCGTCTGAAATCCGCGCTGTCTGCGTGTCTCTGATTATCGTTCCCGGCGGAACGCGTATGACGACGGAGCCGCCGTTCGCGCCGCGGCGTTTCGCGCCGCCGCCGGGCTGTCCGTCTCCCGCTCGGTACTTTTTTCTGTTTCCGATGTGGTTGAGCGAGGTCAGGTTCGCGTCGGCGGCGATGAGGACGTCGCCCCCGTCGCCGCCGTCGCCCCCGTCGGGTCCGCCCCGCGGAGTGTATTTTTCCTTCCTGAAACGGGCGCGCCCGTCGCCCCCGCGTCCGCCGGCAGCCACTATTGTGACTTCGTCCCTGAACATCTCCGCCGCAGCGTCCGCGGACGGACGGGGCTTGCTAAGACGCCGCCGCGAGTCCCGCCTGGACCGCCTTCTCGAGCGAGCCTATTACGTCGGTTACCCGAAGGGCGAACTTGCCGTCTATCACCATCACCTCGCCCTTGGCGACCAGCCTCCCGTTGACGAGAAAATCAATCCTGTCGCCGGTCTTTGTGCCCAGCTCGATGACCGTTCCCGGCTGCATCCCGAGGACCTCGCGGAAGCTTTTCTCCGCCCTGCCCAGCTCGACGGAGACCTTCATTCCCACGTCCGACATCAGTTTTATTTTCGTCTCTTCTGCCAAGGTTCCCTCCCCGGTCTTCTTCGGTGTGTTCACCGCCCCCGCGGATTTCCCATATAAGTTAGCACGAAACGCCCGCTGTTTCAACGACCGCGGGCGCGGAAAAAATCACCGGGGTTCCAGCGTGACGATCTTCATCTCCTCCGGCAGCCCGGACGCCGTCACCGTGAAGACGCTCCCCGCGATCTCCTCGACGTTTTTCCTGCCGGCGATGAAGTTCTTCAGCGGTTTTATGGGCAGGTCGCGCGTGTATTTCGTCTGGTAGTGCATCGGGATCACGATCTTCGGTCCCAGCCGGGCGGCGATCTCGTGCGCCCCGGCGGGTTCCACGGTGTAGTATCCCCCCACCGGCGCCAGCAGGACGTCCACGGGCTTCAGCCGCTGCGCCTGTTTTTCGGAGAGAACGTGACCTACGTCGCCGGCGTGGACGATGACGACACCGTCCATCTCGATTCGGAAGACGGTGTTTTTGCCGCGCTTTTTCCCCTGCTCCTCGTCGTGGTACGTCGGAACGGAAATTATCTTGACGCCCCTGATTTTCCGGGAGACGTCGTTCCAGTCGCCGCCGTCTTCGGTGAGTCCCCTCAGGACGACCGGGTCACCCTTCGCCGCCGCCGCGTTGTTGTGGTCGAAGTGCTCGTGCGTGATGAGCAGCACGTCGGGTTCGGCTTTCGGGGGTGGATAGTCCAGACCGGAAAACGGGTCAATAAAAATCGTCGCGCCGGACGAGAGGCTTTCGATGAGGAAGCACGCGTGACCGAAGTATGTGAAACGCACGCCTTTTCCCCCCTTTGCCGCGGCGCCGTGGGCATGGGCTGCCGCGATGGCGAACGCGAGCAGGGGCGGAAGGATGATTTTCAGAAACGCGGCGCTGCGTTTCACCGTTTTTCTCCTTTGCGAGAGAGTCCCCGCGCCGCGCGGGACGCGGTTCCTGTCCCGCGGTGCGCCGGCCCGCGTCTTTCCGGACGCCGCGCCCTGCGGGGAGCGCGCGTCAGTACATCTTCATGCCGAGCACCCTCCGCCGCGCGATGTAGCGCTCCTCGTCGTATTCCACGGCGGCGTTGACGAGGTTGAGCTTCGTTCTTCCGTGCTCGTCCTTCTGTATCGCTTCCTGTATGGGAACCGAGGTTATCCTGTTGTCGCGGAGGCTCACCATTCTGCCGTAGTCGCGGCGCATGACGAGTTCGGCGGCGGCGAGACCGAAGGCGCGTCCCATCCGCACGTCGTAGGCAGACGGCGCGCCGCCGCGCTGGAGGTGGCTCAGTATGACCGATCTGACCTCGGAAATCTTCGCTTCCTTGATTTTTTTCCTCAGGTGTTCGCCGATGCCCCCGAGGCGCACGTGCCCGAACTCGTCCACTTCACCGCTCTGCGTCACCTCGCGCCTCTTTCCGGGTTTCGCGCCCTCGGCGACGACGACGATGTCGTATCTCGCGCCCATCTTCTTGCGCTTCTTGAGTATGCCGACGACCCTTTCCTCGTCGAAATCCACCTCGGGGATGAGTATCATGCAGGCGCCGCCCGCGATGCCGCCCTGCATCGCGAGGTGTCCGGCGTGCCGCCCCATCGTCTCGACCACGAATATCCGCTCGTGCGAACCCGCCGTCGTTCTCAACCGTCCGATTTCCTCGGCGATCACCTCCACCGCCGTGGAAAAACCGAGGCTGTAGTCGGTCCCGCACAGGTCCTTGTCTATTGTCTTGGGCACGCCCACGACGTTGACGCCGTGTTCGCGCAGTCCCTCCGCGACGCCGAGTGTATCCTCGCCGCCGATGGCGATGACGGCTTCGAACTTCAGCGCCCCGTAGTTCCTCACGCACCTGTTGAGCGTCTTCCGGTCGCGGAACGGGTTCGTGCGCGACGAACCGAGGTTCGTTCCCCCGAGCCGGTCCCACGTCCTGACCGTTACCTCGTCGAGCGGTAACAGGTTCGGGTCGGCGGTCCCCTTTTTCGGGTCGAGGTTTACGAGTCCCGCCCAGCCTCGCCTGATGCCGATAACTTCGATGCTCCTCTTGTGTTCACGGCTCATCTCCGGGTCGAGCAGTCCCTTTGCAGCCCATTTGATCGCGGGATTCAGCCCGGCGCAGTCTCCCCCGCCCGTGAGTATCCCGACTCTTTCTCTCGCTGTCATCTCTACCCCCCTCAAAATCTGTACCCGTGTTCCCGCCCCCGCCCGGCGCTCCGCCACGTGTTTATCGTTCAGGCGGATTTACATTACAGCGCAATTTTCGTTTTGACAGGCTGGAAGCCTGTCCCGCTATCTGGAAGCCTGTCCCGCTATCTGGAAGCCTGCCCCGCTATTTCAAAAAGATCATTTTTCAGTGGGACAGGCATCCTGCCTGCCGGAAAAAAACCTCCATTTTCGCAAAACTTGCAGTGTTAAACGCGGATCGTCCCGGAAACGCGAGCGCCGCGGATCGAGCGTCCCGCTTCAAGGCTCCCCTTCTTTCTTGACCTTTATTTTGGCGATCCTCGTCTGGAACCAGGGTCTGACTTCCTTGTCGAGAATCTTCCAGTTCTTCGATTCCTTCGTCGCCCATATCACGTAGTCCTTCATAAGCTGCTTCTTGAGGTTCGTCACGGACAGTTTCTTGTAGACTTTGAGCTGCCCGTAGCTTTCCCGCATGGAATGGTCTTCGTCCATGTCCCAGTGGAATTCCACGAAGGCGTTGGCGACGGATTCCTCGAGTGTTTTCGGCGATATGAGCGGGACCAGCAGAAGGTGCTTTTCCCAGTCGTACACCGAGTCGCCGCTGCCCGGAAGAAGGAGCGCCTTCGGAATCCCGTCCTTCTTGATCCTCGGCAGCGCGGGATCGAATATGAGCGGGTCAACGTTTTCCGACAGGAACAGCGAAATCACCTCCGCGGCGCGCTTCTTGGTCGCGATGTCCCTCGTCCCGGCGAGTACTGCCTGCGGGTCAATCTTCGCTTTCCTCGACATGAGCATCACGTATTTTTTGAGACGCGTGATCTCGTTTTTGAAGGTGGTCTCCTTCGTCTTGATCGTGATCGCCTTCATGTCCCTTTCGTGGGACTGCGCATCCGCGTCGCGCTGCTGGAGTTCCTCGGCGATCATCAGCTCCTGCATGGCGGCGTTCGCTATCTCATCCCCGTCGTTGCGGAGCTGTGCGACCTTGTCCTCGGAAATCTTCCCCTTGAGTGTCGTGAGAAAACTCGAAAGCTGGTTGTTTATCTGGTTCTTCTGCGTTTTGAGCGCGACTATCTGCTGGCGCTCCTGAACGGACAACTGCCTCCCGGCTTTCATCTTGCGCTCTAAAATGGTCATCGCCTTCGTGACGGCGTCCATCTTCTGCACGAATGCGACGGCGCCCGAGCCGCCGGGAAACTGCGAGATCGTTTCGACGCGCTTTTTCATCAGGTACTCCATACGGTCGCGCACCGCCTTCAACTGCGACTCGGTCTCCGCCTTCTTCGCCTTCAGCGCCTGGAGCTTGTTGAACCCGAACGCCTCGATGTAAATGTCCTGAAGCAGGTCCGTCAGGTAGATAAAGCCCACGGGCATCGTCTCGGGGTCGGGCGCGTAGCCCCTGTCTTCCTCGATCTGCTGCGGGACGTTGGAGTTCGCGGGCAGAAAGTTGGGATCGATCAGCCCGAAGTTGATGAGTCTCAGGTCGGCGTCGTCGAACGGGAGGGACTGGTCCTTGACCTTCGGCAGCTTCTTGATGACGGCGTTGATCACCATGTCCCAGTAGAGGTTGTTCAGCTTGGAGAGTAGTTCGCGGTCGCTCGGGTCCTTCTTGAACTTGTCTATGAACTCGACGATGGTCGCCTCGTCCACGAGCTGTTCCTCCTCGCGGGCGATGTGGTCGGGTATGTAAACCAGGCACTCCGCCCCCGGTCCGCGGAAACAGACCGCAAGCTCCTGGTCAACCACGCCGGTGACGAACCTGAGCGTCCTGACTGCGTCTTCCAGTTTCCGCTCGCCGTAGCCCAGCGAGTTCATGTCGAACGTCACGAACTGCCTCGGAAAATGCTCTCCTGAGTTGTGTATCCTCCCGTAGATGAACTCCTTCCATTTCTCCTGCTTTATCTTCGCCTTCTGGAGCATCTCGGCGTGGGGCATTTCGACGGGGCACGCGCGGAAGAGGTCCTTCTGGGGGCTGAAGACGAAATTGACGTGCTCGGCGTCCAGGTCGTCGAGTTCGTCGAGCTTGGCGACGACCTGCATCTCGTCGGTGGACGCCAGTGGCGCGCGCGCGCGCGATTCGTCTATCTTCCGCGGCTTGTAACCGATAGCCTGGCATATTTCGTCGTAGGTCCTCTGCACTTCCTCGAAATCGGATTTGAGTTCGGCGGCTTTCGCCTCGAGGGTCGAGACCGCCGATGCCGCCTCGTCGCCCAGCGCCGCGGCTTCGGTCTTCATCCGCGGGATGAACGCCTCGCAGTTCGCGAGGCAGCCGTTGGGCGCGCCGCCCAGCATGTCCACCAGCGCCGCCATCTGGTGCGCCGTTTCAAGCACAAGCCGGTTGAGACGCGGCAGGCGCTTGGCGAAGCCCCTGAGCATGTGGAGCATGATGGGTGGCTTTTTCACGAGGAAGTCCTCGGCGGCGGCGGCGGGCACGGGCATGGCGTGTACGTCCGACATCGCCCTTATGCCGGCGCTGCGCTCCTGACCCCCGAAAAGCGCCCCTTCACCGACGATCGAACCCTTTGTCTGTATGATCTCGATGACCCGCGGTCCGACGAAAACCTCGAGCTTGCCGCCGAGAAGAAAATACATCGTCTCGTCCACCGATCTCTCGGGACAGACGACCTCGCCGGCGGCGAAAGCCTTCACCCCCGGTTTCGGCGGACCGCTGACCTCGGCGGCTTGCTCCTCCGCTCCCGCCATGTATATCCTGTTCGCGAAGATCTCATCGTGGTACGCGAACGGAAGGTTCAGCGACGCGTACAACTCAATCGGGAGCGATCCGTACCTGTCGGCGAGTTTCCCGATCTGGAACGTGAGCGTGTTCTTCAGTTCGCTCACGAGGGGCGGCTCCTTCCCCTGCTTCGCCGCGGCGTTCTCGACGCCCGTACAAGCCTCGTAGAACGCGCGGGAGTAGTTGTCGAGCATCCCCTTCACCTTGAACGAAAGCGAATCGCTGCGCGTGAGGCTGCTGCTCGTGACGTTGAGCCGCGTCGAGATGGAGCGCGCGAGGTTAAGCCCCAGCTTCGGGTTTCCCGTGATCGTCTGCTCGAACCCCTTGCCGCGTATGTCAATCAGAAGCACCTGCGACGGCGCGGCGGCGCGCAGTGTGGCGGTCCGCGGCTCCTTCAGTATCGCCCCTATCTCGCCGATGAAACTGTTGGGCTTGTCTATCTCGCCCACGAGCATGCCCTGGGCTTCCACCTGCTCCCGCGTGACAAGTCCGTCGGCGTCCACGACGAGCGCCTGGAGTTTCCCCGATCTCAAGACGTATATCTCGTTGCTTGTCTCTCCCTGCATGCAGAGGTATTCGCCAGGCTCAAGCGCCCTGACGTTCTGGGCAGCCGTTGCGGACATTTCGTTCTCCCTTCCCCGCCGATGCGAGTTCGTTCGTTTCCCGTCCGCGCCGGGCATCGGCGCCGCGCCCGATTACGCGAACGTGCAAAATCGTCGAACCGCCGTAATCCGTATTATTTTAATGTGACGCCGCCGCGGGCGCAAAGACGTAGACCCTCCCGCCCATGGTTCCGGCGTACACCGCCCCGTTCGCGACCGCGCACGTTGCGCGCACGTCGCCTTTTACCCTGACGCTCCACGCCTGATTTCCCGTCTCCGCGTCGAGGGCGTAAAGCCGTCCGTCGTAGCCCCCGATCAGCACCAACCCGCCCGATATCACCGGCGAGGCGTCGAAGCCGCCCGCGTTGCGGAATTCCCACAGTACGCCGCCCGTCTCCACGTCGAGCGCGTAAACCGCGCCCCCGTACGTGGCGTGGAAGACCTTACCCCCCTTCACTGCTGGCGACGCCGCGACCTGTCCCCCGAGGTCCCGCTCCCACAGCAGCTTCCCGGTCCGCGCGTCCAGCGCGTAGGCGCGCCGGTCCCACGACCCGAAGTGCAGCCGCCCGCCCGCCGCCGCCGGCGCCCCGTGGATGTTGTCCTCAGCCCGGAATTCCCACGCCGGCTCGCCCGTCTCCGCGTCAAGCGCGTACATCTTTCCGTCGGTCGAACCCATGTAAACCAGCCCGCCGGCAACTGCCGCGGCGGAGTCCACCCAGTCGCCCGTCTCGAATTCCCACTTCTTTTCCCCGGTAACGGCGTCGAGGGCGTATATCTTCGTGTCGTGCGACCCGACGTACACCGCGCCGCCCGCGACCGACGGCGACGACCTCACGGCGCCGCCCGTCCTGAACCGCCACATCTCGATCCCGGTCTTCGCGCCGATCGCGTACACGCTGCCGTCGTCCGAGCCGATGAAGACCATCTCCCCCGCGATGCACGGCGAGGAGACGATCCCCCCGCCCGCCTTGAACCGCCACAGCTCATCGCCGGAGGTCCTGTCCAGCGCGATGACGCTGCCGTCGAGCGTCCCGAAAATCACCGCCTCCGCGCCCACGACGGGCGAAGACCTTATCCCCCCTTCGCCCTTGAACTTCCACAAAACCCCGAACGGGGGCTTGAGCGCCTCCGCCGCCGTCCCGACGCCCGCCGCGCCGCCGCGGAAAAAACGCCATTGCGCCGCCGAACCGGCGAACGCCGCCCTGTCCACCTCCGGCGTCTTCGCGCATCCCGCGAACCACACCGTGAGCGCGGCAAGCCCGGCTAAAACGAGTTTTTTTAACGGCGGCATGTGGGAAATTTTAATATATTTGATCGGCGCTGTTAATCCCGGCGCCGAAAAAATTAAACCCGTTTTTGATTATAATTCCAAAAGAGACGTTTACGGGTGGTGAACATGAAACTGAATCCCGGATTATACTTCGCAGCCGTTTTAACGTTCTTAACGGTTTCAGCGTTTCCGGCGGCGCAGGCGCCCGAAGGGCAGCGGTTTGCCGCAGCCCTCTACCATTTCAACCTCCAGTACGTCGCAGGCGACAGGAACGCCGAGGACAGAATCGTCAGGGAGAGCCTCGCGCCCCTTCTCGATCTCTACGTCAGGCACCCCGGCTGGGGCGCGGATTTCGAGATGCAGGGCTACATGGTGGAGCAGCTCAACGAACGGTTCCCCGACGTGTTCCGGAAGCTCAAGACACTGATTGAGTCCGGACAGATTGACCTCGTGTGCTTTCACTATTCCGACCAGTTTTTCCTCGCCTATCCGAGATGGGACATGGACTGGTCCGAGAGGCTCGACAGGCGGCTTCTGGACCGGCTCGGCGTCAGGCGCTCGGGGACGGTGTTCACGCAGGAGGGGCAGTTCGGCGAGGGGCTGTCCGATTTCATGAAGGCGAACGGCTACGACACGGCGATACTGCCCAAAAATCTGTACCGCTACCTCCACGGCGACGAGGACGCTGCGCCGTACTACGACATGAACGGCGTGAACGTGGTCATCGGCGGAAAAGGCGTGAAATACGAGGACGGCGGCGTGAAGCTCTCGCTCGAATGGACGTTCTTCGACGACGGCGAACTGCTCGCGACGGGGCGCACTTCCCCCTACTCGCCCGATTTCAGGTACGACCCCGCGGCGCTCGCCGGATACGAAGACCGCCTCGCCCGGCTCGAAGCCGACGGGGTGAAGCTCGTGACCGTCGGCGGCTGCGTCCGCGCTCTGAAGGCGCTCGGTGTGAAACCCGCCCCCCTCAAGCCCGTTCTGGACGGCACGTGGCAGGCGGGCGAGACCGACAACGTCTTCCGCTGGATGGGCGACTACCGGGGCGCTCACGAGCGCGACGACGAGGTGCTTACGACGACGTACCGCAGCCGGACGCTGCTCGCGGCGGCGGAAACGGCGCTGATACGCCTCAAGAACACCGGCGCCGGCGTGGATGCCCTCGAGGAAACGCTCGCGGAGGCGTGGAGGAAGCAGCTTTTAGCCGAGGTCAGCGACTCCACCGGGTGGACGCCGGCGCCGGGCGAGATAGAGTACGCGCTCGAAATGGACCGCTCGGCGGCGGACGCGGCGCGCGGGATAATCGAGGCGGTGAAATCGAGGCTGAACGCCCCGTTCGTCAGGATAAACATCGCCACCGGCGAAGTCGTCCCCGCCGCCGCGCAGGACGAACCCGCGGTCCGCGAACGGACGGAATGCCCCGTGAAAGTCCTGCTCGAAGGCGGTTTCAGGGACAGCGAACTGTACTGCGAGCGCGCCGGCGAAAGACGGTGGGACGTCGTCGCGAGATTCACAACGAAGGACTGGTTCAGAAACGACGTCCGTATGGTCTTCCCCCGCACGATTGACAGGATAGTTTACTCGCCCGCGCTGATGGAATACCGCGTCGTCGAGTATCCCCTCGACGCGTTCAAGCCGGAGAAGGAAGCGTTCTACCTGCCCTCTCCCAACGGGCTGATCGGCATCGGCGAAAACGTGTCGCTGATAAAACACGCCGGGAGCGTTCACGCCGCGTGGGAATACGGACTCCGGGAAAAGACGGTCGCGCTGAGAATGCTCCGCCCGCGCAATGCCCGTTACGAATGGAGGGTCTCGGTCGTAATGGGAACGCCCGCGGAGGCGGTCGAGGAGGCGAAGAGGATCAACACCCACCCGGCGGCGACGTATTGACCGAGCTGCGGCGCGCGGCGTTGAAAAACGTGCCGCCGGTGGAGATAATTTATAGGACCGCGCCATGAGAGGTCGCCGGGAGGGGCGCGCCGTGCCTGACAGGGTTGAGAAGCTGATCGAAAAGCTGAGCGACACCGACCGGGAGGTCGTGAGGGCGGGTGTCATTGATGAGCTTGGGCGTACCGGCGACCACCGCGCCATCCGCGTGCTGATCGGCGTTCTGAACGACGAGGACGTGCAGGTGAGGTGGCGCGCCGTTCAGGCTCTGACCGGGTTTTCCGACGACGCGATCGGACCGCTGCTGCGCTCGCTGGAGACGCCCGACAGGTTCCTGCGCCGCAACGTCGTGCACGCGCTCGGCGAACTGCGCGCAGCCGAAGCCGTGGAGAAGCTCATCAGGATGCTCATGTTCGACGAGACCGACAAGGAGGTTCAGATCGAGGTCGTCAACGCGCTGAACAAGACGGGCGACGACCGCGCGGTGGAGCCGCTGATCACGGTTCTGAAGGAGGACGACTGGGAGCTGAGGTGGCGCGCCATCCACGCGCTCGGCAGGCTCGGCGACGAGCGCGCCGTCGAGCCGCTGCTCGAGATGCTCGAGGACGACGACCGCGACGTC
>JBFMFE010000070.1:0-9741 GCA_040752295.1 bacterium
GTCCATCATCAGCCTCAGCGCGTACCTTGCTCGCGTGGAAATCTTCATCCCGCATTTCCCCTTTGCATTTTATTATAAGGACAACCTCTTATTCGAGCGACAGGTCGCGCGCCTCCACTTTTAACCGGACCCGGAAGGCGCGAAGCGTTCACCGTTTCTCCGTCAGTCTCCGTCCGCGTTCCCGTTGATCATCGGCAGCCTTACGGTGAAGGTCGAGCCGCGTCCCGGCGCGGACTCCACGGAGATCGTACCGCCGTGTTCGACGGCGACCTTGTGCGAGACGAGCAGCCCCAGCCCCGTGCCGCCCGATCCCTTTGTCGAGTAAATCATGCTGAACAGCTTTCTCCGCGCGTCGCCGTCCATCCCGACGCCGTTGTCCTCGACGCGTATGACGGCGGCGTCGTTCTCGCGGAACACGCTTACGACCACGCGGTGTCTCTTTTCCTCGTCTTCGTCGGAACAGCACGCTTCGACGGCGTTGGCTACGAGGTTCGAGACGAGCGAGTGTACGTCCCTCGGCTCTCCGAGGAACGGAGCGCCCACCGGTTCGATGCGCGCCTCGAGCGCGACGCCGCACTCGTTCGCCCTCGCCGCGAACACTTCGAGCGCCTCGCGCGCCGCCGCGGGAAGGTCCACGGGCAGCCGCCGGGGTTCGCGCTCCTTCGCGCAGTACAGCATGTCCATTATCATCCCCGAAAGCCGCTCCACGTTCCTCTGCACCATCTCCCATCCGGTGCGGATGTCCGCGGGATTGTCGTCCCTGAAGCCGAGGTTCGCGACGTACACCCCGCCCCTGAGTCCCTCGAGCACGTTTTTGATGCTGTGCGCGATGCCGCCGACGAGTTGTCCGAGCGTGGCGAGCCTGTCCTGAAGAAGCCGCAGTTCGGTTATGTCCGTGGAGACCTCCATCACGGACTCGATCTCGCCCGAGGCGTTCCTGATGGGCGACGTGTGGACGATAACGTTCGTCTTTTTTCCCGCGCCGTCCACCACGACTTCCTCGCTGCTGTGCACGCCGCCGTCCTCGAACGTGCGCGCGACCGGGCAGACGTCGCACCGCCGCTCGAGCTTCTTGTAAACCTCGTAACAGTGCCTGCCGTGAGGCTCGCCGAAACTCTCCTTGAACTTGCGGTTGGCTTCGACTATCCGGAAATTGCGGTCCTGCACCGAGATGAAGCACGGGACCTCGTCGAAAAGCCGAGCGCACGCAAGCTCGTGGACATCGAGCCTGTCGGGTTCCCCCTTCATGGAGGGCGTCACCCCCGTCACGATCCTTCCCGCGGCGCGCGGGCTGCGCTCATTTCCGGCTTTCGCACTTCACAAGAACGCCCCGGACGGTGTCCAGTATACGCTCCGGGTGAATCGGTTTTTCGATGAAGCCGTGCGGCTGTGGAATCTCCTTCTCGGCGAGGAACCTGTCGAAGTCAATCTCCGGCATGTCAACTTTTGCGTACCCGGTTACGATGACGACCGGCAGGTCCCTGTATTTCTCGTCCCTGCGCAGTTCCCAGTAGAGCTTCATGCCGGTCTTTTTCGGCATGATGAGGTCGAGGGTCACGAGGTCGGGTTTTTCGTCCCTTATCGCGCGCATTCCCTGGTTGGCGTCCGGCGCCTCGATCACCTCGTAGCCTTTATCCCTGAAGATTCTCGACAGGAAGATTCTGACGTCGCGTTCGTCGTCTATTACCAGTATCTTCCTGCCCGCGCCCTCGCCGAGCGCCTTCTCGACCATCACCGCCGCCGCCGCCATCGCGGGAACGGCTTCCGCCGCCACCCTCTCCGCCGGCTTCGGAACTTCGGGCATAACGAGCGCGTTCGCCACGAGGTTCACTATCTGCTTCACTTCCATGTCGAGCTTGTAGTGCCTGATGAGATCGAAGAGCGCGTCAACGCAGTTGTGGCAGGACGTGACCACTATCTTCGCGCCTGTCGCCTTGAGCTGGTCGGCTTTGACCTTCGCCGACTTCAGCCTGCGTGGCGCGTATTCGGACATGGACATCGCCCCGCCGCCGCCGGTGCAGCAGTAGTTCTCGGCGCGGTTCGGGTACATCTCGCGGAAATCCATGCACACGAGCTTCAGAAGCTCCCGCGGCTCCTCCGTGACGCCGCAGCTTCGGGCGTTGTTGCACGAGTCGTGGAACGTGACCGGCTCGGGGTTTCTCGTCCTGTCCACCCGTATCCTGCCCTCTTTTACGTACCGGAGCATCGTGACGACCGCGCTTTCCATTTCGAACCCCACGTCCGACCTGCTCCAGTTCGGACCCTCGCAGCGCGTTGACCTGTAGCCGTGCCCGCACTCGGAGATCACGAGCTTTTTTCCCCCGAGCCTTTCCACCGCGTCGAAGAGGCGCCTCGCGCATGCGCCGCCAAGGTCGTCGTCGCCGTTGAAAAGCCCGAAATTCGTCATGTCCCAGCCCTCGCCGGGCATCGTCCAGCTCTCGCCCGCGGCGTGAAAGATCGCCGCCGCCTCGGCGATGGAACGCGGGTCGTACTTGATCTCGCGCGGGTTGATCGAATACACGACCTCGCAGCCCGGCTTGTCCACCGGTATCTTTATCCCCGGGTCGTTGTACTCCTTCTGAAGTTCTTCCTCCATCCATTCGAGCGTTTCGAGGTAATCCTCCCTGAGTACACCCATCTGGTTGCCTATCTCCCACTGGTCCTTCGCCACCGCCGCCACGCCGTCCGGCATGACGCCGACCCAGCACAGAAGACCGCGGGCGAGACGGTTGAATGTGGCGTGGTCAACGCCCATCGGACAGTTGAGCGAACACCGCCGGCAGTTCGTGCACCTGCCGAACACGATGTCCTTCATCTCCTCAAGCTCCTCGTCGGTGAAAACGTCCCTCGCCCCGACCAGCCACGGAACCCTCTTTCCCGTCCAGTCATTGTGGTACTTGAACAGTTTCCTGAGCTTGTCCGCCTTGTACGAGGGCATGTACGTCACGTCGCCCGGGTTCGTCAGGACGTAGTGGCACGAGTCCGTGCACATCCCGCAGTGAACGCACGCCTCGAGCGAGAGCATCACCTGCCTGTTGATCTTCTGGTTCATCCTCTCGACGAGCTTCCGAGCCTTGTACGACTTCGACCTCGATGCCATCGCACTCTCCTCTCCTCTCCGGTGTTTCACGCGCCTGCGCCGCCGGTTCGGACCGGGTATCTTCTCACGGGATACACGCCCCTGTGACCGAGCGTCTTTCCGAGGTACCACCTCGTGAACGGATAGTAGATGTAATGCGAAATCTTGCTGAACGGCACGTACAGAAGGAAGAACGAAGTGATGAAATAGTAAGCCAGAACGGGTGCTTCACTCAGGGGCGCTGCCGCCGCGCCGGGGTCCCACTGCCCCTTCGCCGCCGCGAAAGCCGGCGCCTGCGCCGCCACGAGGAAGCTCAGGGCTATCCACACCACGAGCAGCCCGAGGGAGAAATAATCGTCCGGCGTGCTCACCGCCCGCACGTACCTGTCCGCCGCTCTCCGCAGAAGGCGCATGCAGCCGACGATGAACCCCGCGGCGTAAACCGCCTGAAGCGCGAACACCGCGGGCTTCGAGGCGATGAGCCACGGAAGGTACGAGAAGACGATTGTCATCGCGATGGACGTCGCGACGCACACGTGGAAGACGACGAACTGAACGTACAGGAACGGGTGCTTCCTCGCGCTCTCCATCGTCCAGGGCATCGCGATGCTGAACAGCGACATCGCCGCGCCCTTCGTGGCGTTCGTGTGCGGCGAACCCGAACCCGCCTGGCGCTCCCTTCCGGCGGGATGCCTGAGCACCCAGCTTATCTTGAAGGCGTAAATCGCCGCCATGACGAGCAGCAGAACGTGCAGCTTCTCCGAGGCGAACTCCAAAAGCGGGCTGATTCCGTCATGCATCATTTCACCTCTCACGATTTTTCGAGAACCTCGCGGAACGGCGCGTAATCGCGCCTGTCCACGGTGCAGATGACGATCTCTTCGACCGGCGGCGCCGAGCCGGCGAACGACTTTATCGTCTCGATCATCACCCTCGCGCTCATCTGCTGCGGGACGCCGTAGAAACCCGTGCCCATCGGCGGGAAAGCGACCGTTCTGAAACCCTTCGCCGCCGCGGCTCTCAGCGACGATTCCATGCACGAGCGGAGCTTCGCTTCCATGTCCGCCTCCTGAAACTTCGGACCGCACGCGTGTATTATGTGTCCGGCTTTAATCTCCCCGGCGCCGGTCACGACTGCTTCACCCATGCCGATCGAGCCGATCTTTTCGAGTTCCTTCTTCACCGCCGCTCCGCCTCGCATCTGGATTGCGGTTCCGTACCCGGTGCCGAGCGCAAGGTCTTCCCTCGCGTAGAACACGAAGGCGTCCACGTCGAGCGCCGTCAGGTCGCCCTGCCGGAGCCTGACGGTCAGCGCGCCGAATCTCTTTTCGAAAGGTTCGACGTATTTCACAGCGGTTTCCATGTCCTGCCTCCTGCCGTGCGTTTTACAGTCGCCGCGCCCCCGCCGGAGCGGACCATCCTTTACGCATTTTTAGAAGTCCGCCACGAAGCGCGACTGGTGCATGAATCTGGAACTCATACAAATAACATTAATATCATTATATTTATCATTTTAGTAAACTTTAACCGATACAGCAGTTGTTGTCAATACCTTAAATTAAGCAATTAACAGTCTATATTACCTTCTACAGACAAAAAATCGAAAATAAAATGTCTTTTCTATAACTTTTTTGTTTTAACTTTTATTTATTTAATTTATTGCGAATTTAATAAAAATGAACGCGTCTGCTCAAAAAATGCACTAATGCGTTTTATCCCCGCGGGTCGCTTTGGAGTCCTTGTTGAATCCGATGGTTTCGCGTACCTTCGCCCACCTGTCGCGCAGTGTCGCGGTTCTGTTGAAGACAGGTTTTCCGGGCAGGGAATCCGGGTCGGCGCAGAAGTAACCTTTGCGCTCGAACTGGAAGCGGCTGCCCGGAACGGCGTTCGCGAGGGACGGCTCGACCCTGCACCCTGCGAGCGTCTGAAGAGAGCGCGGGTTGATGCAGTCGCGCCAGTCGGCGCCCTCTTCCACCTCGAGCGGGTTCTCCTTCGTGAACAGGCGGTCGTAGAGTCTCACTTCCGCCTCGACGGCGTGGGGGGCGGAGACCCAGTGCAGCGTGGCTTTGACCTTTCTTCCGTCGGGGGCGCCGCCGCCCCTCGTTGCGGGGTCGTACGTGCACCGCAGCTCGACGACCTCGCCCGTGGAGGGGTCCCTCACCACGCCCGTGCAGCGGACGTAGTAGGCGTAGCGCAGGCGGACCTCGCGTCCGGGTGCGAGCCTGAAGAACTCCTCCGGCGGGTCTTCCATGAAGTCTTCCCTCTCGATGTAGAGGACTTTCGAGAATGGGATTTTCCTTGTCCCCATCGAGGGGTCTTCCGGGTTGTTCACGGCGTCGAGTTCCTCCGCGGCGTCTTCGGGGTAGTTTTCGATCACGACTTTCAGGGGGTCGAGCACCGCCATGACGCGCGGAGCGCGCCTGTTGAGGTCCTCGCGGAGGCAGTGTTCGAGGTACTCGTACTGGACGATGTTTTCCGCCTTCGAGACGCCGATTCGCGAGCAGAAGTCGCGAATGGACTCGGGTGTGAAGCCGCGCCTTCTCAGTCCCGCGAGCGTGGGCATACGGGGGTCGTCCCATCCGCTGACGTGTCCCTCCTCGACGAGCGCGCTGAGCCTGCGCTTGCTCATGACCGTCCAGGTGAGGTTCAGGCGGGCGAACTCAATCTGGCGCGGGTGATAGACGCCGAGCTGGTCGAGGAACCAGTCGTAGAGCGGGCGGTGGTCCTCGAACTCGAGCGTGCAGATGGAGTGGGTGATCCTTTCGATGGAGTCCGATTGTCCGTGGGCGTAGTCGTACGAGGCGTAGATGCGCCATTTGTCTCCGGTGCGGTGGTGGGGGGCATTGACGATGCGGTACATGACGGGGTCGCGCATGTTGATGTTCGGCGACGCCATGTCTATTTTCGCGCGCAGGACCCGCGAGCCTTCCTCGAATTCGCCTTTTTTCATACGTTCGAAAAGCTCGAGGTTCTCCTCGACGGAGCGGTTGCGGAACGGACTTTCCCTCCCCGGCTGCGTGAGCGTGCCCCTGTATTCCCGTATCTGGTCGGGCGTGAGGTCGCAGACGTAGGCTCTGCCGTCTTTTATTAGCTGCACCGCCCATTCGCAGAGCTGGTCGAAGTAGTCGGAGGCGTAGTACTCGTGCTCTCCCCAGTCGAAGCCGAGCCACCGGACGTCGCGTTTGATGGATTCGACGTACTCGCGCTCTTCCGTCGTTGGATTGGTGTCGTCGAACCTGAGATGGCACACGCCGTTGTTTTCGAGTGCGATGCCGAAGTTGAGGCAGATGCTTTTAGCGTGACCGATGTGGAGGTAGCCGTTCGGCTCCGGCGGGAAGCGCGTGACCACGCGACCGCCCCGCCTTCCGGTTTTAACGTCATCGGCGACGATGGCGCGTATGAAATCGGGCTGCTGTTCGCCGCGGTCCCGGGCGGGGACGCCGTTCGCCTTTTCCGTTTTACGGCGCGTTCTGCCCACGGGCTTATTATACCCCGGATTACTCGTGAAGCATGAATAATCCGGTCAGCCCGAATCATACAAACAGCGTGAACAATTCGATTATACGTTCCCGGCGCGGCGGCAGAAGCTGCCCCGGAATCTTCGTGCGCCGAATTCTTGACAAGGGGCGGGGTTGCCCGTACACTTTTCACGGACTCGACGCGAAATCACCGGATGCGCCCGTCACCCAGTTTCACTGCCGTTATTTTGAAACGTCTGCTCCTGTTTTAATCCGGCGGCGGTATTGAGACCATGAAGTGCGGCGAGTGCGGAAACGAGGTTCCCGAGGGCAAGAGGTTCTGTACGAACTGCGGAGCGCCCGTTTCCGGAGGCGCGGGCGCCGGCGCGCCCGCAGCCGGCGGCGCTAAAAAACCGTCGGTCGAAGAAATCAAAAGAGAAATCCAGCAGTATCTGGAAGTTCCACGGGAAGCCGGCGGGGGCGCGGGCGCGGAGGCGTGGTACGAACCGCCGCCCCGGTGGAAAACGCCCCGGTGGTGGTTTTTAGCCGGGGCGCTTCTGGCGGCGCCGTCGCTTTCGCTGCCGTGGGTCAGGGTCGGGGACAGGGCGCTGTGGGCGTTGAGAGTGCCGGTCTCGTACCTTGCCGCCGGCACGGCGGACGTTCCGCTGCTCTCGGTGGGCGCGGCGCTGATCGTTCTCATCGCCGTCTGCGTCAGGGAAGCCGTCCGTGAGACGCGCCTTATCCCGCTGTTGCAGACTGCGGCGTTCTGCTGCGTCGCCGCGGGGCTGCTCGGCGTCTACTCCGGCGTGCGGACGTGGAACGAGTCGCTCATGAACCCCGCCGGACACGCTGAAGCGCTGCGGGCGGCAGTGGAGGAGATTGACCGCGGGTACGAGAAGGTGGACCTTTTCCTGGGGCGCAAAGCGGCGCCGGCGGCGGTCGCCGGCGGCGGGACGCCGCTTTCGGGATGGGCGTTTCTGATGAGCTATTGCGGCGCGGGCGTCGTGTTTCCCGTCGCGGGGGGGCTGTGGATACTCGTGTGCACGATGGTTTTTCCGGGGGCGGGGCGGCGGCTGTCGGTACACCTTCCCGCTGCGCCCGTGTCGGCGCTGGCGCTCGCCGCGGTCGTGGGCGCCGGGGTTCTGGTTCTGAACCGTTTTTTTCCCGGGCAGTGGCATCTGCTCGCGGGAACCGCGTGGGAAATGGCTGGAAAGAGAGAGAAAGCGCTCGCGAGCTACGAGGCGTGCGCCGGGCTTGCGGTCCCGCCTCTGAACTGCCGTATGAAGCTGGGCGTAACGTACTGGAAGGAGAAGCGCATCGCCGAGGCGTTCGCGGTGTTCCGCAAGGTGAAGGACGATTATCCCGATTATCCGAACGTGTACAGGGCGCTGGGCGACCTTCACTATTTCGGCAGGAACTTCTGGACGGCGGTGGAGCACTACAGAAAATACATGGAGAGCTATCCCGGAGACGTTGAAACGGTGAAGCGTCTCGCCTCGGCGCTCGTGTTCGTCGGCAACGACAGGTTCGAAAAAGGCAGGTTCGGGGACGCCCTCAGGCTTCTGCGGGAAGCTCACGGACTGGACGAGCGCTACGGGAGCGACGTTGCGCTGAACATGCGGATCGGGGAAATACTGGTGCTGAAGCGCAAGTGGGCGGAAGCGGCGCCGTTTTTCAAGACCGCTTCCGACCTCCGCCTCCAGGATTTCGACGTCCAGGTACAGGCTGCGGAGGTGCACGAGAGGGCGGGCGACTACGAAAGCGCGATGACGTACTACAAGCGTTCGATACAGGCGCGCCCCGACGCGTCGAGTTCGTACGTCGCCGTCGGCGACATCTACGCGCGGCGGTGGAACGATCCCGTCAAAGCCGAAGAGTGGTACAGGAAAGCCGTCGAGGCGAACGAGTTCAATCCCGCCGCGGACACGGCGCGCGCGCGCCTGAAGGCGATGGGCAAACAACCATGAACGAAACAATCACCCGCCTGTTTCGCGAAAAAAAATAAACCTGCCCGTGCCCCTGCCCGTGCCCGTGCCCGTGCCCGACCTTTTTTGTTTTTCCTACTTCGACATTCTACATTGGACATTCTACATTCTGCGTTCGCGCATTCGCTTTAGTTAACCCGCCAGAAAGACGCCAAAGACCGCCCCTGCCCCTGCCCGTGCCCGTGCCCCTGCCCGTGCCCGACCTTTTTTGTTTTTCTTACTTCGACATTCTACATTGGACATTCTACATTCTGCGTTCGCGCATTCGCTTTCGTTAACCCGCCAGCAAGTCGCCAAAGACCGCCCCTGCCCGTGCCCGTGCCCGTGCCCCTGCCCGTGCCCAAAAGCTTTCCGCCGCACTGAATCAATACTCAACCCTTATAAGATATAGTCCATGCGGCGGCGCCGCCGGTCCCGCCGATGAGCGCTCGCGGCTCTCGATTATCCGCTTCAGGTCGCCCGGCGCTCTGCGCCCCAGCCCCACCTCCAGCAGGGTTCCCACCATCGTCCGCACCATGCGGTAAAGAAACCCGGAGCCTTCGACGGTGAAAACGATGAAGGGGTCTTTCTCCTCGATTGAAAAGTCGTAGATCGTACGGACGGCGCTCCCGTCGTCGTCCTCGCCGCCGCGGCTGCGGAACGCCGAGAAGTCGTGTTCGCCGACGACGTGCGCGCAGCCCACGCGCATGGGCGCCGTTTTTGTGCCGGGGCGGACGTTCAGAGCGTGGTTTCGCAGGAAGGGGACGGGGCGCAGCGAGCGGTAGCACACGTAGCGGTAGGTCTTGCGCCGGGCGTGGAACCTTGCGTTGAAATCCGGCGGCGCTTCCGCGGAAGAGACCGCGGCGAGGTCGCGCGGGAGGAACCGCGCGAGCGCGGGAGCGATGCGCGAAGGCGGGATTGCGGGGACTGCGGCGGTGAAGTTGACGGACTGACCCAGCGCGTGGACTCCGGCGTCGGTGCGGCTCGCGCCCGTGACGCGCACGGGCTCGCCCAGAAGCGCGCGAAGCGCCTCTTCGAGGGTTTCCTGAACGGTACGGACGCCGGGCTGCTTCTGGAAGCCGTGAAACAGGGTGCCGTCGTACTGGACGACGAGCCGTACGTTCACGGTCCGCGCGCCGCCGCTATCCCCCGTCATCGCCGTTTTCCCCGTGCCCGCCGCGCCGGGACGCAGGCGCGGATTTGAGACGTTTTATCTTTTCCCCGGCGAGGCGGCTGAGCG
>JBFMFE010000071.1:0-9266 GCA_040752295.1 bacterium
GTCAGCGGCCCGCGCCCGCGGAACCGCAGCGTCTCGATCTGATCCCGCGTAAGCTCCGACCATTTCTCCCCCGGAAAATCCTCCTTCAGGCGGTGATAGAACGGTCTGTCCGGAACGTTCAGAACTACGTTCATCGGATGCAGGTCGAACGTCTTGATGCCGCACGTTTCGATCCGCGGCTTCAACGTGTTCAACTTCCAGTCGCTCGCGTACTCGGAATAGCTCCCGTCCTCCCAGAAAACGGGGATTCGAACGATCCCCGAATTCAACGTCAGCGGCTTTATCCCCGGCTCAACCCGCGTGCAGACGCTCGAGTCGAACCGTATCCCCTTCTCGTACAGCATGTAGGAAACGGCGTTCTCGTCGTAGTATTGATGACTTCGCGCCGCCCGCGCGCCGGGCACGAGCGATAAACAATAGTCAATTATCTCTTCCAGCGTCTCTCCCTGGCTGCTCCCCGGCGCAAAATTGGGATGTATTCCCAGTCCGGCGCCGCCCTCCCGCTTCAAACCCTCCAGAAACCCGGAACCGTGCGTTATGAAATACGTGGGCTTTATTCCGTATCCCACGAAAAGCCGATGCAGGGATTTCCAGACGTCATCGGACGCCCAGTCCACGTCCGACGTGAAACAGAACACAGGCGCCTCGTCGTAAATCCTCCCGCCCATTCCCTACGTCCCGCCCCCTTCGTATCTCTCCTTCAGCCCACCGTAAATCTCCTTCACTGCGTAAAACGCCTTCTTCTTCTCCCTCTCGAGCGTCACAAGCCCCTTCAGGTTCATCCATTTCGCCGGGTGCGGACTGCCCGTCGTCGGCGTCCACTCCATGTGGAAATCCGCGAACACCCACGGCATCGTCCCCGCGACGTAGGGCTTGCCGAGTATGATCCCGAACTGACGCCGGTAAAATTCCTCCTGGAACTCCTCCGAGTACGAATGGTCGGTGTGCGGTTCCCTCTTCACTTTCTCAACGTGCCTCCCCAGAACCGTCCCCGCTCCGAACTCCGATATTATGAACGGCTTTCCCGCGAACCTCCGGTGATAACGGTCTAAAAATCCGCCGAGCGCGTCTATCGTGCCGTAATACCACCCGAAATACTCGTTCAGCGACACCACGTCCACCACGTCCGACACGTGATCCGGCGCCCCGTAAGGCATCACCGCTATCTCCGTCGTCGTGAACCGCCCGGGGTCCCATCTCTTCGCCGTCTCGTGCAGCCCCTCGATGAATCCGCGCGCCGCAGGCTCGAACGTGTGAACCTCGTTGGCGAGCGACCAACCGATCACCGACGGGTGGTTCCTGTCCCGCTCGATCATCTCGATGAGCTGCCTCTCCGCCTTTTCCGCCACGCGCGGATCGCTCATCAGCGCTCCGGGCGTCTGGTACGCCGGAATCTCCTCCACCACCGTTATCCCCGCCGCGTCCAGCAGGTCCAGAAACCTGGCGTCGCACGGGTAGTGCCCCGGTCGCACGTGGTTCACCCCAAGCTCCTTCAAAAGAGCGACGTCGCCCTCCATCCGCTCCAGCGTCTGCGTCTGCCCCGTCACCGGCGCGTCCTCATGCCGGTTCATACCACGCAGAAAATGTCTCCTCCCGTTCAGGTATATCTCCTCGCCCCTTATTTCAAACTCCCGTATGCCGAACGTGTACGCCGCCCGCGACTCCGCTCCGCACGACGAAAGCCACAGCCTCAACGTGTACAGGCGCCCCGAACCCCCCGCCTCCCACAAACGCGCCTCCTCCAGCGCCGCGTCCAGTTCTAAAAACACCAGCTTCCCCCCGCCGGGCGCGACGAACCCGTACGCCGGAAAAACCGCCGCCGTCCGCCCCGCCGCCGCCGTGATCTCACCGCTCAACTCGCACTCCGCGTCCCTCTCTCCCCGGTTCTGTACGCCCAAGTACGCACTCACGCGCGCCGCCCCGCCCTCCACCTCGGGCTCCGTCCTTATATCCGCCTTGAAAATGTAAACCTCCGGCACAATCTCAACGTACACCCCGCGGTGAAGCCCGCCCCACGGATACCACCCGTGGTCCCCGCCGTGTGACGTCGTCGCGGACGGAACCGTCGCCTCCGTAATCCTGTTGTCCACGCGCAACACGACCCGGTTCATCCCACCCGGAACCCACCCTCCGATCTCGTAATACGCCGGTGTGTAGCCCCCCGAATGCGACCCCGCCTCGCGCCCGTTGAACCACACCCGCGACTCTAAAAAAGCCCCGCGCACCGCGAGCCGCGCCCACTTCCCCTCCAGACCCGACGGCGTCTCGAACTCCCGCGCGTACCACCCCGCCCCCTCGTACCTGAAAAGGTCCTCGAACGCCGCGTTCCACGTCCCGGGTACATCCTGCCTACGCCAACCCTCGAACCCTCGCCCGGGCGCGTACCATCCATCGCGAACCCCTCTGTCCTCCGGGTCGGGAGCGAAAAACCATTCCCCGTCCAGCGTCACCCTCTCGTACGACGTCTCCGCCGCGTCCGTCGGATACGGCACACCCCCCTCCACAAGCGCCGGCGCGTACCCGCTCGCCTTGATCGTCCCCTCCGCAGGGAAAGACCACGCCGGCGCCCACGCCGCGGCGGCGCACAATACACATCCCGCGGCGTACCCGACCCGCCTGCGCGCTCTCTCTATCATCTCTTCGCCCTCGTCACTTTTCCCGTTTTCCCGACGCGCACCCCGCCGATGTCCTCCAGGTACCGCCACCTCTTCCTCGTCTCGGCGACCTGCGACAGGTCTATCTCCGCGTACACTATCCTCTCGCGCCTGCCCCCTTTGATCAGTATGTCCCCCCACGGCGCGGCGACAACGCTCCCGCCGCTCACCGCCCGCCCGTCCGGGTACTCGGTCCCCGTGTTCGACGCAAACACCACGTACACCGTGTTCTCAGCCGCCCGCGCGGCGACCAACGAATGCCACAGGGGCAGTCTCATCTCCGGTATGTTCGACGGATTGAATATCACCTCCGCCCCGCGCCGCGCGAGCGACCGGCACAACTCCGGGTACAGCATGTCCACGCACACGAGAATCCCAGCCTTCGCCGCCCCGATCTCGAAAACGGGCAGCCGGTCGCCCGCCTCGCAGTAATTCCTCTCCCCCATCGGAAACGACGGAAATATCTTCTCCGCCGTCCCCTTCAACTTCCCGTCGCTCCCGATGACGTGGCACACGTCCCTCACGCGCCCCCCGCGCTCGACGAAAAGCCCTCCCGTGATCACCGCGAACCCTCGCGACGCCGCAATCACCCCGTACTCCGCCACAAGCTCACTCTCCCTTCCCTCGTCAATCCGCGTCGCCACAACCCACGCCTCCGGCATGAACACCACGTCCGCCTCCTCCACACGCGCCACCCATTCCCTCATCCGCCGGAAGTTCCTCTCCGGCTCAAACCGTTCCCTCGCGAACTGTATCACCGCCACGCGCAGAACACGCCTCATCGCACTTATTATTACCCGGAGCAATAAATATTTCACATGCCCGTCGTTCCCGCGAAACCCGTCCCCGTGAAAACGGGGAGCGGGAATCCACTTTACGCGCGTCCGATATTCATCGCTCCCCACGGCGGTTCGCGGTCACTGTTTTCTGCGCGGCGATCATGATTAAAATATTGTCTGTGAAAGGATGCGGTGCGATTTGATCCCGAAACCCGAGTGCAGGGCGACGGCAGTCGGAAGCCTCCCCCACGAAAACCCCGCGACCGCCCTCGATTCACTCCTCGCCCGCTTCGCCGACATCCCCTTCTGGCCGCAACTCCCCAAAAGAAGCTACCTCGAGGGGATGATCCCACAGTACAGCGAGGGCATTCCGGGCGCGGTCGTGGACGCCGAAGCCGAAAAAACGTGGGTGAAAAACGACGAATCGCTCATCGAACACATGGAGCGCTTCTACGAAACTTATATGGCGCAACACCTCGAACCCTTCTCGATATCGCCGGAATACGCCGCGGGTCTCCACGAGTTCATCCGCAGGATGCGTGAATCCCCCAAAGACCGCTTCGCCGTCAAGGGACACACCACCGGTCCCGTCACCTGGGGGCTTACCGCGCCCGGCGCCGACGGCAGGGCGTGCTATTACGACGTCCAGTTCAGGGACGTCCTCGTGAAGTCCCTCGAGAGAAAGGCGCGGTGGCAAACCGCCGCCCTCAAGATGCTGTGCCCCACCGTCATCATCTTCATTGACGAGCCTTACCTCCAGTCCATCGGCGCCTCCTTCGTGAGCCTCGACGAGGACACCGTGGCGCGGAACCTCGACGAGGTGATTGACGGGATTCACGACGCCGGCGCGGCGGCGGGAATCCACTGCTGCGGCAACACCAACTGGGCGCTCCTTGCGCGCACGAAGACCGACGTCATCAACTTCGACGCCTACGACTACGCACAGTCCCTCTCGCTCTATCCGCGCGAGGTCGGCGGTTTCCTCGAACGCGGAGGCATTCTCGCCTGGGGCATCGTCCCCTCCTCGAACTCCGTCCGCGGGGAAAACGCGGACTCACTCATAACACTCCTCCGCGAAGGTTTCCGCTTCCTCACCAGAAAGGGAGTAAAGGAAACCCTGCTCTTCGAATCGTGCCTCCTCACCCCGAGCTGCGGCGCTGGCTCCCTCGACGCGCCGCTCTCCGAAAAAATGTTGTCCCTCACCGCGGAAATATCGAAAATATTGAGGGGCGGCAACACTCTGCCGAACTCAAGCGGCGGGAATGAAAGGATCGAAAAAGATGAATGATGAATGTGGAGTTTCCAATCTGAAATTCCGAACGAAATTATTCGCTTCTACATTGGACGTTCGCCGCTTCAGATTCCACGTTTCTCTTTTAATGCTTCACTCAGCTGAACGGTTACGAGAGGCGCAAAGGTCTCACCGCGAACGGACCCGGCTGACTTCCCCGGATGAATAACAGGATAAACCGCCTCCGCCGCCGACCTCCAGCTATGAACCACGATAAAACCGCCTCTCCTCGAATCTCACGCCACCTCATTGCCCTCTCCGCCGCGTGGCTGTGCCTCGTCCCTGCCGCAACGGCGCTGCCCGCGGGACTTGTGATCACCGCCGGTCCCGACGCGCGCGGCGCGCCGCCGCGGGACGGCGCCCTCGTCTCAATCTCCATCGCCGAAAAAACCCCCCGCCACACCGCCTACCTCGTCTCATACAACAGCGGCGGACTCATAGTCAAAGGCAGACTCTTCGTCCCCGAGGGAATCCCCCGGGGTGAACGCCGCCCCGCCGTCGTCTTCAACCACGGCGGCGTCTCCGGCATACCTCAACCCCTCATCGTCCGCTGCGCCGAACTCGCCGGCGCCGGCTACGTCGTCGTCGCGCCCAGCTATCGCGGCGAGGACGGCTCCGAGGGCGAAATAGAAGTGGCGGCGGGCGAGGTGGACGACGCACTCAACGCCATGAAGCTCGCCGCACGACTCCCTTACGTTGACCCCGACCGCATCGCCATGGCGGGCACGAGCCACGGCGCACTCGTCACTCTCCTCGCCGCGGCGCGCTCCCCGGAAATTCTCCGCGCCGCCGTCGCCGCCTACGGCGTCACAAACGCCGTATCCTGGTACCGCTACAACCTCGAATCCGGCAAGGACGTCTCCGACCCCCTCTCCCTCAAAGTCTACGGCGCCGGTCCCGACGACAAGCCCGAAGCCTTCAGGGTGCGCTCCCCGGTCCTCTTCGCGGCGGATTTCTCCGCCCCGCTCCTCCTGCTCTACGGCGAAAAGGACGACGTCGTCCCACCGGCGCAGGGAACGGAACTCGCGGAAAAACTCAAAAAACACGGCAAAAACTACGAATTCCACGTCATCCCCAACGTCGGTCACGGCTTCCTCTTCTACCTCAATCCAGAACTCCACTCCCCTGCCGAAATGCGCGAGGCGGACCGCGCATGGTCACTCGTCCTCGATTTCCTCCGCAAACATCTCGAACCGAACAACGCGGAAAAGTGAAGGTCAAACCTTGAAAAAAAGAAAAGCCCCACGGCAACTCCAGCCCGACCCGAAAATCAGAACCTGCGCCAACTGCCTCCATTTCGAAGTCCTCGAGGAAGGCTACGACGTCGCAAGGATCGAAGACCTCAAATACATGCTCTCCGCCTGCCGCCTCCTCGGATGGAAGGTCAAGGAAAACTACCTCTTCCACGTACCAGGCTCTATACACCTTCGAACGGAAAAGGAATGCCCGTTCTGGGAACCTTACAACTGACCTCCCCCTGCTGCCAGGGCGCCGGCGCGAACGGACGACCGCAATGACGCTGAAAATCCTTATCAGACTGAAATATTTCCTCGTGAGGCTCGTCTTCAGGCTCTTCTACCACGGCATATGGTTCGTACCCCGCGCGCTCCACGTCCCCCTCGCGAACGCCCTCGCGTGGCTTGCCTACCTCCTCATGCCGGCTCACAGAAAAACCATCCTCGAAAACCTCGACACCGCATTCGGCGACGAATTCCCGCGCCCCTGGAAAAGAAACACCGCCGTCTCATCCTACCGCGGTATGATCCTCAGCAGCTTCGAGTTCATACGCTTCCCGCGCTTCACCGACGACGACGTCATACGCATGATGAAGATGGAAGGTGAGGAACACCTCCGCCGCGCCGTCGAAAACGGAAGGGGAACTATCGTGGTCAGTGCTCACTTCGGCAACTGGGAACTCCTCGCCGCGCGCCTCTCGGCGATGGGCACCCCCCTCACCGCCGTGGGACGCGATCAGGACGACAGCCTCATCAACGACGTCGTTGTCGAACTGAGAACCAGCCGCGGAACCCGTATCATCCCGCGCGGCGTCCCGCTCTACGAGCGCATCGTCTCATGCCTGAACAATAACGAACTCATCGGTCTCGTCGCCGACCAGAACGCCGGCGTCGCCGGCCTCTTCGTGGACTTCTTCGGCAAGCCCGCCTCGTCGTTCAAGGGTCCGGGACTCTTCGCCGTGAAAACCGGCGCACCCGTCATCCCCATCTTCGCCGTCCGCGAAGGCTACGAAAAACACCGCGCCGTCGTCTTCCCCCCACTCGCAATCACCCCCACCGGCGACCCCGCAGGCGACGTCCTTCTCTACACACAGGCATACGTCAAAGCCATCGAAAAAGCCGTCCGCCAACACCCCGACCACTGGATGTGGGTACACAAACGCTGGAAAACCCGCCCCCCGGACGAAAGCCCCGCCTGATGTCCCGCGCTCTTGCGGGGACAAGCCGACCCCATCCTTTAACCCTGAATTACTCAGACAGCGTTGAAATCAACTCCCACCTGCAGTAAAATCAACCGCGTATGAATAAAACGGGAAGGCGGGGGGGGGAAGGCGGGTGGGTTAACAAATACGAATGCAAAATAATGCAGAATGTGGAATTACCAATGAAGATTCCGGCGCAAAAACCCTTTTCGGCGCAGTACGCCTGCCTGCCGCGCCGTTTTGTTCCGCGGCCTGTCCGCCGCCTGCCTGTGCGTGCCCGCACGCAGACAGGTGCCAACCTGTCTGCCAGCCAGGCAGGCCTGTCTGCCAGCCAGGCAGGCGGCACAGGCAGGCGCAGGCAGGGAGACCGCGCCCTACATCTCTCGATAATAAAAACAGAAGATTTTATGCGGTTTTTTGTAGGGCGGCCTGCCTGTGCGGCAGACAGGCATCTCCGTATGCCGCCGCCGAATTTGATGTTTTTGACTTTTTGCGCCGGAATCAATGAAGAATATCGAAGTTAAGAAAAGGGGGGGGAAAGTCCGGGACAGATATGAGCATACTGGCGGATGAGAACACAAGGGTGGTGGTGCAGGGGATAACGGGGCGCGAGGGGCGGTTCCACGCGGAGCGGATGGTGGAGTACGGGACGAAGGTGGTGGCGGGTGTGACGCCCGGAAAGGGGGGGCAGGAGGCGGCGGGTGCGCCGGTGTTCAACACCGTGAGCGAGGCGGTGCGGCGGACGGGCGCGGACGCGTCGGTGGTGTTCGTTCCGCCGGCGCTTGCGGCGGACGCGATGCTCGAGGCGATTGACGCCGGGATAAGGCTTGTGGTTGCGATAACGGAGGGGATACCTGCGCTGGACATGCTGAAGATCGTGCGCGCCGCGGAGGCGTCGGGGACGACACTCATCGGTCCGAACTGTCCGGGGGTGACGTCGCCGGGAAAGTGCAATCTGGGCATAATGCCGGGGGAGATTTTCATGAAGGGTCCCGTGGGCGTGGTCTCGCGAAGCGGGACGCTGACGTACGAGGTGGTGAACGAGCTGACGGAACGCGGGCTGGGGCAGTCGTCGTGCGTGGGGGTGGGGGGGGACCCGATCATCGGGACGCCGTTTGTGGACCTGCTGCGCATGTTCGAGGAGGACCCCGAGACGGGTGCGGTGGTGCTGATCGGGGAGATCGGCGGAAGCGACGAGGAGATGGCGTGCGGGTACATACCGGACATGACCAAGCCGGTTGTGGGTTTCATATCGGGTCTGACGGCGCCGGAGGGCAAGCGGATGGGGCACGCGGGCGCGATAATCTCCGGCGGCAAAGGCACGGCGGAATCCAAGCTGAATGCGATGAGGGAAGCGGGTGTGCCGGTGGGAAAGAACCCGTCTCACATAGCGGAACTGGCGGAAAAGGCGCTGTGGGGGAAATGAGGATAGCCGAATTGGTCCCTACGGGCACGGGCACGGGCAGGGGAGGGGGGAAACACGGACGGCGGATTCGATGAGGATAGACATCCATCTGCACACGCGGTTTTCGAAGTGCAGCGACTTTTCCGTCGAGGAGCTTGCGCGCGAGGTCGAGCGGCGCGGCATGGAGTGGGTGACGGTGACGGACCACGGCACGGCGGAGGGGTGCGAGGAACTGGGGCGGAGGCTTGCGGGCGTGGGTGTGATTTACGGCGTGGAGGTGACGACGCGCGAGGGAGATTTCCTCGTGTTCTGTCCCGACGGGGAGTACATACGGGGTCTGACGCTGTACGCCCGGAGCGTGTCGGAGCTGCGCGACGGGCACGCCGGGGCGGCGATAGTGTGGGCGCATCCGAGGGGGACCTCGCCCTTGGGCTGGACGGCGCCGTCCGCGGACAGTCCGCAGGTGCGCTACGTCATGGAACACGTGGACGCGGTGGAGCTTTACAACGCGCGTATGCTCACGGGACAGATGCACATGGGCGTGGACGCCGCCGAGTACGCGCGGGGCGTGGAGAGGCTGGCGATGGAGTACAACAAGCCGCTGACGGGCGGCTCCGACGCGCACGCGCGCGAGCAGTTCATGACGTGCTGGACGGAGTTCGCGTCCCCCGTGAAGACGGCGGAGGATTTCACGGCGGCG
>JBFMFE010000072.1:0-34435 GCA_040752295.1 bacterium
CGAAGTAACGCTTGTTTCCACCACCGACGCTTTCGAGCCTCTTTCTCTGCGGGGCGTTTCCCTCGAGCATAAGGTCCGCCGCCTCAATCGCGCCGCCGCCGCCGCCTTCTACGCCCCGACGGCTTCGTTTTTCATGGACGAACGAGCTTTTCGACACATCGTGACGCACCCGAAGCCCCTCTCGGCTCTCGCGAGGGCTTATTCCAGTGGATGGATACTGATCAAGCCGTTCCCGCTCAAGCTCAGGCTCCTTTTGCTGGCAGCCTCTCTGTTCAGGCTGTGATGGGGGGCGGGTTCCGTCCGGGTGAGTGGTTTTGTTCGTGCGTTTTGAAAGAGTTCCCGAAGGGCTGCAACGATGATCGGGTTTGCGGTTTACAAGCACCTTCTGACGTTGAGGCTTCCGGGCGCGCCGGAGGTCGTTGTCCCGTATCAGTATTGCGAGGACGGCGAGGCGCGGTTCGCCGATTCGGTGGAGGTTGATTTTCCGGTTGTCACGGCGCTTTTCGGCGAGTCCGCGGTCGTGGACCGGTTCCAGTACTCCGACGGATTACTCACGGTACGCAGGAAGTGGAACCTCAAGGCCGCCGCCGATGTGCGCCTCCAGTTCACGGTGCTGGTGCGCCTTGTTCCTGCCGCCTGGATGGTTCCGTCCGTGATGTACGACGGCAACGGGTTTTTTCCCGAAGCGAAAAGGAAGGGGACGGAGTCGGGACTGTCATTTCTCGAGGACCGCGCGTCGGTTCCCGCCGCCTCGTTTGTCCGGGACGGCGAAAGTTATTTTGCTCTTTTCGCCGGTCCCGCTCCCGCTCCGGACCAGGTCGGCTCGGTCTATACCTTCTCCGAGGGCGAGTTCACGGAGCTTACGGTATTCGTTCCGGGCAGCGAGACCCCGCCCTACCGGGGGCTCCGGCTGCCGGGGCTTCTCCCGCGCACTGAAAGGAAGGCGTACTGGTCCGTGGACGGTCTGCTGACGATGGAGCGCGGCTTTTACCTCGCGCACGGCGCCGCGGCTCCGTCGTCCGCGCGCGATTTCATTGAGAAAGCGTGGGAAACGCTGTCCATTCCTCCCAGGCTGGAAGTTGACTGGAGCCGGTACGTTGACGAGAAGATTCTCCATCTCGTGCACCATTTCTTCATCGAGAGAGCGGACGCCATCGGGTTCGTCGAGACGATATCGCGGAGCCTTTTTCCTCTCAAGGCGGTGCTGAACGGCGGTCTTCGCGGCGGCAACCTCGAGGCGGCGCTGGCGCTGTACCGCGCGGCGGTCGAGTCGGGGTCGCGTCCGCTGAAGCGGATCGCCCTCGACGTCGCCGACTTTTTTCTCGCGGGCGGCGAGCAGCCGGGCGCGTTCCGGACCTCGTACCGTCTGGGCGCGCGCAGGTGGACGTGCGGAAACGATGCAAAGCCGCACCCCCTTTTCCTGCGGTGCGTCAGCGAGGTCGCGGCGTTTTACGTGCGGTTTCACAGCCGCACGAAGGAGAGCCGCGATCACAACCCGCGCTGGATGCTCTACGCGAGGAACGCGGCGGAGTTGCTTGTGCGCAACCAGATGAAGAGCGGCGCCTTCCGCGTCGTGCCCCCGCACGAGCATCCCGACGACGAGCAAGGCTCGCTCCAGACGGCGTTCGCGGCGCATTTTCTGGTGGAGTTTTACCGCGAGACCGGGGCGCAGGAGTGCCTCGAAGCCGCCCGTCTCGCGGGAGCGTTTCTGCTGGAGGAAGCCCGCCGGAGGATGTATTCCGATCCCTCGCTCGGCGCCGGGGAACCTTCGCGTGCGGCTGCCCACGCCTGCCTGCGGGCTTTTTTATCGCTCCACGACGAAACGGGCGAGAAGAGCTGCCTTGATGCCGCCGTTGGAGCGGCTGAATTCCTCCTTTCCGGCGTTTTCTGCTACGACGCGGCGTTTTCCGCGACGAGTCCGCTGGGAAAAATGGGTTTCCGGACACAGGGCGGCACTTGCGGTTACACGTCCTGCCAGCACCTCGACTGGTACGGCGTGGCTCTATGCCCGGATCTTCTTCGGCTGTGGAAGCTGACGGGCGACGAAACGTGGAAGCGAGCCGTCACAGCCATTCTCGAATTCACCACGCAGGCGCGCGGGCAGGATACCGGCGGCGCGTTCTGGGAAGCGCTGCCCGGGTACCAGCCTGAAGTGCTCATGCAGACCGGGACGCGCCACACGTTGAGCGGACACGTGAGCCGGGGCGGTTACGCGGGAATCGCCTCATGGGTGCCCGTGACCATCGTCAGCTCGCTTCTGGACATCCGCGAGCTTTTTCCCGGTGTTGTCTCTTTCACGATGCCCCCCCTTTCCCTCGACCCGCCGTCGAAGTCGTTTATTGGAAAAACACTGTTCCACGTAGGTTCCTATGTGAACGTATTCAGGTGATGATGTTATGGGCGGCGGGAGGGGCATAAACGCCGGGGCGAGCCGGTTTCCAATACGGGGCGTTTTCGCCTGCTCTATTTAAAGCAAGATTTAATAAAAAAACTATCAAATATTGGCGATAAGTTAGTTTGTTAAGACCTGAACACTCGTTTTCCTCCATATTCGGTTCTTCAGGTCAGTTGACAAACACACATAAAACAATAGAATAACTATGAAAGCTGTAAAAACTATAGATTTAGTAGTTTTACGATGGCTGATTCGAGAAAATGAAGCTCTCAACCCGCGGAAGATACGCGATCAGGTTCATGATTGACGTGGCTCTCAACAGCGAGGATGATAAACCTGTTCATCTCAAGGAAATCGCTCAACGCCAGGGTATATCGAGGCGATACCTCGAGCAGATAGTTATCTCGCTCAAAAACAGTTCCCTCGTGCGCGCCGTGTCGGGCAGAAGCGGAGGTTACACGCTGTCGAGAAGACCCGCGGAAGTAAGGATCGGCGAGATAATCGAAGCCGCCATCGGACCTATAAATATAGTGGAGTGTGTTCTCGAACCGGGCGTCTGCGCGAACTCGGGCGATTGTACGTGCAGAAAGCTGTACGCGCTTGTCAACGATCGGATAAGGGAGGCGGTGGATGAGTTTACGCTTACCGATGTCGCGGGCGCACGGTTCGGCGACGTTTTCACAGGGGGGTCCGGGTGCGGAGGGCGTAGGGCTGTGCCGGACATGTGCAGTACGGATTTCAGGTAGAGATGGAAGGCGGGGTTCGCAAGTCGGGACGGGGCGAAACGATGGGATGTCCGAACGCGGGCTTGCAAAAGGAGACTGAACGATGGGTGAAACCCTGCACGCTTTGACCTACGTTTGCCTTGTGGTTTTTATGCTGGCTGTGGTGGTGAAGTTTTTAAGGTACCGGAACATGCCCCTGCACTTGAGGTGGGAACTGTACCCGGTGGCCCACGAGGGCAGGCGTGTCCGTCATGGGGGTTCGATCCTCGAGGAGGTGGACTGGTGGGATAAGCCGCGGGAGGTTTCGAGGGCGAGCGAGCTTGGGCGCATGCTTCCGGAAATGCTGTTTCTTCAGGGCTTGTGGGAGCACAACAGGCGGCTGTGGTTCAGGTCGTTTCCGTTCCATTTCGGTCTGTATTGCATGATTGGGTTTTCAGGACTGCTCGCGGCGGGCGCCGTTCTGGGGATTTCGGGGGTCGAGGTGGGACGCGGCGGCGGGCTTGGGGGAGCGGTTTATCATGCGACGGCGGCCGTCGGGTTTTTCGGCATGATTTTGTGCGGGGCGGGCGCGCTCGGACTTCTTCACCGGCGGCTGTTTGATCCCGAACTGAAGGACTACACCACCGCCGCCGACAGGTTCAACCTCGTTTTCATTTTCAGCGTTGTCGCCGTGACGTTCGCCGGGGCGGTCATTGATCCCGGAATGAACGGGTTCAGGGCTTACGTGGCGAGCCTGATAACGTTCGACGTGGGCCACGCGCCCTCGTCCGGCGTTACCGCCGCCGCCGTGGCATTGAGTTCGGTTCTTGTGGCTTATATCCCATTGACCCACATGTCACATTTCATCGTGAAGTGGTTTTCCTATCACAAGGTCAGGTGGGAGGACGAGCCGAACGTGCGGGGCGGTCGCCTTGAAAAAAGGATCGGGTCGGTTCTGAACTACCCGGTGTCCTGGTCGGCGGACCACATCGGCGGCGACGGCAGGAAGACGTGGGCGGAGGTCGCGACGGAGGACGTCGCGGCGAAAAAGTAGTGCGTAAAGTGTGTAAAGTGGAAATCGGACGTGATGCGGCGGACGGCGGGAAAACGGTCTTCCCGTTGAAGCAGGAACTCCGCAAACCGTTTTTTATTGACGCGAGGAGCTGACGGACGGGATGGAGAAAACCGGAACCAGTAAAGGGATCAGGCTCGACGACATATCCAATGAAAGGGAGCAGCTCGCCCATGTTCGCATCGAGGACCTTATGCCGCTTCCCAAACCCCTTGATGAAGGGGAGCCGGACTGGCGCCGTGTGTCGGAAGAAGCGAGGGGGAAATACGAGGCGACCCTCGACGACACGCTCGTGCTGAACATCCCGAAGCCCGCGACGAAGGAAGCAGAGCAGGCGCTTTTGAGGAAGTTCCTGTCCGGTCTCGAGAAGCTTTTCAGCAGGCACGACAACTGGACGTTCCTTCAGCCGTTCATGGTTTCCATGGAGCATTGCGCGAGGTGCCAGACGTGCAGCGCGGCGTGTCACGTCTTCGAGGCGAGCGGCGGGAACGAGATTTACCGCCCGACCTACCGATCGGAGATACTGCGCCGCATTTACAGGGACTACATAAAGCCCGGGGGGAAGCACCATGGGAAATGGAAGACGGGGAAGATCGATCTGAGCTGGAAGGCGGTGGCGCGGCTCGGGGAACTCGCCTACAGGTGCAACCTGTGCCGACGCTGCGCCCAGACGTGCCCCATCGGCGCGGACAACGGGCTTATCGCGCGGGAAATCCGGAAGATTTTCAGCCAGGAAATGGGCATCCACACGGTGGAGCTTCATGACAGGGGTTCGATGCTCCAGTTGAAGGTTGGGTCGTCCACCGGCATGAATCCGGAGGTCGTGAAGGACAACGTCGAGTTCATAGACGAGGACACAAGCGAGAAGCTGGGACGGGAGTTCAAAACGCCGTTCGACAAGAAGGGCGCGGACATACTTCTGATACACAACGCGGGGGAGATAATGTCGTGGCCCGATAACATCGGGGCGTTCGCGGCGATATTCGAGATGGCGGGGTTGAGCTGGACGATGTCGAGCGAGGCGGTGGCTTACGACAGCATAAACTACGGGCTGTTTTACGACGACGTGCAGTTCGCCCGCGTGGTGGTCAAGCATGCCCAGGCGGCGAAGGAACTCGGCGTGAAAAAGATAGTTCTGGGCGAGTGCGGTCACGCGCACAAGGCGCTGATGGTCATCGCCGACCGGGTTCTGACGGGGGACCTGAACATCCCCAGGGAAAGCGCGTTCCCCCTGCTGAAGGAGATCGTGTTCAGCGGCGCGATAAAGTTCGACCCTTCCAGAAACGATTTTCCCGTCACGCTTCACGACCCCTGCAACCTCGTGAGGCTGATGGGTGTCGTGATGCCGCAGCGCGAGGTGATAAGGCGCCTGTGCCCGAAGTTCCGCGAGATGGAACCTCACGGCGTGCACAACTACTGCTGCGGTGGCGGAAGCGGGTTTGCGATCCACTCGGGGCACAATTTCGAGGACTGGCGGTTCAAGATCGCCGGCAGAAAGAAACTGTGGCAGATTCTCAACGCGTTCAGCGATTCGATCGGTCCCGGGACGCCGAAATACGTCTGCGCCCCCTGCTCCAACTGCAAGGGGCAGATAAGGGATATACTCAGGTACTACGGTCTGTTCGACAGGTGCAGGATCAGTTACGGCGGGCTTGTGGAACTGATAGTGAACGCGATGGCAGATTTGAAGCCGGGTTACATCCAGTGGGACGTTCTGCCGTGAGGGATAACGGGAAACGGCGCGGCGTTTCCGGCTTCCCCGTCTCCTGTTGAATTTCCGATTTTCGAGAAGACGACGGGAAACAATGGCGCGGGAAACCGATTCGAGAGGTGAGAGACGATGAACGGGGCTAAAACCGGGAAGAAGATACTCGTAGTGGACGACGAGAGCGACGTGGTTACGTACCTCTCGACCCTGTTTCAGGAGAACGGGTACGACACGGTGAGCGCCGCCGACGGGAACGAGGCGATGGAAAAGCTGAAGACGGAAAAACCCGACCTGATCTCGCTCGACATCTCGCTTCCGAAAAAGTCGGGGGTGAAGTTCTACAGGGAGATAAAGGGCGATCCGGATACGAGGAACGTGCCGGTGGTCATCGTGACCGCGATCACGGGTTACGGCGACGACAGGGAAGCGTTCAAGAGGTTCATCAGCACCAGGCGGCAGGTCCCGCCGCCCGAAGGTTTCATATTGAAGCCGATTGACACGAAGGAACTTCTCGAAACCGTCCGGAGGCTTCTCTCCGGGGGCTGATCACTTTCGAGAAAGCGCCTGTTGCAACCCGCGATTTCCCGGCGGGTCAGTACTTCACAACCGGCTCGGCGCCTAACTGGTTGTTATTGTGTTAAACACCGATTTTCGCAGAGGGCACAACCGTGAACTTTCGCGTTTTTTCACGATGATATTCCATCGCAGGACGTTATGAGAGCGGTGTTTTTTCAATGGGTCCGGGAGCGGCGGCGGTTCCGCCGCGCTTGACCCCCGCTCCATCGCACCCTAAAATTCACCATCGGTGAACGGATGGTTCAGTTCGATGACCGCCGGGAGCGGCGTTAGCGTTAAACCCCAAAATTCGTTGGAACCACCGAACCGGGAAAATTCAGCCGCATTCGAAAGAGGAGCGGTTGTGGAGCTTGAGGTCGAGGGGCTGATCTACGGCGGCGACGGCGTAGCGCGACGCGACGGTCTGGTTTTTTTCGTCGCCGGCGCCGCGCCGGGCGATCTGGTCCGCGCGCAGGTCGCGCGTAAAAAGCGAAAACACCGCGAGGCGCGCGTCATCGAAATCATCAAGCCGTCCCCCGCGAGAACCGAGCCGAGGTGCCCCCATTTCGGCGAATGCGGCGGCTGCAAGCTCCAGCACGTCGTGTACGAAACACAGCTCCGCTGCAAGGAATCGCACGTCCGGGATTGCCTCCAGCGCATCGGCGGTATCGCCGATCCCCCGGTCCGTGAAATAACGCCCATGCCCGATCCCTGGCGCTGCAGGAACAAGATGGAATTCGCCTTCGGTTCCGGCGGCGGCGGGGTCGTTTTAGGACTCCATCCTCAGGGGCGCTTCGATACCGTGATTGACGTAAAGCAATGTTTCCTGCTCACGCCGGAGGCGTCGCGGATACTCGAAACGGCGCGCGAGTTCGCACGTCGCCGCAATCTCGCCCCGTACAACCCGCGCACGCACGAGGGCTTTCTCAAAAACCTCGTCCTGAGAACGGGAGGCGGCGGCGGCGAGTTCATGGTCTGCATCGTGACGACCCCGCGAGAATTCCCCTCCGCGGACGAACTCGCCGAAGCCGTGGCGGCATGCGTTCCGCGCGTAAAAAGCGTCTGGTGGTACCGCAACCCCCTCGTCTCCGGCGTTGCAATCGCGGGGGAAGCCGATCTGCTTCTCGGAAAAGAAACTCTCTCGGAGGAAATATCGGGTATGAAACTGCGGGTGTCGCCGGAGTCGTTCATGCAGGTGAACGCACGGCAGACGCAGGCTCTCTATTCGACAATTGTCAGTTTCGCCGGACTGACTGGAACCGAAACGGCACTGGACCTCTACACGGGCGCCGGACCCATCGCCATGCTCCTCGCGCGTTCGGCAAAATCCGTTACGGGAATCGAGTCGGTTCCCGAGGCGGTCCGCGACGCGAACCTCAACGCGGCGGAAAACGGAATTCAGAACGTCCGGTTCCTGTGCGGACAGGTTGAAAAGCTCCTGCCGGCTGCAGCGGCGGAAAACCCGCCGCCACACGTGGTCGTCGCCGACCCCCCGCGCGCGGGTATCCATAAAAAGGTCATCCGCGCGCTTCTCGACATCAGACCCACCCGGCTCGTGTACGTCTCGTGCAATCCCGCTGCGCTCGCCAGGGACGCGGCTGCTCTCCTCGAGGGCGGCTACCGCCTCGCCGACGTCCAGCCCGTGGATATGTTCCCACACACGTACCACGTGGAAGCCGTTGCGCTCCTGACTGCACGGTGAAAACAAAACACACACGCCACGGCAGCTGGAAAAACCCGCCCCCGCAGAACCTCCGCTGGAAAGGCGTCGTGGAAGGTTTCTACGGCAAACCCTGGAGCGCCGCCGCGCGATGCCGCCTGTTTCCCTTCATGAGAGAAAAAAGGCTGAACACCTATATCTATGCGCCCAAATCCGACCCGTTTCACAGGCGGAACTGGCGCCAACCCTATCCCCCGGCGCAAAAAAAATCGCTCAGCCGCCTCACCGCCGAAGCGCGAAAACACGGCATCGCCTTCTTCTGGGCTGTAAGCCCCGGACTTTCCATCCGCTATGACGACGCGCAAGACCTCAACGCCGTTGCCTCGAGGCTTTTCGAAGCGGCGGATTTCGGCGCCTCAGGCTTCGCGGTCTTCTTCGACGACCTGCCCGCCGGCATTCACGCGAAACACGGAAAATTTCCCTCCCTCGCCGCCGCTCAGGCGCACGTCACCAACCGCCTCTTCCGTCTTCTCGGCAGGAAACTCCCCAGCCCGACACTCTTCTTCTGCCCGACACTGTACTGGGGCACGGAGCCGGCGCAATACCTCAAAACCCTGGGAAAACAACTCGATGGGGACATCCAGATATTCTGGACCGGTCCCATGGTCGTCTCGCCCGAAATCACCGCCGCTCAAGCGCGGAAAATGACGGAGATACTGAACCGCCCCCCGCTCCTTTGGGACAACTACCCCGTGAACGACTACAACCCGAACCGCCTGAACCTGGGACCCGTGATGGGACGCGACCCCGATCTTCCAGCCCTCGTATCTGGATATTTCGCCAACCCCATGAATCAGCCGGAAGCCTCCCTCATCCCGCTCGAAACGATTGCCGACTTCCTGCGCGACCCGCACGGCTATAACCCCCGCTCCTCCTGGAAACGGGCGTTCCGCCGCGCGGCGGGCGGCGGTCCCTCTCGCGCGCTGCTCATCGCCGCCGGACTCCTCCGCCCCGGGTTTTTCCCCGGCGAGCCCCAGCCCAACCTGGCGGCGGCTATGCGCCGCTTCCTCGACGCGCCGGACCCCGCCGATGAGAGGTCCGCTGCCGCCGCGCTGGGCAAAGAGTTAGCGCTGGTCAGAGCATCCGCCGCCCGGACCGCCGCCGTTCTGAAGCGAAACGGGCGGCTTTACACCGAGATCAAGCCTTTTTTGAAAAAAATCGAACTATCAGCGGTCGCGGCGGAATCGGCTCTGCGCTGTCGCTTTTCCGGCGAAAAAGAGAAGGAAAAAGCGTGCCGCGCCGCCGAAAAAACCCTGAAAAAAGCGCTTTCACTGCCCCATCAGGCGGCTTCGGGCTTGATCGAGGATTTCGCCGAAATCCTCCTCGAACGAAACCTCACGGGCACATAAAGTGTTCAAAAAGGGACGGAAAACGTCGCGCAAGACGAAAAATCCGCACAGAATGTAAGAAACTGAAGTTGTTCAACGCTCTTCGCGTCGCCCTTTTCCCTGTCCGAACCGGGGCGGCGCCGACGCGAAAATCTCGTCCGTCCGTTTACTCCACTTTGCGAGTTCCACGGGGTCGAATTTCTCCGGGTATTCCGCGTAGTGTTTCTCGAGCGCGTCCGACAGCACCGCCAGGCGGAGCAGCCGGGCGGCGAACCGCGGGCGGCGTTCTTATTCCTTTACACGCGCTTTCACTTCCTCAGCTCTGAACATGTGCACCCATATCGCAAAATCCCCGGGAATATCCTCTTTTTTGCAGACACCGACCACCGGGATAGCTTCGTCGTCACGGTACTTCTCGTACATCATTTCGTTGATTTCCTCCACGATGGATTCGATGAAGACCCTGTCGTGCGCAGTCAGATTCCTTTCGTCCATCATGGTCACCTCCGGAAAAATATTTTACCCGACCCCTAAAGTTTTTCCAAACGCTGCCGATATATGTAACGAGTTGAAGTTAGTGTTGCCGATTGCAACACCCTAGAGGAAAGCCGCTCTCCAAAAGGGGGCGGCTTTTCATACCTGACACCGGGAAAATCGCGACAGCGGCGAACCGCATCCGTGTGTTATCATCGCGCGGCGCCCTCTTCATCCGCCTCCCGGTCATGCGGGAGCGCGTCCAGGCAGCATTCGAGTATTTTTTCGACCGATTTTGCGTCCGCCGCCGCGAGGAGAGCGCCGCGGAGCGACGCAGAGCCGGGCAGACCGCGCGTGCAGGCGGCGAAGTGCTTCCGCATCTCGGGAACGCCGCGCTTTTCGCCCGCCGTTTCGACGTGGAGCCGGAAGTGGCGGAGGGCGGTCCGGATTCTTTCCGGGTGAGATGGTTCCGGGAGGAGTTCGCCGGTTCGGAGGAAATGTTCCGTCCGCCCGATGATCGAGGGGTCGCGCAGCGCGGCGCGGCCAATCATGACCGCGTCGCAGCCCGTCTCGTCGAGCATCTTTTTCGCGTCGGGGGGCGACCCGACGTCGCCGGAGCCGATGACGGGGACGCCCGCCCTCTCTTTGACCCTGCGTATCAGCGTCCAGTCGGCTTTGCCCCTGAAACCCTGCTCCTTCGCGCGGGGATGGAGCGCCGCCGCCGAGGCGCCCGCTTCCTCGCACAGGCGCGCCATAAGCGGCGCGTTGATCTCCCTTTCGTTCCACCCGGAGCGGAGCTTGACCGTGACGGGCAGGTCCACGCTTTCGACGACGGCTTCGACCACCGCGGCGGCGCGCGGGGGGTCCCGCATGAGCGCCGCGCCGGATTCGGTCCTGACCACCTTGCGCACGGGGCATCCCATGTTGACGTCAATCGCGGCGAATCTCTTCGTGTCCTCAAGTATGGACGCCGCCTCAGCCATGATGTCCGGATCGCTTCCGAAGAGCTGGGCGACGAGAATAAACCCGCTCGGAAGGGAGGCGTCTTTGAAAGCCTCCGGCGCGCCGCCGCGGACGATTCCGTGGCTGGTGAGCAGTCCCGTGTAAGCCGCCCCGCACCCGTGTTCCGCGGCGACGCGAAGGAAAGCGGGTGTGTTGTACCCGGACATCGGCGCGAGGATCACCGGAGTCCGAAGCACGAAGTCCGGCATCAGAACGAGAGCCTCCAGTTGACGAACTGATGGATGCAGTACGCCTGCATCGCCGCGAGCGCGACCAGGACGGGGACGAGCAGCGCGCGCCTGCGCAGCAGCCAGCCGCCCGCCATGAACGCTGGGAACGCGGCGAGGACGTACCGGGGCAGACCCGTCAGGTTCGAGGCGCACATCGGCAGAAACACCGCGGCGAGGGCGTACAGACCGAGCGTCCAGCCGAACCGCCGCCCGGCTATCACGCCGAGCGCCGGGAAGATCAGAGCCGTGCCCACGTCTAACAGTGTCGCGAAGTTCAGGGGAGACGTCGCCGTGTAGAAGAATGAGAAAAGGGGCGAGGCAAGCCTGTGTCCCCAGTGCGACTGCGCCTCGAAGTATGCGCCGTACGATCCAGTGAGCGTTTTCAGGTAGAGGAAAAAAGCGGCGGCGCCGAGGGGGACGATGAGTATCGGGGCGCCGTCGCGCAGGAGCGCGGCGAAGCGCAGGTTTTTACGGATGAGGCGCTCGAAGACCAGCGCGGGAAACAGCACGATTCCAGCGAGCCGCGTCGTTGAGGCGAGCGCGCCCGCCGTCCCGCTGCTCATCCACCCGCCGCGAAGCCCGGACTTCAACGACAGGACGCACAGAAAAAGGAAAAGCGACTCGCTGTATATCCCCGAGAGCAGGAAAGCGGAGGGAAAAAGGAGGAGCAGAAGAAGCGTCCCGCGCGCAGCCTCATCGCCGGCTTTCCCGGCGGTCAGGGAATAGAGTGCGAGGCACGCCCCTAAGAGGCAGGCGTTTGAAACGATAAGACCGGCGAGCGCGAGGCTGCCGGTCAGGGCGCCGACGGTTCTCATGATGAGGGGATATGCCGGGAAAACGGTCACGTTGCTCTGCGCGTCGGGTCTGTAGCTGTATCCTTCCCGCGCGACCTGAAGGAACCACAGGGCGTCCCACCGCCGCCACGGTTCGATCAGGAAGTGCTCGCGTCCGGTTGCGCCCCGCCACATGTGCGACTCCGGCGGCAGTTCCCTCGCGCCGGAGGCGTACACAGCGTACGTCACCCCGAAGACCCACAGGCGGGTGAGGAGGAAGATCGCGAGGCACGGTTTCCAGAACGGCGCGTTCCTTTTTGCGGTTTCCATTTTCTCCATAGATTATATTCCAATGGGTTAAAATATACGGGTCATGCTGCTGAAAGGGTGCCTTCACGTTCACACGACCTGCTCCGACGGAAAACTCACGCCGCAGGAAGCCGCGGACGTTTACGCCGCAATGGGGTACGATTTCATCGCGTTCACCGATCACGACTACCTTCTGAAGCCGGACGCGGAAGAGGTGTACGACGGCGTGAAAACCGAGATGATCATTTTCAAGGGGGTTGAACTCACCGTTTTCGAGAAAGGGTACATCCACGTGAACAGGATACGCGGCGACGTGGAGGAACTCCACGTTCTGAATCACCTTGGAGAGTACGACCTGACGCTGGAACAGGTGATGGAGCGCATCGAGGCGACGGCGAAACGGTTTCCGCTCGACGCCGTGGAAATCACCACGAAGGGTTTTCCCGACAGGGAGTTCGAAATCGAGGGGATAAGGTATCCGAAGATAGCGGGCGACGATTCCCACACGAGGGAAGGCTGCGGTCGCGCGTGGATCGAAATGGACTGCCGCAGGAGCAAGGATTCCATAATACGCGCCGTGAAGAGGGGCAGGTTCTGGAACTGCTACGCGAGGGGATGAGCGCCGGAGACGGAGACGGGTTTACGGGTTTAATCTCCGTTGATGACGGAAGGCTCGGTTTGGCGACTGTACAACGGGATTGACCCGCCGGCGGCGGGCGGGTTTAAATATACGTGCCAGAGCGGCCGGGAAACGGAGACCGGTCCGGGTCCCGGCGCCGTTACCGCCGCGAAGCCGGCGCCTATACGTAAGGGGGGATGGAAGATGATAAAGAGGGTTGCCATCTGCGGGGTTGCGCAGACGCGGTACGAGTCCAACAAGTGGCATCAGCGGATGCAGGGAATGGCGCTCGAGGTGGTGGAAGCGATCAGGGAGCAGACGGGTGTGACGTACAGCGAGGACGGGGGGATAAACACGGTGGTCACGTGCTCGGACGACGTCTTCGACGCGCGAACGATTTCGGACAACGCGATGACCGACGTGGTCGGCGCTCACTACAGGTGCGAGGAGAAAGTGGCGATGGACGGGATCAACGCCATTGCCTACGCCCTTGCGATAGTCCTCTCCGGACATGACGACCTGGTTCTGATCGTGGGGCACTGCAAGGAGTCCCAGTCGGAAAGCCGGAACACGTGCACGAATCTCGCTTTCGATCCGTTCTACTGCCGTCCCCTCGGGCTTGACTACCTCAGCGCGGCGGCGCTCCAGGCGCGGGCGTACATGGAGAGGTCGGGCGTCACCGACCGGCAGCTCGCGGAGGTGGTGTCGCACGCGAGAAGGAACGCGGCGAGGAACCCGCTCGCCAACGCGAGGCAGCCTCTGACGGCGGAGGAAGTGATGAAATCGCCGATGCTGTGCGACCCCATCCGCGCGCTCCACGCCTACCCCGTCTCCGACGGGGCGATCGCCGTGCTCGTCGCCGCCGAAGAGCGCTGCAAGGAGTTCACCGACAGGCCGGTGTGGATAACCGGTTTCGCCAACTGCATGGACAGCTATTTTCTCGGCGACAGAGACCTTGCCGGGGATTTTTCCCTCCGCCGGGCGGCGGAAAAGGCGTACGGGATGGCGGGAGTGACCGGCGCGGGGGTTTTCGACCTGGTGGAGATTGACGCCCAATACGCTCACCAGGCGCCGATGTGGGCGGAGGTTCTGGGGTTGTGCCCGGAGAACGGCGGCGGCGCGTGGGTGGACTCCGGCGGGCTTGACGCGGCGAACGTGAATCCGTCGGGCGGAACGCTCGCCGGAAATCCGCAGATGTTGAGCGGGCTTTCGAGAGCCGCCGAGGCGGCGGTTCAGCTTCGCGGCGAGGCGGGCGGGCGGCAGGTGAAAGGCGCGAAGCGGGCGCTCGCGCACGGCACGTGCGGTCCAGCGGGACAGCACCAGGCGGTTCTGATACTTGAAAGCTGAACGGGGGGAGGGGGACGCGATGAAAAAGCCGAAAAAAAACAGGAACGTCGGGATAATCGGCGTTGGGCAGACGATCTATTCCAGCCACCGCGAGGACGTCAACCAGGCGGAGATGGTGCACGAGGCTGTTGCGCTTGCTCTCAAGGACGCGGGGCTGACGAGGGACGACATTGACTGCGTCGTGCACGGCAACATGGAGTTGTTCGAGATGGTGCATCAGCCCGACATCTGGCATACGATAGCTACCGGCGCGTACGGAAAATCCGCGTTCAGGCTCACGACCGGCGGCACCACCGGCACGACGGTCGTTTGCGCGGCGGACAACCTCGTCGCCTCCGGGCTGTACGATATAGTCGTCGCGATCGGCTTCGAGAAGCTCCAGGAGGGGCACACCACCGGGGGCATAACCAACATGGCGGACCCTCTGTGGGGGCGGCACCTTCAGACCGGCGCCCTCACGGACGCCACGGCGCAGGCGATGATCAGGGAGTTCGGCGAGGAGCGCGCGCTGCGCGCCGCCATGAGAATGCGGGTGCAGATGGACAAGCACGCCTGCCTGAACCCGAACTCGCACAGGAGCTTCGGGCTTGACTACAGCCAGATAGACGACCTCATGAAGAACTCGCCGCGCCTCGTGGGAGAGCTGCGGCTCATACACATGTGCTCGCAGAGCGACGGCGCATGCGCCGTCATCTTCGCCGGCGAGGAAAAAGCGAAAAAACTGAGCGACAAGCCCGTCTGGGTGCGCGATCACATAACCGTGCACCGCGAGGAGACCTTCACCATGTACAGCCTCGATCCCGCGGACCGCGACCCAAGCTCCCACAGGATCGCCGCGCAGCGGCTCTTCGAGCGCAACGGGATAACCAATCCCGTGGAGTATTTCGACGTTTTTGAGATGTACGACCCTTCCGCGTGGTGGGGGCTGGACTGGCTGAGGGATTTCATGCTGCTGGATGGAGACGAACACCTGAAGATGGTCGAAAACGACGAGATACTGATCGGCGGGAAGATGGTCATGAACCCGTCGGGCGGGGTGGTCGCCGCAAACCCGATCGGGGCGACGGCGATCGTGCGCGTCGCGGAGGCGGCGCTCCAGGTCCGCGGCGACGCGGGAAGGCACCAGGCGCCGGGCGGGGTGAGACACGCGCTCGCGTCCGGATTCGGCGGCACTTACTGGACGGTGCTTGTGATGCTCGAAAAGGACCTCGACTGGCAGGAGGTGAGTGCGGATGGCTGAGTTTTTCGGCGCCACGGTGGAAGACGTCTTTAAAACACAGGACGCCCGGTTCAGGGCGGAGGACGCAAAGGGCGTGGACGCCGTCGTCGCGTACGACATCACCGGCGAGGGCGGCGGCAGATGGAGGGTTACGGTAAGGGATAGCAGGGCGGTCACGGAGAAAGTCACGGGGAGTGATTTCGGCGCATTCACGACGAAGATAACGACCGACGCCGAGACGTTCATCGGAGTGACCGTGGGGAAGATTGACGGCACGGCGGCTTTCACGAGCGGCAGGGTGAAGATCGAGGGCGACATGAAGATAGTCGCGCTTCTCCCGCGGTTGTTTACGAAGTACAGCCCCCCATCGAGGGGCGTGAGCGCGCGCGACATCATCGCCACGTTCCCGGAAAGGTTCCGCCCCGAAGCGGCGAAGGGGCTTGACGCGGCGATAGGTTACAACCTGGCGGGCGAGGGGGGAGGGCAGTGGACCGCCGTCGTCAAGGACGGACGGCTCGAGATGAGGGAGGGGCTGGCGGAGAATCTCACGGTGAACCAGACCGTCGGCGCGAGGGACTACGTTGACCTGATGCTCGGGAAGCTCGACCCGATGGTCGCAATCGGCGCGGGGCGCCTGAGGATTACGGGCGATATGGAGGTTGCGAAAGTCCTTCCGAAGCTCTTCAGAAAATACGAGCCGAAGGAAGTCGAGAGGGGACCGGAACTTATAGTGCTGAAAAAGACCATATCGGTGGGGATGAGGTTTTCCACGGGTCCGGTCATGGGGCGTTTCCTCGAGGGGCTGAAGGGAAGGAAGATATTCGCGAACGTGTGCCCGTCCTGCGGGCGCAGGCAGCTGCCCCCGCGGGAGGTGTGCGCAGTGTGCCGGTGCAGAGCGGGGGAATTCGTCGAGGTCGGTCCGGAAGGGGTGCTGGTCAACGTGGAAATCTGCTATTACGCAAGCCCGGACCCGCTGACGGGAGAGACGCGCGAGACGCCCTACGGCACGTCGAACATTCTCCTCGACGGATGCAGGGGCACGGAGACGTTCTGGCATTACATAAAGAGGGAAGACCTCTTCGACGTGAAGCGGGGGTCGCGCGTCCGCCCGGTCTGGGCGGAGAGCCGCACCGGCTCGGTGCACGACATAAAGTATTTCGAAATGGTCAGATGAGGGGGGAAGCGCGATGGACGCCACCGGCGGGAAACGCGGGGAACAGCAGACTGCGGATGAAGAACACGCCTGCTGCAAGGTCGTCGAGGGGAAACTGGCGCTGCCGTACCAGTACTTCGCCGGACGGGTAGGGAGCAGGTTTATCATATCGCTCCGCGACGGAAAGCGGATTCTGGGCGTCAGGTGCGACGCCTGCGGCAGGGTTTTCGTTCCCCCGAGGCAGACGTGCGAGCGATGTTTCTCGGACCTTAGTGAAAAGTGGGTCGAGCTTTCGGATACGGGGGAGATCGTCAACTTCACCGTCGTGCGCTACGAGGACAGGCACCTGCCGCGCAAGCCGCCTTTCGTGCTCGCCCTCATCAGGCTCCGCGGCGCGGACACGCCGATGGCGCACATCGTCGAGGGCGTGGCGCCGGAGAACGTCAGGATCGGGATGAACGTCAGGGCGGTCTTCGCGGACAAGACGACGAACTGCATTCTGGACATCGATCACTTCGAGCCGGTGTGACGCGCGACGTCGGCGCCGGCGATAAAAGCCCTTTCGGCGTGGTACGCCTGCCCGCCGCCCGGAAGTGACAGCCCGCGCGGGCGGGCGCGCCCGGACGGGAAGGCGGGGAGACCGCGCCCCCGCGTCTTCGGGCGCCGCGTCGCGGGCGCAGCCGGACAATCCATGCGGCGGAAGTGAGACGGTGAAAGGCAGACGTTCGGACGTGGAGGGGCTGGAGGCGCGGGCGGCGGAACTCGAGCGCCGCGTGCAGCGCCTCGAGGGAGAAGCGTCGAGGCGCATTCAGGTGGAAGAAGCGCTCAGGGAGCGGACGCACGAGCTGGGCGAGAGGGTAAAGGAGCTGAACTGTCTCTACGCCATCTCCAATCTCGTTGACCGGGAAGGAATCCACCTTGACGACGTCCTCCGGGGAACCGTCAAGCTGATTCCCCCCGCGTGGCAGTATCCGGAGATCACGTGCGCGCGGATTCTATTGGGCGGACGGGCATATGAAACGGGAAACTTCCGTGAAACGCCCTGGAGTCAGTCGTGCGACATTGTAGTAAACGGTGAGCGCGCGGGCGCTGTCAGTGTGTATTACCTCGAAGAGACGCCCGCCGGAAGCGAGGGTCCGTTCCTGCGCGAGGAGCGCAGCCTCATAAACGCCATCGCGGAACAGATCGGGCTTATCGTCGAGCGAAAACGGGCGGAAGAAGCGCTCAGGGAGTCCGAGGAACTGCACAGGATCACGCTCAGCAGCATATCCGACGCGGTTTTCATAACGGACGACGCCGGGAGGTTCACCTACATATGCCCCAATGTTGACGTCATCTTCGGGTACGATTTCAGCGAGGTCAGGAAACTGGGGAGCATAGGGAGGCTTCTGGGGGACGGGCTTTTCGACCGGAACGCGCTGGAAGCGCGGGGAGAGATACAAAACATAGAGCGCGACATCAGCGATAAACACGGCGGGAATCACTCGCTTCTCGTGAACGTGAAAAGGGTTTCGATCAGGGGCGGCACGGTGCTCTACACGTGCCGCGACATAACCGAGCGCAAGGCGGCGGAAGAGGCGCTGCAGAGGAGCGAAAAACAGCTCAGCGCACTCTCGAAGAAAATCATCTCGACGCAGGAGGAAGAGAGAGCCAGGCTCTCCCACGAACTGCACGATGAGATCGGGCAGCAGCTGACGGCGCTGAGACTCGAAATCGGGCTGCTTCAGAGGGAGTACGGTTCGGTTCTGAGCGCGGAGCGCCTGCGTGCGCTGACGGCGATGGTGGAGAAGGCGACGGCGGAACTGAGACGGGTGTGCAGGGGGCTGCGTCCGACCGTGCTTGACGACCTCGGTGTCGCGCAGGCGCTGGAGTCGCTGGTCAGGGAATTCGAGGCGCACGGGGCGTTCGAGATGGAAACCGCGACGATGCAGGTGGACGAAAGCGGCGTCAACCCCGAGACGGCGATAAGCGTTTACAGGGTGCTCCAGGAGGCGCTCACGAACGTGACGCGCCATTCGGGGGCGAGCCGCGTCCGCGTCTCCTTCAGGCAGGAAAACTCCACGCTCGTCCTGGAGGTCCTCGACAACGGGAAGGGTTTCGCCGATCCGGAAAGGGTCGGCGAGAAGGGCTTCGGCATCCTCGGGATGAAGGAGCGGGCGGCGCTGTGCGGGGGTACGGTCGAGATAGAATCGGGACCCGGGAGGGGCACGCGGGTCGTCATGCGTGCGCCGGCGGCGGGTCGGGAGGTGGAATCGCCGCTTTGATACGCGTCGTGATCGCCGACGACCACACGATCGTTCGCGCGGGACTCTGCAGGCTTCTCGAGTCGGAGCGCGACATCGAAGTCGTCGGCGAAGCCGGCACCGGGCGCGAGACCGTGAGCCTGTGCGAGAGGACGAGACCCGACGTCGTCGTCCTCGATTTTGACATGCCGGACATGGACGGGCTTGAAGCCACGAGGCAGATAGTTTCTTCCCGCCGCCCGGCGAAGGTGCTGATCATTACAATGTACGACAGCGAGGAGTACGCGGTGCGGCTCATCCAGGCGGGCGCGCTGGGCTTCATAATCAAGGGGACGTCCCCGGAGGAACTGCCCGCCGCGATAAGGAAGGTGGCGTCCGGGAAGACGTACATCACCCCTTCCGTCATGGAGGGGATGGTGTTCCGAAGGTTCCAGGCTGAAAAAAGCAACCCGGCGGCTCTGCTGTCCGACAGGGAGCTACAGGTTCTCGTGAGGCTTGCGCGCGGACGCCTTACGCGGGAGGTCTCCGACGACCTCGGTCTCAGCACGAGCACCGTCGAGACGTACAGGAGACGGCTTCTCGACAAGCTCGGGCTGAGGAACAATTCGGACATTACGCGCTTCGCCATCAGGTACGGTCTTATAGACAAGTTTTGAAGAGGCGCCTGCGTCGGCGGGGCGCGGAACATGTAGCGGAATTCACTACATCGAAAAAGCAGTAAATACTACACTAAAATAAAAGTTTCCACGATAGCGCCTGTACTCAAAAAAATATACTCTTTCATCCCGCGCGCCGAGTCCGGGCTTTCTCCCGCGGACGGGTCCGCAGGGTCTTCCCGACGGCGCGCGAAAAAACCCATGAGAGGTGAGAGATGAACCTTCAGAGACCAAATGCAAACGACGCCACGCAGACGACCAACCGCTCACGGAACGTCGTCCCCGTGTCGGGGCTGTGTTCGCGGTGCGTGGACGGATGCCGCGGAAACTGCGAGGTTTTCAAGGCATCGTTCCGCGGGCGGGAAGTGATCTACTCCGGACCCTTCGGCGAGATCACCGCGGGCGCGGACAAGAATTACCCGGTGGATTATTCCCACCTGAACATACAGGGCTACGCCATGGGGGCGAAGGGACTTTACGACCCCTCGCCGGAGACCGCCGTTTTTCCTGCGGTGGACGTCGAGACGGTTTACGGCGCCGAGAACAAGGTCAGGATGAAACTGCCCGTGTTCACCGGCGCGCTCGGCTCGACGGACATAGCGCGCAAGAACTGGGAGCACTTCGCGGTGGGCGCCGCCATCAGCGGGATCACGCTCGTCTGCGGCGAGAACGTGTGCGGGATAGACCCGAAGCTCGAACTCGACAAGAAAGGCAAAATCGTCAGGTCTCCCGACATGGAACGCCGCGTCAAAGTGTACAAGGAATGGCAGGGGGGATACGGCGACATGGTGGTGCAGATGAACGTGGAGGACACCAATTTCGGCGTCGCCGAGTACGTGATCGAAAAGCTCGGGGTGGAGACAATCGAGCTGAAGTGGGGGCAGGGCGCGAAGTGCATCGGGGGGGAGATCAAGGTCAGGTCCATGGATAGGGCCGTGGAGCTGAAAAAGAGAGGCTATATCGTGACGCCGGACCCCACGCTCGAGGAGAACCAGAAGGCGTTCAAGGCAGGGTCAATAAAGGAGTTCGAACGCCATTCGAGGCTGGGTTTCGTCACGGAGGAGGGCTTCCTCCAGGAGGTGGAGCGGCTGCGAGCGCTTGGCGCCAGAAGGGTGAGCCTCAAGACCGGCGCCTACGGGCAGGTGGAACTCGCTCTCGCCCTCAAGCTCGGCTCCGCCGCCAGGATTGACCTGTTGACGATAGACGGCGCGCCCGGCGGCACCGGCATGAGCCCGTGGCGGATGATGGAGGAGTGGGGATTCCCCACGTTTTACCTCCAGTCCCTCACGTACCAGTTCTGCCGGAAACTCGCTTCAAGGGGGGCGTGGGTTCCGGACGTCGCGATCGCCGGCGGTTTCTCCACGGAGGACCATATCTTCAAGGTTCTCGCGATGGGCGCGCCGTGGACAAAGGCTGTGTGCATGGGCAGGGCGATGATGGTGCCGGGGATGGTGGGTAAAAACATAGGGGTCTGGATAAAGAACAACGATCTACCGAAGACCGTTTCGGAGTACGGAAAAAGCCCCGAGGAGATTTTCGTCACATACGAGGAACTGCGGAAGGAGTACGGCGCCGGGAAAGTCAGGGAGATGCCACTTGGCGCGGTGGGTATTTATACGTTCTGCCAGAAGCTGAGCGTGGGGCTTAAACAGCTCATGGCGGGGAGCAGGAACTTCAGGATTTCGACTGTATCACGGGATGACCTGATAGCCCTTTCGGAGGAAGCGGCAAAAGTGTCGGGAATCCCCTATCTGATGGATGCCGGACGGGAGCAGGCGGAACGGATTCTCGACTCCTGAATTTTAGCGCGGTCTGCTGAACGGGCGTTTAAACAGTGGTTTCAAAAAAGGGACGGCGGCGGTTATTGTCGTCGTCTTTTTTGATATTTTCGGCACAAAATTGTTCCGCTCATTTTGCTTGGCACAAAATTGTTCCGCCTCTTTTGCGCTTTTATAGAAAAAATCCGGGGGGCAACCGAAATAAAATATGTAGATAGAAAGCAATAATTCCGTCTTTCGAACGTTTTCATGGAACGATCTGGCATGAAAGATGTTATTCAAAGCGACGCTGTGTAATGTGCCGATTAAATGACGCGAGAAAGGAGATGTGGAGATGGACGGTAAACTCACGAAGAAGGAAGTCCTGAAGGTAGTGAAAGAGAGGAACGTCAGTTTCATCCGCCTGTGGTTCACAGACATACTCGGTCAGGTGAAGAGCTTCGCCATAACGCAGAGGGAACTTGAGGGCGCGCTGGAGAACGGGATGGGATTCGACGGCTCCTCCATAACCGGCTATCAGAGCATCGAGGAGAGCGACATGATAGCCATGCCGGACCCCGCCACGTTCCAGCTTCTGCCGTGGAGACCGCAGGACAAGCCTGTGGCGAGGATGATATGCGACGTTCTCGAGCCGGGCGGAAAGCCCTACGACGGCGACCCCCGGTACGTGCTGAAACGCGCCGTCGAAAGGATGAAGAAGGCGGGGTTTGATCACTATTACCTCGGTCCCGAGCTGGAGTACTTTTACCTGAAGGGACCGAACTGCCCCGAGCCGCTCGACCAGGGGGGGTACTTCGACCTGACCACGCTGGACGTGGCGAGCGACCTGCGGAGGGACACGGTCAACTGCCTCGAGGAGATGGGTATCAAGGTGGAGTACAGCCACCACGAGGTCGGTCCGAGCCAGCACGAGATAGACATGCGGTACACCGACGCCCTGCGGATGGCGGACAACGTCATCACCTACCGCATCGCGGTCAAGGAAATTGCGAGCAGGCACGGCGTGTACGCCACTTTCATGCCCAAGCCCATCTACGGCGTGAACGGAAGCGGGATGCACACTCATCAGTCGCTTTTCAAGGGTGACAAGAACGTCTTTTTCGATCCGAAGTCGAAGGACAACCTTTCGGCAACGGCGAAGAGGTTCGTCGCGGGGCAGCTGGAGCACGCCAAGGAAATGAGCGCCGTTTTCGCGCAGTGGGTCAATTCCTACAAGCGGCTCGTCCCGGGCTACGAGGCGCCGGTCTACATCGCATGGTCGAGGCGGAACCGGTCGGCTCTCATACGGGTGCCGGAGTATCATCCGGGGAAGGAATACGCCACAAGGGCGGAACTGCGCTGCCCGGACCCCGCCTGCAATCCGTACCTGACGTTCGCCGTGATGCTCCACGCCGGGCTTGAGGGGATAGAAAAGAAATATCCCTTCCCGGAATCCATCGAGAAGAATTTTTATGAGTTGAGCGCGAGCGAGCGCAGGGAAATGGGGATCGAGTCGCTTCCCGACAGTCTCGGCGAGGCGATATCCATCGCCGAGAAAAGCGGGCTGATTAAAAAAGCCCTCGGTGACCATGTGTTCCCTCGCTTCATCGAGATTAAAAAGAAGGAGTGGGAGGCTTACAGGGTGCAGGTTACGAAGTACGAGATAGACAGGATGCTTTCCATACTGTGAAGGTGGCAGTTCGGGCTTCAGGCTTCGGGAGAGGGATTTTATCGGCCGGCGGTTCGCCGCGTGAACGCAGCGTCGCCGGAAGGGGTTTGCATGAAGTACATAATCGCGGTGATAAGACCCGACAGGCTCGAAGAAGTGAAGAGGATGCTGGAGAACAGTGAGATAGGGATGATGACGGTGAGCGAGGTGGTGGGTTGCGGGCGGCAGAGAGGGGGGACCCGACCGTGCGGCGGGGGTGAGGGAGGGGACGGACTCAAGCGTAAGATAAAGCTTGAGATAGCCGTTGGCGATGTACTGGTCGAGCCGGCGATAGAGGCGATAACGCGGGGCGCCCGTACGGGCAATATCGGCGACGGCAAGATTTTCGTGTTTGATCTCGAGGAGAGCGTCAGGATAAGGACAGGCGAGAGGGGCGGCCGTGCCGTGGCGTCTTAACGCCGAAGGTCCGGGCTGAATCCGCAAGAGAGTAATTATTCACCGAAAGTGAAGTTCTTAAAAGCGAATATCCAATGTAGCGTTCTCCGGAAGCCGATGGGGTGCATATACGCGGGAAGCACCATATAATAGTTTGAATCGTTCGAAGGGGAGGGGGAGAGGCTTTTGAAGAAGGGCGGTCCAGGCGGGAGGCTCCGGGAGGCGATACGCCGATATCCCATCGGCGCGGTTGTTGCCGCCCTCGCGGCGTTTTTCATGCCGCTGTGTGCATGGGCGGTAAAGATCGAGAAGGGACCGTATCTTCAGGACGTCGCGGTCAACGCGGTTACGGTCTGCTGGGAGACGGACGAGGCGACGGGCGGGGATGTGGCGTACGCGCCGGCGCCGGGCGCCGGGGTGGAACTCGTCGAGCCGGCGGGAGAGGCGGAGGTTCATCACTGCGTGAGGCTGAAGGGGCTGAAGCCCTCGACGGAATACGCGTACAGCGTCGCCGCGGGCGACGCGCGGTCGGGGAGTTACAGGTTCCGCACGGCGAAGGTTCCGGGGGAGGACGTGAGGTTCGTCGTTTACGGCGACAGCCGGTCGAACGAGCTGGTGCACAAGAGCATCGCGGGCATGATCGCGGGGGAGAAGCCGGATTTCGTTCTGAACACGGGGGACGTGGTGGGGGACGGGAAGGAGCCGTCCCACTGGGCGCGGTTCTTCAGGGGCGTGAGCCGGCTCGCCGGGTCGGTCCCGTATTATGTGTCAATCGGCAACCACGAGAAGGATCATCCGAACTATTTCCATTACTTCTCTTTCCCGGGCAACGAGCACTGGTACTCGTTCGACTACGGAGGCTCGCACTTCGTGGCGCTGGATTCGAACATGCCGTACAGGATGGACCCCGAGCAGAAAAAATGGCTCAGGAAGGACCTGGAAAAGAGCGGCGGCGCCGCGTTCACATTCGTGTTTTTCCATCATCCGATGTACAGCGCCGGGCACCACGGCAGCGACCTGCACATGAGGCGCCTGTACGAGAAGATGTTTCAGGAGTACGGTGTGGACGTGGTGTTCATGGGGCACGATCACGACTACCAGCGGTCCGAGCCGCCCGGGGGCGTGGTCTACGTCGTCACGGGAGGCGGCGGCGCCGGTCTGCGCGACGTGGGTGCGGAGTCGTGGACGAAGGTTTCGCGGAAGGTTCACCATTACGTGGCGGTCGAAATCCGCGGCGGGAGGCTCGAGGGCAGGGCGGTGGACGTAAACGGGAAGGTATTCGACACTTTTTCCCTCGACGGAACGAAGAAACGGCAGGGTTTTTAAGAAGAGCCGACGGTTTTAAACGCGCGGAGAGCGGGGCGCCCGGAGACGGGGTGGTTTATAATTGTCCGTGAATTTCCGCCGCGGCGGGGGGAAGCGCTCGCGATGGGATTGAAGGACTGGCTCGGCAGGCTTGTGATAAGAAACAGGGCGCCTGTCATTGCGACGGTGCTTCTGCTTTCCGTCTTTTTCTCCTTTTTCGCCGTCAGGCTGAAGGTCGCGGGTTCATCCGAGGGGTGGGTGGACAGGGGCGACCCGGAGATCAGGAAACTCTTCGAGTTCATCGCGAAGTTCGGGAGCCACGAGGCGCTGATCGTGGGCGTGGAGACGGAGGACACGGTTTTCAGGCGGGACGTTCTGGAACTGATCGCGCGGGTCACCGAGAGGGCGGAGAAGGTTCCCCACGTGAAAAAAGTCGTCAGTCTCTCGAACGTTCGGGACCTCGTGAGCGGCGGGTACGGACCGGTGTACGAGAGGGTCATGGGTGAGGTTCCGCGGACGGCGCGGGAGACGGCGCGGCTTAAAGAGGCGGTGCTTGGAAACCCTCTTTTCATCAGCAACATCGTGTCCGCGGACGGGCGGTCGGCGGCGGTCGTGGCATTCGTCGTCAGCCGTGATTACGGGGGCACGTACGTAAGTCAGCTCGACCGCGATTTCCGCCGCATCGTGCGCGGGGAGGCGGTTCCGGGCGTCCGGCTTCACCTCGCCGGTCCGGCGATCCTCGACGCGGAGATCAACCGCATCAGCAGGCATCAGAACACGGTTTTCCCGCCCGCGGTATTCGTTCTCATTGTTCTGCTTCTGGTTTTCATCTTCCGGAGCGCGGGGGGCGTGCTTTTTCCCACGGCGGCGATTGCCGCGAGCATGGTGTGGACGCTCGGGGTCTTCAGTCTCAGTGGTCGCACGCTTGGGATAATGACCACGATTCTCGCCCCGCTCATTCTCGTGCTCGGCGTCGCTATCTGCGTTCACGTCGTGACGCAGTACCGGGAGGAGGCGTCGGGGTCCGCGGACAGCGGGGAAGCCGTGTCGCGCGCCTTCGCAAGCATCGCCCGTCCGTGCCTGTTCACGGCGCTGACGACGGCGGCGGGTTTTTCGGCGCTGACGCTGAGCAGGATACCGATGGTGAAGGAACTGGGGGCGTTCGCGACGGCAGGCGTGTTCATCACGCTGGCGGTTTCGATGAGCGTCGTGCCGGCGCTGCTCACTTACGTGAGGCTGCCGCGCGGGGGCGCGGGCGGGGACTTCGCCGGGGGCGCCTTCGACGGGGCGCTGGGGTGGACCGCCCGCGTCAACGCAAGGTACCGGTGGCACATCGTGGTGGGGACGGCGGCGGTCTTCGCCGCCGGCGCCGCCGGTATATCGCGGATAGTGGTGGAGACGAACGAGCTTGAGCTTCTGCACGCGGGCAACGCGGTGAGACGCGATACCGCTTTCGTGGAAAACGAGTTGTCGGGCATGGTGTCCGTCGAGTTCATAATCGAGGGGGACGGCACGGTCGCCGACCCGGCGACGCTCAGGGAGATGCGCCGGTTCCAGTCTTACCTCGACCGGCTCGACGGGGTCGTGAAGACGGTTTCGCTCGCCGACTACGTGAGCCTTATCCACCGTGCGTTCAAGGGAGGAGGCGGGGGGCGGCGCGACCTGCCGGAAAGCCGAGAGGAGATAGAGCGGTACCTGAGGCTTGCCTCGATCCACGGCGCCGGGGAACTGGCGCCGTACGTGACGGAGGACTGGAGGTACGCGCGACTGTCGGCGCGGATGCGGCTGTTGAGCACGCGGGAACTGGCGGACAGGCTGGGGAAGATGAGGGAATACATTCGCGGGCGCGAGAGGGAGCATTTCAGGGTCGGTGTAACGGGGCTTGTGCCGCTTTACGTGAAGATGGTTGACGATGTGGTGTGGGGGCAGATAAGGGGTTTCGCGTTCGTGGTCGGCGCGGTTTTCGCGATGATGGCGGCGCTTATGCGTTCGCCGCTGCTTGCCGTTATGGGGATGATTCCGAATCTTGTGCCGGTGGGGGTGACGCTCGGCATGATGGGGTGGGCGGGGATACCGCTCGACGTCGCCACGTCCACCATAGGGTGCATCGCGATCGGAATCGCGGTGGACGACACGATACACTACCTGTCGCGCCACGGCAGGGAGTACCGCGCGCGGGGCGATCACGAGGAGGCGATGAGGGCGACGCTGCGGACGACGGGGCGCGCCATCGTCACCACATCCATCGTTCTGTTCTGCGGGTTCGCGATCCTGCTGTTTTCGCGGTTCGTTCCGATCTTCTACTTCGGGATGCTGACGGGGTTCACGATGCTGACGGCGCTGCTGGGGGATTTGTTCCTTCTGCCGTCAATGCTGCTGATATTCAAGCCGCGGATGGGTGCGCGTTCGCCGGGCGCGGAGGAACGCCGCCCGGCTCGCTGAATAAAACCCGGTTTCGAAAAAACCGGTAACAACATTCTTTCCTCCGCGTCTTTCCGTGTTTTCGTTCTTTTTTCTTGTTTTCAACACGGAGACACGGAGATCACAGCGCGGCCGGCGGACGCAAACAAGTTGAGCCGGCCGTGACCGCGCCTTCAAAACCAGGCATGGGCGCCTGCCTGCCGCCCCAGCATGTCTGCGTGCGTTCACCTGCCTGCCGCCCCCTGTCTGCCGTGCACGGCACAGGCAGGCAGGCGCACGCGGGCAGGGGCACGAAAAACAAAACTTTGGAAAGGCGTCTTGAAATATTCTTCGCAAAAAACGAAGAGTCTCGACGTTAGTAGTACGGAGATTTCAAACCCGGAGGACATCCGGAAGCTTTTTTTGCCGCGGAAGGACGCGGCGTAAGCGGGGTTATCAGCGTCCCGTGAACTTTTTGAGCCTCGACGAATTGGCGTGGCAGATGGCGATCGCGAGCGCGTCCGCGGCGTCGGCGGGACGGGGCGTTTCCCTTGTGCCGAGCAGCACGCGTGTCATGTACTGCACCTGCGGTTTTTCAGCCCGACCGTACCCCACCACCGACTGTTTCACCTCGAGGGGCGAGTATTCGAACGCGGGGACGTCGTGGAGCGATGCGCAGAGAAGCAGAACGCCGCGCACCTGACCGACCTGGAAAACGCTTTTCGGGTTTTTGGCGAAGAAAAGGGTTTCGAGCGCGCAGGCGTCGGGGCTGTGTTCATCGAATATCTCGTTGAACCTGTTGTATATGCGGCGGAGCCGGTTCTGAATCGTCTCGTCCGGCTTCGTCCTGACCGTTGAGTACTTTATGAGAGTGAGTTTCCCGCGGTTTTCGGCGATGACGCCGTATCCGGTTACGGCAAGCCCGGGGTCTATGCCGAGGATTTTCATCTCCGGTCCGCTTCAGACCGCGAGTTTTTCCATCACGTCGTCCGGGATGTCGAAGTTTGACCACACGTTCTGGACGTCGTCGTGTTCTTCGAGTGCGTTCACGATCCTGAGTATCGCCTCGGCTTCTTTCCCCGCGAGCCTGATCTGGGTCTGCGCTTCCATGGAAATCTCGGCGTTTTCGACCCTGATGCCCGCGTCCTCGACGGCTTTCCTGAGTTTGTCGAACGCCGAGGGGTGCGAGACGATGCGGAAGTAGTTCCCGTCTTCCGCGACCTCGTCCGCGCCGTTCTCGATTCCGATCTCCATGAGCGCGTCTTCGCCGGCGTCCGCCCGGTTGACGAGTATGACGCCCTTCTTTTCGAACATCCATTGCACGCACCCGGATTCGCCGAGCGAGCCGCCCTGCTTCGACATTATGTGTCTTATCTCCGCCGTAGTGCGGTTCTTGTTGTCGGTGAGCGTCTCGATGAGTATCGCCGTTCCGCCGGGGCCGTATCCCTCGTAGGTGTAGGCTTCGTAGGAGACCCCTTCCAGTTCGCCGGTGCCCCGCTTGATCGCGCGTGTGATGTTATCCTGGGGCATGTTCGCCGCCCTGGCTGCCTCGACCGCCGTGCGGAGGCGCATGTTGGCGTTTATGTCGCCGCCTCCCTCTCTCGCGGCGATCGTGATCAGCCTGATAAGCTTGGAAAACTCGCGCCCCCTTTTTGCGTCGGCGGCGGATTTCTTGCGCCTGATCGTGCTCCACCTTGAATGTCCAGACATGTTCCCTTCCCCCCGGTTAAGACCGCGTGTTTTAAAAGGTCTGACGTGAATTATATCACAACGCTGCGGGGGTCTTGAATCTCAGCCCGATCATTTTCATCAGGTGGCGGAGCGTGAAGGCGATGAAGAGGAGAATGTCCCGGGCGTCGAGGGCGGGGCTGGGCATCCCGAATGCGCGGGGGAGGTCGAAGAGAAGCCGGGCGGTGCCGATGGGGCAGCCGCGGAGGCGCCTCACCCTGCCGGCGGTGAGGACGCCTTCCACTTTCGTGCAGTTTCCCACGAGAAGGACCGTCTGCCCGGGATGCCGGACGTCCCCTCTGTAAACGCCCGTGACTATCGCCCCGGGTCTTGCGTTCCGCACGGCGCCGGGGCGCCTCCTGTCGGTCGTGCCCAGGCAGCCCTTCACCGCGGCGAGGCACCCGCCGTAGCAGAACCGGTCGCGCTCCGGCTCGTTGCCGCAGTAGAACCGCAGCGGCGTCTCGAGTCGGTGTATGTCCTGGTAGTCGCTCACGATCCCGGCGGTCTTTTCGCGAAGTTCCGCGATTGTCACGTCGCCCGTTATCTCGACGTCGTCGAGGCTGATGGCGCCGTATCCGCGTTCGGACGCGAGGCGCAGGTGCTCGACCTCTTCGGGTCTGTATCCGAGTATCGCCGCAGCCGCCGCGTCCGCCGCGAGGGGGTCGTCGGCGACCATGATCAGCCCGAGCTGGAACCCCTCGGGAGCCGATTCGTACCCGTGCCCGATCACTATCGCGTCGGTGATCACGAGGTCGGGCATCCCTATCTCGAGCAGGTCCACTATCTTGTCGTTCAGCCGGTCGTCGTGGTATCGCATCCTGTCGCGGTGCGTCAGGATTCCGACGTTGAGCTTCAGCGCGTTGGTTATCTGACAGCATATATGGTATTTGAGCTTCGGCGCCCAGACCCTGTAGTCCGCTTCGAGAAGGCTGCGCGCCGCCCGCACTCCGCTGTGGCACACGCCCCGTTCGAGCTTCACCCATCGCGCCGGTTCATGGTTGAAGTCGGACACCCTCACGCCGAGCCTGCGCCCCAGTTCGCAGTACCCGGACTCGCGGAGGAACAGCCCCGGCGGGACGCCAAAGCCGCCCGATTCGCCGATGGTTATGTTCCGCGCCGGGGCGGTTTCGAGCAGTTCCCTCACGAGCGCCTCGACCACCGCCGGGTCGGTGTACGAGTGTCGTATGTACCGGCGGTTGGCGGTCACGACGTTGGGTTTGACGAGGATTTTCCCGCGGGGCTTCGCGCCGAGTTCCTCCATTCCCTCACGGATGACGCGGCGGACGAGATGTACGTCGGGGCGTTCGCACCTGCGGAGCACGACCTTTTTCATTGCGCGTTCACCTCGCGCGGCTGCGGTCCGACCGCGCCGCGGCGCGCGCGTTCGTTCGGCGGGCGGACCCGGCGTACGGCGCGCGTCAGCACACCCCGCCCCGCGGGCTGACGTCCGGCTGTTTTCCGGGCGTTGTCAGAGTCACGATCCCGGCGACGATCGCCGCCGCGCCGGCGTACTGAAGAAAAACGAGGGCGGCGCCGAATATGAAGACCTCCATGACCATTGGAACGATGATGATGAACGAGTTGATAGTCGGCACCACGAAAACGGCGCTGCCGCGGAAGAACGCGACCTGCGTCACCGCCATGGCGAGCGCGCCCGTGGGCACCGCGACGTACGGGTAGGGGTTGCGGAGCTGCCCCAGGAAGTCGCCGCCGGACTCTATCAGCGCGATGTCGCCGAGCATGAGCGCGAACCCGATGAGCGTCCCGGCGAGGGCGCCGAATGTGAAGGCGAACCCCCTGCCGGTCTTGACCGCGGGGATTATGAGAACGGCGAAAACGGCGGCGGCGCCCCCCGCGCACCGCAGAAGCCACTGAAACGAGTACGCCTGCCCCCCCTCCGGCTTCACGTTGAAAAACTGCACGAGCGCGGTCCCCGCGATTATCAGCCCGACGGCGGCGACCTCTCTTCTCCCGACCCTTTCCTTCAGTATAAAGTGCGAAAAGAGCGCAAGCCCGATCAGCCCCACACCGTTGAGCGATGACACAATCGAGGGCTTGTCCGTCATCTGGAGCGCCTTCGAGAACAGTACCGTCGCCGACGCCGTCATGAGCACGCCGAACGTCCACACCGCCAGGTCGCGCCTGTTCTTCCCCGCGAACGCGGCGCGCCCCTGCGCGAGCACGCGCACCTTCATCTTCTGCACGCCCTTGCCGACGTTCATGCACAGGGACGCGGCGCATCCAGTCGCAAGCCCTGCAAGCAGTTGCCAGTCCATTTTTTTACGGATCGTTCATGAAAAAACGTGAATGCCCCTTTCGGAATTACAGGCGGAAAGTTTAAATCGCGGGCTGCCCGATTGCAACCGCAGCCTTCCCGGAGCGCTTTATGGTGAAACGGCGCATGCGACAGGCAAGATGCCTGTCTCACACTTACTTGTAAAGATTCACTTGTGATTGTGGGACAGGCTTCCAGCCTGTCAACAGACGCTTGTGGAACGCGCTGCCCGGAGAACGGTCAATCTTTTCAGCTTTTGCCGGGTCGTTGTAAACTATGCCGTGAGCGGCGCGGCGGAGGAGGCAATGAACTGCCGATGAGCGCGGAGAAGGCGAAAGCGGCGGAGGTTCTCAGAGAGCGGCTTAACGAAACCCCGGCGCCGCTGCGCGCCGTCGTCGGCTTCGACGGATTCATTGACGAGATCATACACGTCGTTGACAGGAGGGAGAGTTTCTCGCGGTTCGAGCGGATGGAGACGATGAGCCGGCTCGCGGAGCGGATCGCGTCCGCCGCCGGCAGAAGCGCGAACGTCGAGCTGGTCACGGTCAGGGAAAAGCTCGGCGGAAACGCCGCCATAATGGCGAACGCGCTCGGGCGGCTGGGCGTGGGTGTCACGTTCATAGGCAGCGTCGGGCGCCCCGCCGTGCACCCCGTCTTTCAGCCTATGGGGGAGCGCTGCCGCATCGTCTCGGTAGCCGCCCCGGCGCACACGGACGCGCTCGAGTTCCGGGACGGAAAACTGATGCTCGGCAAGATGAAGGTCCTCGAGGAGTTGACATGGGAGCGTATCGTTGCGGCGGCGCCGGCGGATGAACTGGCAGGCATGATCGGCGGCGCGAACCTTCTCGCCATGTGCAACTGGACGATGCTTCCCTGGATGTCGGATATATGGAAGCACCTTCTCGAGGAGGTTTTGCCTTGTCTGCCTGCGCAGACAGTCCTGCCCGGGGGGGTTGAGAGGTTCGCGTTCTTCGACCTTGCCGACCCGGAGAAGCGTACGAAGGAAGACCTCGCGGAGGCGCTGAGGCTGATTCAGCGGTTTTCGGAGCGTTTCAACGTGATTCTGGGCATGAACGAGCGAGAGGCTCAGCAGGTGGCGCGTGTTCTGGGCGCTGAGGCGGGTCTGCCCTGCCGGCAGACGGACGGCGGGGAAAGCGCGGAGGAACTCTGCCGTTTCATCGCCTCGAAAATGAACATACACGCCGTGGTCGTTCACCCGGTTGACCGTGCGGTCGCCGTCATCGGGTGCGAGACGTACGTTCAGGCGGGACCTTACACGGAGTCGCCGCTGATCACGACCGGGGCAGGGGATCACTTCAACGCCGGATTCTGCCTCGGGCGGGCGGCGGGACTTGACGCGGGGCAGTCGCTCCTCCTCGGCGCGGGCTGTTCGGGGTACTATGTACGCACCGCCGCGTCGCCGGCGTTGCCGGAGCTTCTTGAATTCACAGAGACGCTGGGTTGAAGAAGAGCCGCCGCGAAGACCGGAGTACGGAGCCTGTTTTTCCAGCCATGAAAAAGTGAAATCCCGAAAAGTTGAAAAATTTCATCGGGGAAAGTCAGATTATCAGGGAAAAATATGGGAACGAGGCGCGAAGGGCTTTGGAGTGCGGTGATTTATCACCGCTTTGCCTTTGCCGGCGATTAATCGCCGGCCCTGAAAGCGGCGCTGAAGTGCCGCACTCCAAAGTTGCAAAAACCGCTACAATAGGGAAATTTTCTTGCCGTGTAGATGGTTGACATGAGTTTTTATGGGGCTGATCACCACCGGAAGTGTCTTTCAACTTTTGGGGATTGCGCCAGCCATGAAAAAAATTTCAACAAAACGCAATTATTTGCGGCAAACCGACTGTGTATCATTTTACACATATCTGAAAAAACGCCACTTTAAGCCATTCCCTGTATCAAAAAAGAAACATTTCCCTGGCATGATTATTGCTTATATTTAATGTTTGAGTCTATGTATTGAGTGTATATATATGTTGCACTATCGAAAAATAGTAAGTATGTTGAACGTACGCCCGGCGGAAGGGATTGAATATCGGGCAATCGGAAAAGGCGTTTGGAAATCGAATTTTTGTGGTAAATTAGCGAAATAGTGAGAAATCCGATGGGCGACATAATAAAACGCTACGAAGCGAAATCAACCGAAACGGAGGCCGGGCGCAGGTTAAGGTTTTTATATGATTCCGGCTCGCCGAGAACGTTCATCAAAAAGAGCGCGGCTTTGAAGATGAAAGATGTTTTCGAATTGAGGAATCCGCGCATTTTCCATGGTATGGGCGATGGAAAATTTTCAGCAACCCACGCAATGATGCTCCTTGTGAAACTCAAAGGCATCTGGGTGGATTATTTGTGTTACGTAGTGCCCGATAAGGTCTTTGAGGAAGAGTACGATGTCCTGGTCGGTCACGATTTTATGCGGATTTATGATATTTCGCTTAACCTCAGGAAGAGGGACGTGATAATTTCAAAGGGTGCTCTCATAAGCGGTATGAAGATAAAAAAAGCCGCATGATGAAATGGGCTGAAAAAACGTGTTTGCTGCTCGGAACATAAGATATACGCAATGAGACGATACCTGCCCCTCGCAGCCGCGATCGTGTTCGTTCTGTTTGCGTCCGCGCCCGCGCGCGCCAGTACGCTTGACGTGACATCGAGCTGGTCAGCCGACACGGGGGGCAGTACATGGTACGACACCGACGCGACAGATTACGTAGGAAAATCCGGCGCAACCGCCTGGCGTTCGGCGGTCAAGTTCGATATAAGCGGGATCCCCGCCTGCTCTGTTACAAGCGTTTTGCTTTACGTGAACGTTACGACCGCAAAGGCAGGGCACACGGCGAGGATAGCGGGGCTTTCGACCGATCCGTCCACGCAGACCCCGGCGGACGGATGGGCGGCGATCGCGGGAGGGACGGAGTACGTCGCGAGTTCCGCCATACTCGCAATCGCCGGCTGGCGGAGCCAGAACCTTGGAGCTACGGCGGCGAGCGATCTTCAGAATGCGCTCGGGACGAAGACCTGGTTCGCGATCGGTTTGAAGCATACGACAGAAGCCGCCAGCACACTCGCTGTTATTGACAGCAACGCGACAGCGAACAAGCCTTACCTCCGTGTAACGTTCGACTGCACCGGCTACAACATTCCCCCTTATTCCGTGACGGACGACAACAATTACGACGGTCAGACTCTCGTGGAGAGCGGAACGCGCGCGATGAACATAACCGTCAAGGACTGGGTGCTGACGGCGGCGACCATAACTCTGAAATACTGGCGCGAGGGAATTGACGACGACGATCTCGACGGCTTGTGCGACGTCGGCGAGGAAAACTCGCTCACATTGAGCGGAACGCCCG
>JBFMFE010000073.1:0-10573 GCA_040752295.1 bacterium
AAAAACAGTATTGTAACTGAAACGAGTGTCCGTCATTCGGGTTTGTGGGGGGGCGGTGCGACGATAGACATTGTTTTCATCTCCCTTCCCGGACTTTAGTGTCCGTCATTCGGGTTTGTGGGGGGGCGGTGCGACGGCGCCTGATTTTTTTCCGTATGGAATGGTTTTTTTTCATCGTTTTGCGAGCGTCACGGTATTTCCCTGTCGGAGACGTGCTTGCTACGCGCACCATTCCCGTAAAAAGCCCTCATGATCAGAGCTTTGCGAGCGCGCCGCCCTAAGGCTCGCACCACCTTCGCGCTCGCGTCATGAGTTTGTCAAGGTTCCCACTCACAAACCAGAGTGACGCTGCGTGCCATGTCCCATTAAAGGGGAAGACACATTCGCAGAGTTCGCGCCTCCTATAGAGGCTTGATTATATTCAAACATATACCCGCAGTAATGTCAAGCTTCATATCACCAGGACGCCGGTTTCTTGTGGCGGCAACTGAAGTCCGATAACGGTTGCCGCGTTGCGCGCGACGGTTTCATCCTGCCCGAGGTCTATTATAAGGACCTGGTCTTCGTCCTGATTGATGAGTTCCTTCAAATCGGATTGCATTCTCACGCGATCGATATCTTTGAGCACGCAGAAGAATATGGAATACTGCCATGCTTCGCCGTAGCCTTTCATAAGTTTATGAACCTTGCGGAGGCGTTTTGGTTCGCGTATGTCGTATGCGGTGAGATAGCAGCGCCGCATTGCGCTTTCCTTTTTTCTCAGCGGGTTGTGAGAAAATTCAGGGTTTCGATTTCGCCGAGCAGCCATGCGGCGATCATTCGGGCGTGAAGGGTGAGCATACGGCGGTAGCTGAGGCGATACTCGAAGACGGGGTGTGTGACGTCCGTGTTCATCCTGCGTCCGTAGGCGTTGAAAAAAGCGCGGCGGCCGGGGTCGGTCAGAACGCAACCGGCGGCAGTGCGGCGGAAATCGTCTTCCTTTAACTCAGCTCTGTTGAAAGCCGCGACCGCTATGGAGTCGGCGACGAGCGGGCGGAAGGGTTCCATGAGGTCGAGCGAGAAGGCTGGGCGCCCCGGGCGGTAGGCGTGATATGCGCCTATTGAGGGTTCCAGGCCGGCGATGCGCAGAGCCGCGGTGCATTCGTGTGTGAGCAACGTGTATGCGAATGAGAGGCATGAGTTGATGGGGTCGGGCGGCGGGCGGCGCGAGGGAGACACGCATGGGGCTGCCTTTTCGGTATTCGACGGGCACGGCTCGGCGCCCGGTTATCTCGGCGATATCGAGTACGGCGGTCAGGCTCATGGCGGCGCTGGTGAGATTGAGGCTGCGGACGGCTTTCGGTTTTTCGGGGTCTTCGATTTCTTCCTGCGGCTCCTTTTTGCGCGCGGCGCTCGGTTTTGCCACGCGGCGGTGGACGGCAAGTCCCTCTTCGGTGTCGGCGCTCGGGGCGTGCAATCCCTCTACTTCCATCAGATAAAAGAGGCGCGGGCAATAGGCGTATTCAGCCACGTTGCGGGTTGACCAGAGGGCTTCGTCGGGCATTACTCGTTACCGGACGGAATATCACCCGCCGCGCGGTTTTTATCTTCCTGCCGCTTTTTGAGGTTTTCTATGACCCTTTTGAGAACGTCTTCGTTATAATCGTGATGTCGCAACCAGTTCCCCTGCTCGATAGGCGCGACTGAGACATCGCGCCAGAGGTTGACGATTTTCTCTTTTTCGCCGTCCGATTTCTTTTTCCCTTCGGACAGCAGCGGTTTTTCAGGGTCGATGGCATGGCAACCACCGACTTTGTCTTTGCGCGGTTTGAATGTTTTTGTGTCGCAGGGAACATACCACCATTTGGCGGGCCAGTCGGGGTCGAGCAGGGCGCGGAGGCCGATGTTGGCGGCGGCGTTCAAATCCGCCTGGAGTCCTTTTGCGGCTGGGGAGTTCCCGTCTGCTGAGACAAAGATTTCGCCCCCGCGTTGGGGAATGCGGACGGATTTTTGTTTGTGGTTCTTGTTTTTTTCGTCGTAGTTCTTCGTCCAGTATTTGTGCATTTCGATCAGGAAATTGTCTCGCGGGTCCGCTTTTTCTTTTTCCTTTTCAACGCGCTTGTGGGCGCGTGTGATTTCTTTGTGCCAGAAGCCGGCATCGGCGATGAAATCCTTGAGCGGGACATCGGTACAGCGCATGCCGGGGGCGCCGGTGCGGGAGTCCTGCCGTGAAGTGTATCCCGCGGGGACCTGCCTCAGATGCAGGCCGTGAAGCTCGCAGGCTTCGGACAGATATCTAAACACTTTGGATGACGACCATGACATCAACTGCCGGTTCTCGCGCCGCGTGCGTGTTTCCTCGGGGTGGTAATGCTCGAGATTTTCGATGACTACCGCGTGGCAGGGCGCATCGGTTCTCTCGCGCGGTCGTTCCGGGTCTTTCGGGGGTTTTTCTTCTCCCGTTCGTTTTTTTCTGTTGATTTTGATCCGTCCGACTCCGAGGGCGGCTTCGGCGATGCGGCTCGCCAGTTGCTTGACGCGGTTTTCACGCATTTGTTCGAGGTCGTCGAGTATGCGCTGCCCGAAACCTTCGCCCGCCGTCAGGAATTCGTCTGTCGGGTTGCCGTTTTTATCTTCCTTCTTTTGCCTTCCTACGGGCGTGAGCCGCGTGTGAAATGTTTTCTGAAGCTGGTAGAGCGATTTAAACGTTGCGATGCGCGTGAGCGAGAGTCCGCCCACGTGCCGGGCGGCGCCGAGTTTTTCTTTGTCTTTCAAAACCCGTTTGCGCCTGCCGTTTTTCCGTTCTTCATAACCATAAATTCCCCGGGGCAGAATCCAGTCGCGCAGTTTCCGAAGCCGGGCGTTCCATTTTTTATCCTCATCGCTCCAGAAGGTTCGCCAGATTTCGCTTATTTCACGGCGCTTATTTTCGTCATCGGCAAGCCTCTCCGCGGCGGGCTTCAATGCGGTTTCCAATTCTCCCCGTCGTTTTTTCCAAGCCTGAGAGGTCAGGATTTCATCTTCGTCGAGCTCGCCGGGCATGGTGACGCCGAAAAGCAGCGGTTCTATGTGCTTTGCCCATAAATCGGATGCTTTCGGGCAGTCCCATCTTTTGTTTTTTATAAGGGAGTACCAGAGAACGAGCATGTCCGTGAGCAACTCGATTCTTTTTTCGGGCGTCAGCGTTTCCTGTCTGCCTCCCGGCAACTGTTTCTCGTCCGTTATCATGTTGAATGCAATGCGAGAGAAATCGGAATGCCGTTTCAGCCCGAGCCTGGCTATGTCCACGGCGTGAGACATGAGTTCATCCACTCGTTGGATTTTCTTTTCGGGCGGTTTGCGCCTGATTTCTTTTTCGAGTTCCGATACGTAATTCAATTCAGCGGGAGAAGCCTTTCGTGGGTTTTCGTCTTCGCCCTGAAGTTTTATCAGGAACTGCCTGTCGAGCCGCGCCCAGGGCGCGGGATGCGGGGTGTTGTCCGGCTCCGGCAGCACGTCCGGACCGATGCGGCGGTAAATGGCGGCGGGCTTGAATTTTTTGCCCCGTCTTTCCTCACGCGCTTTTTTTGTGGCCGCATTGGATTCCTTTTCAGGTTGGAGAATCAGAGTGTATAAACCACGGGCAACAACTTCCGCGCCGTTCTTTTTCGCGTTATCGCATTCCTCTCGGAACTTCTCTCGCGAAAGCGTCTCCCACACGGCGCAGGCAGCGGCGTAGCGGTGTCCGAGGTCAACCGACAGCACCCGCAGACCGGGCAGGCGGGAGAAAATGTGACGCGCCGTTCCCTTTCGATTAGAGTCGTTGTCAGGATGCTTGTAATACTTGGGGAGAATATTCAGATTGTGTGTTTTCGCGTATTCCATCCATGGCCCGGAGGGTTTCAGCCGCGGCGAAAATGTGATGAGCCATTTTATTCCATTTTTCATTTTTTCCGCGTTGGCGTCCCACTTGCCGTCGTTTTTTGAAAGATATTTCGCAATGGTTTCCAGTTGTCCGCGCGGAGCCTGAAGCCGCGCGTTCCAGACATCTTCTTCAAAAACATTCATGACGATAACATTCTGCCGGTCTTTTACATCCCCGGCGGCGCGCCCGAGCCGGCTGTTGCGCGAAACATATTTTATATCGTCGTTGTCGTGATCCGGCTTCTGCATGATTCCAAGGTCTTTTATGAGAAGTTTGGACATCCACAGCATTTTTGTGTCGGTTATGTTTTTACCGTCATACAATGTCATGGTGACGGTATTGATTCTGTCATCATCGGATTTTTTCTTTTTTTGAGAATTTGAAGGCGCATTTATTTCATGCGCTTTGAATTTGACTTTCCACCTTGAATTTCCAAAGTCGCAAAAGACGGGATGAAGGAGTGGATCGGGGTGCCGATACGCAGGGACTTTGAACCTTTGTTGTTTTGCCTTTGCTTCGGTGGCTGCAGCGTAATCAATCAGGGGTTGCGGGTCCGGCCGGTTGTTTATGAGCCACACGCATTTTGCATCATCGCCCGCCAGTGCTTCGAAAAGTTGTATGTCGCCGAATTTTTCGATTTCCCCGGCATCCTGTAAAGAGCGGGCCGCCGCGATTCTGTCTTCTTCGGTTTTGCAATCAGACTTTGACCATGCCTCGACAACTTCTTTCCATCCGCCTATGGCGCGTTTGCGAATGACATATTCATCCGATGCGCCCTCGCGGATACCTCTTTTTTCCCGGAAATTGTCGAGCCATGATCGCCCCTGTTGCGGAACATTATTGATTTTCTGTGAGTCCGATTCGAACTTCCTGCGTTCAGCCTCGGCGCGTTTAATCCATGTGTGAGCAAGAGACACTCTCCTTGCGGCGTGGTCGAGCATGACCGCGAATTCCGCGTGTCGGGAAGGTCCTCCATTCTGAAGATAGGTGAATCTACATACATTCTGTACAGCCATTAAAACTTTTTCTGCGTAATCACGCTTGCCCTTTGCGCCGGTTTTGGAACTGCATTTCTCCGCATCATCATCTGCGTTTCTCTTTAAAGCATCAAGGTCACCCTGGGAAACTGGATTATTGACATTAATCTTTTGCAACTGGTTCCTTGTTGCACTTTTATATCCGGGTCCGCTTATCAGGCCAAGTATACCTTGCAGGTCACCAGACGCAGGGTTAAAGTAGCTCAATGCTTGTGCAAGCGTTGCAATAGAATTCACCCCACTCTGATTCGGTGTCGCATTTGAAGCCCAAGATGCAATCGCGACGTATACTTCTCTCATTTTAGGGAAGTCGGCACCCTTGCCGGTTCCAAAGCGATTGCTAAGCCATTGCCCGGCCTTTTGAACTAAATCTTTCTCCTTTTCTTCCGAGCCTTCAGATTCATCCTCATCGTTTTCTTCGTTTTTTTCTTTTATTGGTTTAAGATAAGATTCTTGAATTGAGAAAAACGGGCTAAGAAAATCCCATATATCTTTTTGATCCAATGAATCGTTGTTTTTTGCATCATCAAACGCCTTGCTCCTGTCCACCCAGACGGCGTCGTCGCGGATTTCTGCCGAGAGGGTGGGGAGGCAGTCCTTTATCCAATTGCACATTTCATCGTCTTTGACCCCGCGTTTTTTCAGGATTTCCCGCAGGGCGTTTTCGAGGTTTGTTTTTCTCGTTCCTGCATCGTCTTTCCCGGTTGCGACGATAAATTCCGCGGGCGCGCCGCGTTCCGATTCCACCGAGAGCCACGAGAGGGCGAGTATGACGCGGCGGTCGCGGATTTCCTTTTCAGTGGGAGCACGTTCTGGCTTCTCTCCTTTCGCCGGTATTTTTTCATTCGCCAGTTCGTGGATCAAGCCGCCGCGGAGCGTGAGCAGCCAGTCGCCGAAGACCTTCGCGCCTTTGTTCACCGCTTCGTGCGTTCGCCAGAGGCGTTCTTTCCATTCGTTGTCGCCCGGCACGCCGCGAAGGCGCAGTGTGTAGGCTCTCTGCGTGAGCTTTACCGATGATCGTTCGGCTGCCGCCATAATACGACTCCTTCAGTTGTTGTGTGGTTTATTTTATCAGACCGGTCGCCCGCCGTGAAGGCGCGTGTCGTTGCGCCGTCGGGTGAGTTCTGGTATAAGTACGTACCGGCGGCGGGCGCCATTTTTTGGACGCGAGGTTTTTACATGTTGTACACAGCGTCTCCGACGTATGCGCAGCCGGGAGGCATTTTCTCCCGTGGCACGGACCGCCGGCGTGCGCGGTTATTTATGACGCTGTGTATAAGTGAACTTTCGCACTTTTTGGTTCCCGCTCCACGCCTGTCTGCCGTGCCCGGCACAGGCAGGGAGGAATCTTTAGAGGCAAATGATTTTTATGTATGTCCGATGTCAAATCCGACCTGCCTGTAGGCAGACAGGTCATGCGAAAATCAATATGCGCGAAGCGCCATGGAGTGCGGGCGAGCGTGCGACGAAGAAGGAGCGCACGTCTGCGAGCGCCGTGCCTGCGCCGCCGGCCTGTCTGCCGTGCTCGGCACAGGCAGGCGCGGCAGGCAGGCCCGCGAGAAGGTGAGCGGGCTGGAGTGCAAACACCGCCTTGTTTCCCGCGCTCCGCGCGGGAGTGAAGGCGGCGATGACTCGCCGCCTGCCTGTGCCGTGTTCGTCACGGCAGACAGGCAGTCCAGGGCCTGCCTGCCGCCTGCCTGTGCGGGTGGGCATCTCCCGCACCTGTCTGCCCCGGCCAGGCAGGCGCAGACAGGGCAGGCAGGCGGCTGAAGCCGCAATCCATCGTGACGAAGAATGTGCGAAAGTTCACTGTAAAACGAGTTTTTTTTGTGTTGTCATCGGCTTTGTTCGTGTTTTCGGCTTTACCCGCCGCCGCGGGCGGGCAGCACGCCGAGCTTGTGTGGATGTACCGCGTGAAACCCTCACTGCCGCCGGGCGGCGCCGCGCTGTGGGGCGGTTACGCCGTGGCGGCGGACTCGATGAACGTCCTCCATTTCATCGCCCTCGACTCCGGGAGGCGCGCCTGGTCCTTCGCGTTCACCGACCCCGTGGAGGTTTACGACGCCGCGGCGGGCGCGGGCGGCGGCGAACTCCTCGTCGTCTCGGGAAAATGGCTGCACCTTGTCAGCCCCGCACGGAAGATGCGGCTCTGGACGCACCGGATGAAAAAGGACGCCTGCGAGGAACTGCTCGTCAGCGACGCCGGAGAGGCGGCGGTCAGGTACGGCGGGCGTTCGTTCGAGCTTCTCGCGCTTCGCACGGGGAAGCTTCTTTCCGCCGCGACGCGCCTCAAGGGGCGATTCTCCCCGCTCGCGAAACTTCTGCCCGCGGACGGCGCGGGGGCGGACATGCCGCCGGGCGTGCGATGGGAAAACGGCGCCGTCACGGGCGAGTCGGCGGGCGGAACCGGAACGTGGAAATTCTCCGCGGACGCGCCGCTCGTGGAGACAGCGGCGGTGTGGCGCGGCGACGTTTTCACCCTCGACGGCGATGGGAAAGTGTACCGCCTGAAGCCCGGCGACGGCAGCCTCGCGGGCGCCGCGGACCTGACGAAGGCGATTGATATGCGCTTCTGGGACGAGCGCCCCGAGTTCATCAACGACTATTCCAACAGCAGGCTCTACGCGCGGGACGACGTACTACTCGCGACGGTTCACTCCGGAATCGCCCGTGTGAGGATCATGCCGTTCCCCGCCGTGATCAGGCTCAAGGACGGCGGCGAGGGCGCGACGGACGAATGGGCGCTCGAAAGGGCGATTGAGCTGTGGGAGAAGGGACGGTTCCGCGAGGCGCTGGAGCGCTTCGAGAGCGCCTCGAGGATATTCCCCGGCTCAGCCGTCGCGAGGCTCTTCATGGGCATGGCGCACGCCGCGATGGGAGCGACGGACGACGCGATTGCGGAACTCGAAAAGGCGCACGAACTCGACCCCCTCAACGCCGACGTGATCTCCAACCTCTACGGAAACTACGTGACGAAGATACTGAGTCTGGACCCGGCTGTCAGCCCCGGCGAACTGAAGGACCTCTACAGGAAGGCGATCGCGGTCGTACCGGAAGCCAGACTCGTTTACATAGGACTCGCCGAAGTCCTGTTCGCCGGGGGGGAGTACGGCGAGGCGGAGAAGGTCCTGCTCGATTCCCTCGAGCACGGCTTCATGGGCGTTGACCAGTTCACTCTTCTTCTCTGCGCAGGCTACCTCCAGCGCAAAGACGAGGAGGCGCTCCGGACGGCTCACGAGACACTGCTTTACTTCCCGGACGCGAAGTACGTTCATGAAATCCGCGGAAAAATCTTCTGCCGGCACGGCGGCTACGCGGACTGCCTCTCCGGGATGGAAAAAGGCGCCGCGGCGGGCGGCGAGGGCGAAGTGTCGCTCTTTCCCGCCATGGTCGCCGCCGGCGCCGGCTTCTATCTCGCGAACGCCGCGGGACTCACCGGCGATTACCGGAGAGCCGTCCGCCTTCTAAAAAGTCATCTCGAGAAACTCGACGGGTACGAAGATGAGGTCTCCTCGACGGAAGACCCCCAGAGGGCGATGATCCTTCGCGCGGAGACCGAATTCCGCCTGCCGTCTCTCTTCTCGCTCGCTCATTTTTACTATCGCATCGGCGACAGGGCGGGCAGCCTGAAGCGCCTCGAAGAGATAGAAAAGAGCGCCGCCGCCGGCGACGCCGAGACGCAGTCGTACCTCGGGTACTTCCTCGCGCTCAACGGGGAAAGGCTCGACGACGCGCTCGAACTCACCGGAAACGCCGCCGCCCGGGAGCCTGAACGCGCGGCGTTCCTGAGAAACCACGCGGTCGCACTCTGGAAAAACGGAAGACTCGAAGAGGCGGAGGAACTCTTCAGGAGAGCCGCTGCGGAGGGAGAGGACACGGAGTTCCTTCACTACGACTACGGGACCATGCTCGTCGAAATGGGGCGGAAGGAAGAAGGGACGGCGGAAATCAGGAAAGAGGTCGAGCTGAACCCGGAGCTTGCCGCCGCCCGGATAGCCGCGGGGTTGAAGACGAGGTGAGACGGGGCTGACCGTTTGACCCGGCGCGGAGCGTCATTCTGCGCCGGCGGTTTCGATCTTCTTTATCGTGATGACGACGTTTTCGACGGCGGCGGCGAGCGCGCCGCTCACCTCCTCCATGGTTGAGCCTTCCACGAGTTTCACGGAGAGGGGAGGAGGCGACGTCGTTCCTGAAGCCGGGTCAACGGCGTACCATTTTCCCTCGATGAGGACTTCGTTCCAGTAGTGCGCGACGAAAATGCCGAAGGCGTAGGTTTTCCCGGCGCAGATTCTGACCGGTATGTCCAGCGCGCGCGCGAACTCGGCGAACAGAACGGCGTAGTGCTTGTCCATCCCGATGCGGAGACGCAGGACGTCCTCGGGCGTCGTCGCCGCCGTCCAGCTTCGCGGGTCGGGGAGTATGTTGTCATAGAGCCAGCGGACGAGCCTTGAGGTGATCTCCGCCGGCGATTCGGCGTCTGCGGCGATCATGCGCGCCGTTTCGGGGATGGACGGCGGGGCGGACGGCGCGTCGTGGGGCGCGGGCGGGTCCGTGACGGTTATCGCCTTCGGTGGGGACTTGCCGGCGCGCCGGCGCGGGGCGCGGGGAGGGTCGTGTCCGGCGGCTTCGCCCTCGCCGGAGGCGGGGAACGCCGCGCGCTGTATGCGCAGGGTCGCCGTGTGCCGTCCCCGCCGCCGGGTGAGCGATATCACGCTTTGTCCCGGACCTTCGAGGTGGAGTTTCGACGCCGGCAGCCCCGCCCAGCGCAGTTCGACCTGCATCGCCGAGACGTCCGCCGGGTTCGCGAGCGCGACGTTGCTGGGCGCCGCGGTGGTTTCGAGGGGGTTCCAGCCCGGTATGTCCTCGAGCTTGGGTATCTCGCTTTTAGGCGCGCGCAACTGGATGAACCCGAGCGTCGGCTGTATGTTTTCGTAGACCGTGCCGTCGGCGCCCACGCGGTACACCATGGGCACGTTGTCGAGTGTCATCTTAAGCGCGTACGTTTCCACCTCGCCTTCGGGAACGGCGAGCTTTTTCTTCCCCGGGTCCGCCCCGATGTCGAGGCGCGACAGCCGGACCGAGTCCGGGAAGCTCTGGACGACGCACATCCTGCGCTCGGCGCCGTCTTCGAGGTCAAGTTCGCGCAGAAGAAGCGGCAGGGCGCTCACGGGAATGCAGCCGTGAGGATAGTCCAGTTCGCGCTCGACCGCGCCTTTTTTCCCCGAGACGGCGAACCTCATCTTTTTCTCGTCCGCCGATGCCGTCACCGTCGTCCGAGCGCCGGCTATCTCCCACTCCGTGCGCGATGAAACGAGGCGCAGGTTTGACTCGAACAGTTCCTCGGAGCGTATGATCGAGTCGAGCGGTCCGCCGTCGAGGGCGATCCTCATCCATATCTCGCTGTGCAGTTCGTAGCGCGGCGCGCCTGCCTGTGCCGTGCCCGGCACGGCAGACGGGTTCGCGCCGGCGTCCAGTTCCTTTATCCGGGAATGTGTGTATCCCACGGGCGTCGCGCCCTTGTATATGACGAACCACTCGTCCTGCCACGGGAGGGGGTCGGCGGCGCGGGCGGGGAAAAGCGGCGGCGTCAGGACCGGAAGCAGGCACAGCAGCGCCGCGGCGCGGGCATGTCTGCGTGCCTGTATGCCGCCTG
>JBFMFE010000074.1:0-9482 GCA_040752295.1 bacterium
GGCGAACGAGGAAGCGCTCCGCCGGGGAAGCTCTTTCGCGAAAGACTATGCCGCAGGGGTTACGCGGCGCTCACCAGCCGATTGACGAGAGCGGCTTCGTTTCGGCCGCAGAGCGCCGGGAGCCGCATTGTTCATACCTCCCCCCGCCGGTTGTATAATCGCCGGCGAAAAGGTCTCCCTGACCCGTTTCCGCTTTCGCGAGCCGGGAATGAAAAAACGCGGCGGTTTTTTCCGGAACACGCTCGAACGGCACAGGAACGACTTCGCGTTCTCGATCGCCGTTTTCCTCGCCGCGGCATGTCAGTACCTGCTCTGCGGCGAGTACGTATTCACACTCTGCGGGCTGAAGGTGCCAGTGACGAAGTGGTATTCACCATCGTCAGCGGTCGCCGTTCTCATCGCGCTCTGTATCCTTCTGCCGAAGGTTTTCAACTGGAAGAGGCTTTTAGCGCTCCTTGCCGCCGCCGCGGTGATAAACCAGGCGCTGTTCAACGGGGGTCTGCCGGGGACGGGGAAGGCGCCCCCGCGGAAAGGGACGCCCGGCATCTCCGTTCAGGCGGAGGCGGAAAAATGGAACGTCTTCGCGGTCGGCGTTGATTCACTCCGCCCCGACGCGCTGGGCGCGTATGGAGCGACCAATTTTGCTTCCGTCAACATTGACTTCGTCGCTTCCCATGGTCTTGTCTTCGACAACGCCTACTCCAACGCGCCCGCCTTCCTCTCATCGCATTCCACATTCCTTACCGGTCTTTACCCCACCGTTCACGGCGCCGCGTTTCCGGCAATGAGGCGCCTGCCCCAGAGCGCCGTGACCCTCGCGGAAGCGCTCGCGGAAGCGGGTTTCATGACCGCCGCCTTCGTCGAACGGGGACAACTCGACAGCTTCTTCGGAACGGACCAGGGCTTCCAGGTTTACGACGATACATCGTCGAAGCTCGAGGAGACGGTGGAAAAAACGCTCAGCCGGCTCCGGGAAAGCCGCGATCGGAGATTTTTCCTCCTCTTCCACACTTCTCAGGTTCTTGCTCCCTACAATCCCCCGCCGCCGTTCCACAGAAAATTCTCGCCCGGCTATCGCGGCAGACTCGGGTACGTGATCGGCGCGGACGTTCTCAGGGCGCACAACGAGGGTGGAAACAGGCTCACGCCGCCGGACGTGAGACACGTCAGGGCGCTTTACGACTCGGAGGTCGCGTACACCGACCACCATCTCGGCAGAATATTCCGGTACCTGCGGGACACCGGCATGATGGGGAAAACCCTGTTAGTGCTCTTTTCCAGCCACGGCGCGGAATTCGACGAACACGGTTTCATCGGCGGGCGCCCGCACGCGCTTTACGAGGAACTCATCAGGGTGCCGCTGATCGTTCACGTCCCCGGTCTGCCGCCTTCCGTGGTGAAAAGGCGCGTTTCGCTCGTTGACGCCGCGCCTTCCATCCTGCGGACGCTGGGGCTGCCGCCGCCGCCCGGAATGCAGGGAACGCCTTTTCTCCCCGACCCCGCGCTGCCCGGAGAAGAGGGCGGACCGGTCTTCGCCGAAAAAGAGCCTGACCGGTTCCCTTTCCAGCCCGGTAACACGAAATGCCTCATATACAGGAACTACAAGTTCATACGGGTCACGCCTTCCCGCGGAATATACGCGCACGTCAACCTGCTTCAGAAGCTCGTCTATTTCGCCCGCGGACGGGAATTATACGATCTTGCGAAAGACCCGGGCGAAAAGAGCGACCTGATACTCCGGCTTCCGGAAGTGGGAAGACGGCTCGAGGGAATGATGAACGAGAAAATGAACGAGAACTACAGGGTGATGCTTCGCGGGAAGTCTCCGATAAAACCCGGCTCGAAAAAGGCGCGGGATTGAAAAGAGCCGACGATACGCGTTGACGCCGCCGCGCCCCCCGCCCGAAGTCCGTCAGTCTCCGTCTTTCGGTATCTTCACGACCACGAACGTGCTCCTGCCGCCGCGGTTGACGAGCAGCAGCATCTTGTCGCCCGGCTTCGACGCCTTCGAGAGTCGTTCGAAATCCTGCGCCGACTTAACCTTTTTCTTTTCCATTTCAACGATGACGTCGCCCTGTGCGATGCCGGCTCTGTCCGCCGCCCCGCCCTCCTCCACGTACGTGACCACGACACCCTCGTTCGCCTTCAGCCCCAGCTTCTCCGCCATGTCCTTCGACAGGTCCTGCACCTGCAACCCGAGTCCCTGCGCCACCTCATAACCTTCTTCCTCTCCCATCTTGAAGGCGTCCTCGGGCATCCTGCCGACCTTCACGCCGATCGTCTTCCTCCTGCCGCCGCGCACGACGACGACGTCCACCTTCCTGCCGACGGGCGTCGCCGTCACGTACTGTTGCAACTGCCGCACGTTCTCCACCTTCCGCCCGTCGTATTCCACGATCACGTCGTATCTTTCGACGCCCGCTTCCGCGGCGGGGCTGTACTTGAGCAGTCCCGCGACCACGACGCCGGTCTTCTCTTTCAGGTCCAGTTTTTCCGCAAGGTCGTCCGTCACGTCGGAGATGCTGACGCCCAGCCATCCCCTGACGACCTTACCCTGCTCGATGAGCTGACGGAAGACGTTTTTGGCGAGGTTGATGGGGACGGCGAAGCCTATGCCCTGCCCCGCGGCGCTGATGGCGGTATTGATTCCTATCACTTCTCCGCGGATGTTAACGAGCGGACCGCCGCTGTTTCCGAAGTTTATCGCCGCGTCCGTCTGGATGAAGTCGTCGTAGGGACCCTGACCGATCGTGCGGTCCAGGGCGCTCACGATTCCCGCCGTGACGGTGTGATCCAGACCGAAGGGATTACCGATCGCCACAGCCCATTCGCCCACGCGCAGGGAGGCAGAATCGCCGAGCCTTACCTCGCAGAGCCTTTTATCGGTTTCTATCTTTACCACGGCGAGGTCGGTCATCGGGTCGGTTCCCACCACCTTGCCCGTGAAGGAACCGCCTCCCTTCAGGGTGACCTCGATGTCGTCCGCCCTGTCAACGACGTGGTTGTTGGTCAGAATGTAGCCTCTTTTATCAACGATGAAGCCCGATCCGAGGCTTCTCGATTTTGAGGGACCGCGCTCGAAGAAGCGCTCGAAGAAATCGTCGCCGAAAAAGTCCCTGAATTGTTCATGACCGAAGGGCGTCCCGGGACGCTCGATCGTCTTGGTTGTGCTGATGTTCACAACGCACGGCTTCAATTCGTCCGCCACCTTCACGAAGGCTTCCTGAAGTCCCTCGGCGGTCCTCGTGGGGAAGGTTTCGTTCCCGACGTTCTCCGTTTTGACCGGAGTGTCGGCTCTCGTCGGCGTAAGCAGGTCCCACCGCGCCGCGAAGACCACCCCTATGAGAATCCCCGCCGCAAGCGTGATGAGTAGAAGAAACTTTCCGCTCTTATTCATCGTCATCTGCCTCCCCTGCCTCGTGAGCGGCGCGTCCCCGCTCATCGAGTATTCTTCTTATGGTGGATTTCAGCTCCGACAGGTCCGAGGATTTCTGAAGCCACGCCGCCGCCCGGTGCGACCTGAAATCGAACCGGAACATCGGGTACGCGGTGTTCACGATGACGGGAATCCTCCCGTCCACTCTCACGAGTTCGCTCAGCGTCTCCAGACCGTCCTTTTCGGGCATCGCGATGTCCAGAATTATGAGGTCCGGAGGGTCTTCGCGTGCGATGCGAACGGCTTCCTCGCCGTTGGAGGCGGCGTTGACGTCGTAACCTTCATCCATGAGTTCTTCCACGTAATATCTTCTCACCTCGGCGTTGTCGTCGGCTACGAGAATCCTGTTCCCTTTCATCAGTATCAGATTATATAAAAACGCCTGGAAATTTAAAGTCCGACGAGCGTGCCGTGCGGCGCCCCCGTCCGGCGACGACGCAGGTCCGAGCTGTTTCAATCCTTTTCACCGTGCGCCCGTCATAAAAATGCGGAGAGCAACACTACAGCGCCAAATCAGCCGCGGACTGCGCGGATCATGAGGAGGGACGATGAATGAGGAATGCGCGGTAAAAAATCGCTGCAACGCTAAGCGACCGCTGAAGCCGGCATGACCCTTCGCGGTTTCCAGCCGTGCCGGCGCCGCGCGGCGCGCGCTCAAATCAGCCGGAAACCCCGCCTTCGGGCGTCAAGAGCGATCTGAGATACTCAACGCTCCCGGCGACCGTTTCGACCTCGTCGCCCACCCGCCACAGGGGCAGGTCCACCTCGATGGAATAAAGCCCTCCGTACCCCGATTCCTTAAGCGCGTTAACGACCGCCGGAACGTCAATTTCTCCCTCGCCAAGCCCGGTGCTCAACACGAAGAGTCCCTGCTTTTTCATGTCTTTTATATGCGTGTAGGCGGCGTGCGGGGCGAGGGTCCTTGCGGTCTCCACGGGGTCTTCGCCCAGGTACATCGCGTTGCCGGTGTCCAGCGTTACCTTCAGCTTTTCCGACCCCACCCGTTCCATGATCTCCACCATTTCCGCGGTGGTGTAATCCGAGTGGTTCTCGATTGCGACCGTCAGGTCTTCCATCTCCGCGTCCTCGACGAATCGCTTCAGACGCCTCGACACGCGCTCGATTTCCTTTTCCCTGTTCAGCGTCAAGTGAACAGGCTTTGCGACCATGATCGGGACAACGACCCCGCCGGCGACCCGTATGACCTTTGCCCCTACGTGATGCGCTATCTCGAACATCTCGCCCTTTCTCGATTCGAGCAGTTGAAGCGCCGCGCCGGGCAGCGCGAATGGCACGCCGAACCCGAAAACGGGTTCAAGCGAGTTCGCCTCGAGCAGTTCCTTCAGTCTGGCGGTGTCCTTTCGCAGAGAGCGGGGAAGCATGAAATAGTCGAAGCCGACGCCCTGAACGCCGAGTTCGCCCGCCTTCACAAAGAAATCCTCCAGCGTCATCTTTCGCGCCATCATTGAATTATGAAAACTCCACTCGTCAAGCCCGATCTTCAAGTCAGCCACCTCCCTTTGTTGTCCGCGGGGAATAGTATCATCCGCCGCGAGTGCAAGTCAATCAGCGTGCGCGATGAGCGTTTTCGCCGGCAAGCGGGGGCGACCCGGGGTCAGAGGACGTAGTACAGGAAAAGGATCAGCCCGGCGGCTGTGAGCGCCAGGAGATAGGCAACGAGGAACTTCAACCAGGGGTTGTCATCCATGTTTTTTTCTCAGTGCGGCGAGCGTACGCCTGCAGAAGTCCGTGAGCGAGGGGTCGCGCGCGCCCATGACGAGCACCATGTCGCCTTCCTTTGCCTCGTCCGCGATCGCGGTCACTATCCGCCGCCTGTCGGCGTAGAAGACCGCGTTCCTCCCGTTTTTTCTCACGGCGTCGGCGATGTCGCGCGACGAGACCGTCCTCGCCGCCGTACCTCCCGCATAGTATATCTCCGGCATGTAGAGTACGTCGCTGTCGCTCATATTTGAGGAGAGCGATTCCACCAGTTCGTCCTTCAGAAACGCCGTGGGTCCGTACCCGTGGGGCTGGAACACGATGAGCAGGCGTCTGCCGAGGGGATTCAGCGCGCCGAGTATCGCGGCGATCTTTTCGGGGTTGTGTGCGAAGTCTTCCACGACGGTTACGCCTGCGGCTTCGCCGATCACCTCGAACCTCTGGCGGACGCCTTCGAACCGCGTCAGCGCATCAGCCGACACCGCTTCCGCGACGCCCACGGCTTTCGCCGCCGCCGCCGCCGCGAGCGCGTTGTACACGTTGTGCAGACCCGGGAGCTTCAACCTGAAAACCGCGCCGCCGGCAGTGAACGTCGAGCGCAATCCATCGAGACGCACGTCTCGCGCCTTCAAATCCGACGACCGGCTCACGGAAAAAAAGAATGTTTTCGTTTTACCGAACCCCAGCGAGGAAACTTCCGGGCAGTCCGCGTTCGCCACGACGCACTCCGACGCCCGGCGCCCGAAGTCCCGAAAGAGACGCCGCAGCTCGGGAACCGGTCTGTGGTCCTTGGAGATGTTCGTCACGACCGAAACCGCGGGATTGTAGAGCGCGATCGAGCCGTCGCTCTCGTCGCTCTCGATGACGAACAGGTCCGAAGTTCCGATCACCGCGTTGCCGGGGGGACTTGTCTTTTCGAAGTTGCGCATCACGGCGCCGTTCACGACCGTCGGGTCCCTCCCCGCCGCGTGGAGTATCCATCCCGTCATCGCAGCGGTCGTGGATTTTCCGCTCGTTCCGCCCACCGCAACGCCGCGGGCGCCGTTGAAATGCTCCGCGAGGAGTTCCGCGCGCCGCAGAACCGGGATTCCAAACTTCTTCGCACTCACCATCTCCGGCACCGTGTCCTCCACCGCCGCCGACGCGACCACGTAATCAACTCCCTCGACGACGCCGGACCCGTCCTGGGGAAAAAGCCTGACCCCGAACTTTTTCAGGTGGTTGAACAGTCTCCTGTTCAGTCCGCGGTCGCGGCTTCTGTCGGACCCCCACACTTCGTTTCCCCGCCGGAGCACGATCTGCGCGAGCGCGCTCATTCCCGTCCCGCCGATCCCCACGAAGAAGTAAAGTGCCATGATGACGCGTACGCGGATAAATTACCGGACGTTCCTGCGAGCGCCTTCGGAACCGGTTCGATCCGCTCCCGGAAAAAAACCGTGAATTGAGAACGGCGCGCGATTCCCCAACTCCGGGATTATATTTTTCCGGACGCGAAATTCAAACACGGCGCAGCCGGCGGGGAAGGGATGTTGAAACGCGGGCGCTTTGATAAATAAAATATGAGTGTGCGCCGGAAAGTACACGTTTGTGTATGTTTGATTGAAAAATCTTAAGATCTGGTGTAGAAATTGACGTTGACACCTGCTTGTAACGCGCGCTCACTCGAAAGATGCGTGAAAAAGAGCGCTCGTGAAAGCTTTACCCGGCGACTGGATGCAATATCGCCGCACACTTGAAAGAGGCGAAGGATGATAGAGACGATCAAGTGGGACGACCGGGGCAGGATTCTTCTCCTCGATCAGACGCTTCTCCCGCACCGCGTGAAATACAGAACGCTTCGAAGGGTGGACGACGTCGCGAAGGCGATACGGACGATGCAGGTCCGGGGCGCGCCCGCGATAGGCGTGACCGCCGCCATGGGAATGGCTCTCGGCGCGTTGACGTACGAACCGTGCAAAGACGGGGGATTCCGGGAATACATGGACGGCGTGGGCGATAAATTAGCGGCGACGCGCCCGACCGCCGTCAACCTTTTCTGGGCGATCCAGCGGATGAAAGACAGAATTGACGCGCTCGACGGCAAGCCCCCCGGCGCCGTGCGGAGGGCGCTCGTCGCGGAAGCGAAGAGAATCCTGCGGGAAGACGTCAGCGCCAACCGGAGGCTCTCGGAATACGGCGCGGCGCTCATCAAAAAAGGCTCCACCGTGATAACTCACTGCAACGCCGGCTCACTCGCGACCGGGGGTTACGGGACGGCGCTGGGAGTGATAAGGACCGCCTACAGGCAGGGGCGGGTAAGACACGTTTTCGTGGACGAGACGCGACCGAGACTGCAGGGCGCGCATCTCACGGCGTTCGAACTTATCGAGGAAAAAATCCCCGCGACGCTCATCTGCGACAACTCCGCCGGCGCTCTCATGGCGCAGGGCAGAGTCCAGTGCGCCGTCGTCGGCGCGGACCGCATCGCCGCAAACGGCGACACCGCCAACAAGATCGGAACCTACTCCCTCGCGGTCCTCGCGCGCGCCCACAAAATCCCGTTCTTCGTCGCCGCGCCGCTGTCAACCGTGGATTTCTCTCTCAGGTCCGGAAAACAGATTCCCATCGAGGAAAGGCACGCGAGCGAAACCACCACGATACACGGAACGCGCATCTGCCCGAAGAACATGCCCGCGCTCAACATGGCCTTCGACGTGACCCCGTATGACCTGATCTCCGCCATCGTCACGGAAAAGGGCGTCGCGCGGAAGCCTTACGGGGAATCCTTGAAGAAACTGCGATGCAGGCAGGGACGATGACCACGGCGTCCGCTTCCTTCCGGGCGCGGTCCTCCGGAAAATCGCGCAAGGGGGGCGGCAGGTACAACTGGGATTACATCTGCTCGGTGGAATTCTCTCAAGGGGCGGCGGTCGCCGGGGTTTACGCCGTTGCCGACGGCTCGCCAAGCCCCACAAGGGGCGACCTCGCGAGCGAGATCGCCGTGGAAACCCTGAAGGAATATTTCCAGCGGGTCTCCAGCCGGAATTCGATCAGGGTTGACGCCGGTATGTTAAGGGAGTGCGCCGGGGAGATCAACGAAACGCTTCTGAAAAAGAGTATCGCGACCGCGGAGGACGAAAGTGAGAGACAGTACTTCCACGTTTCGCTCTCCGCCGGCTGCATCGCCGGAAACACTTTTCACGCGTGCCACTGTGGAAACACCTCCATATACGTGATAGAGGACGGGAAGATCTCCAGGCTCACCGAGAAACATCCGGCTCGGGTCCCGGAAGAGCCGCCCGCCGGAGGCGCCCCCCCGCCGGGGATTTTAGGGTGGGACGCCGTCAACTACAGGGTGGACTTCATCTCTCATCCGGTGAAGGAAGATTCCGTGTTCATCTTATGCACCGACGGCGTTTCCGAGCGGATAGGGAACCTTGCTCTTCTCGAGACGTGGCTTGAAACCCGTTCGCCCGAAGCCGCCGCCGGCAGACTGATGGAAAAGCTGGAGAGCAGGGGCGCGGGCGAGGACGCGAGCGTGGTCATAGTCCACGCAGCTCCGGCGGAGGAACGCGGCGACAGGTTCGTCAAGCCCATCAGGTATCCCCTGCCGGTGATCGTGAAAAAGAACGCCCTCGTCCTCACCCTGCTTGCCGTTCTGGGAACGTTCACTTTTTTCAGGGAGACGATCATGAGATGGACGTTCCCCGGGGCGGCGCCGGCGGGGGAAACAGCGGACGCCGGAGCGCGCGGGCAGGCGGCGCCCCCCTCTCAGCCCGAAACCATCGGCGAACCCATGACGATATTCATCACAACGCGTCCCTCCGACGCCCTGGTTTTCCTGGACGGAGCGCGGGTCGGGGGCGAATCGCCCGTGAAAATCGAGATCGCAGCGGGCGACGCGGCCGTCCTCCGCATCGAGCGGGAAGGCTTCGTCCCTTACAGCGAAGAGATTCGGGGCAGAGCCGGCGAAAGCTATTCGCGCATGATAACGTTGAAAAAAGTGAAACCCGAATACGGGTCCCTGAGAATAGTCTGCGATCGCCCCTGCGACGCGATCAGCCTTGACGGCGCCTCACTGAAGACGTCTTATCCCCGATCGCTTCTCATAGTGAAACAGGTGTCGCCGGGTGAACACACCGTAACGGCGTCGTCCGGCGGCGCGGGGGCGCGGAAGAGGGTGAATGTGCGACCCGGAGAGGAAACCGGACTGTCCTTCGATTTCGCGCCCGCGGAAAAGGAAGAGAAGCGGACGCTGCCCGCGGTCGCTTTCGCGGAAAAGGGCGCAGCGGCGCCCGTCCGTGAGGAAGCGGCGGCGCCCGCGCCGCCGCGCGCGGAAAGAACCGCT
>JBFMFE010000075.1:0-15126 GCA_040752295.1 bacterium
TGTTCTTGTATCTGTTAGCGTATCAACTAACAGATCATAAGTCAAAAAATATATGATGTCAAGTAGGTCTATGCTAAAATATCATTGTGAAAAAGTGCGAAAGTTCACAAATAAACGACTTTATCTTTAAATCTCAAGGGATAATAAGTTTCTTCGTGTTCATAGTCAACTTTTACAATTTCTGTTTTTTTCCATTATATATATTAAACAGGTAAATTCCCAAAGGATAAATAACCCTGCGCATCTCGCCGTCTATATGTTCTGGTTCTTTAAGAATAAGCGCTCGACAAACAACATTTTCATTGTCGTACCAACTACAAAAATCCGCGCCGGAAATATCTGTTATTTTACCAGAAGACAGATTCAGAACACGGCTTCCATGAAAAATTCCCCTCACGCTACGAAAATATACAATATTTTTCCCATCCGGAGATATCCTTGGAGCAAGAGATAAGTGATGATCTCTGTATAATTCTTTGATATTTTTTCCCGAAGAATCAAAAGCAAATATTATGATTTCAATATCTTTATTTGAAACAAAAGCGATAGCAAGCAGATCGTTTTTAATCTCAAAATAGAACGCATTATTGAATATGTTTCGGACGCTCCCCCTCCTGTCAATACTGATTAAATTCTTATTATCCAAAACATATACAAGACCTTTATAGATTTGAGGAGGTGAGTAGAAATCTATTTCTTCAGGAGATGAACAGTTAAGATCACAAATGTTACTTTTCATTAATCCGTATTTACCAACTCTGTAGAGAGAGCAAGCGTCGCTATTATTTTTCTTTATTAGTATATATTTTGTTCCATCCGGGGTGATTTGAATTTTGAAAATATCCCTTTCCGGTTTGAAAAGATATACCAAAAGTAACATGGAAAATATGAATATAATAAAAACGTGTTTCTTGTTAAACATTCATTTTTTGTAAACTAATTCTTTCAGGTTTTTATCACCCTTCAAAACAATTAAATCTGATTTTTTAAAAAATCACCGTTCAGGTGCGAGCTTGTCCTGATCTGCAATTGTATTTTATCAGTGAGAAGCGGCTTTGTAAAGCCGTTTTGTCGGCGCGCCGGCAGGAGTCGAGTACAAGCGGGCGCAGAAAGTCTTCCTGCGAGCCGAGTCCGTTGTGAAAACGCAACACCCTGCGGGACAAACACCTCTATTGAAATAGAGGGACAGATACCGCGGTTAAATCTCCGAACGGTAACGCGCGCGTCACCACCGCGCCGACTTCCGCACCGCCTCCGAAAAGATATCCGCTCGCCGCGTTTCGGATATAATTAGCGCGTGAGCGGCGGCGGCGGACACGTCATCGGACTCGACCTCGGCGGCACGAAGCTCGCCGGCGCCCTCTTCCGGGCGAGCGGGGAGACCGGGAGTCTGGAGTTCGTGCGCGCGCGCCCGCCGATGAAGTACGACGAGATACTCGGTCCGGGCGGCGGGAAGATTCCGCGCGCGGAAAGATCGCGCAGGATCGAGGAGGCGATGCACAGGTTCATCGCGGACCTGGCGGGCGGCGCCCCCGCCGCCGTTGACGCCATGGGCATCGCGACGGCGGGGTTCATCGAGCGCGGGATAGTAGTCGAGGCGCGCAACACCGGCATGATCAACCACCCACTGCGCGATAACGTGCACGGACGCGCCGGCTGCGAAACGTACGTGTACAAGGACTCCTGGGCGCCGGTGTTCGCCGTGGCGCTGTCCGAGCCGGCGATCATCTTCAGCCTGGGAACCGGCTTCGGGGGCGTCTCATGCGAGGCGGACCGCGAGATAAAGCTCAGAAGCCGCACCGTCCTCCGGAAACCCGCCTGGGTCCCGAAACTCATGGCGAACGACGACCCCGGCTACGCCGTCTCCTTCCCGCCGGCGGGCGCGCGCCGCCTCATCGCGAAGGCGCTCGACGGGTTCAACGCCCGCAGCCCTGAGTCCGCGCGCGCGAGACTCCCCGCCCCTAGGCTCGAGTCCATCACAGCCGCCCTTTTTGACCGGGCGCGCCGGAGCGGAAAAGGCACTCCACGCCGGACGACCGTCGTTCTCGTGAAGCTCCTCGCCGGGGGCGCGGGGCTGAATTTCCGCCCGAACGAGGTCTTCGCCGACTTCTTCGGCGCCGCCGCTCTGCCCGCGCTGTTTTATTCGGAGCTGACGGGAAAACCCGTCACTCCGCGTGAACTCGACGCGATGCTCGAAAGGCGGGACGCCGACGCCGTTCTCGCCGCGCTCGTCCACGCCGAGTTCATCGGGTTCATTCTCTGCGAGATGCAGAAGGAGCGGGTCGCATGCGGGCTGCCCCCCGCGGCGCGCATCTACGGGACGGGGTCGGGATACAACACTATCACACACGCCGTCCTCGGCGAGGCAGTCGCCGACGCCCTCGCCGATCATGCCGCGGAAAACGGGCTGAACGTTCCGCCGCCCGGAGGCGTCCACCTCGCCCTCTGTCCGCATCCCACGTCGCTTCCCGCGTTCGGCGCCGCCGTCGGCGCGGCGATGGGGATCAGCGTCGGATGACACGCCATCGGGTCGGGAAATAATTCTCCCCGAGGTCCGAGACATGCGGCTGTAATCATGTTTTTTACTTTTTGCCGAAGTCCGGCGCCTGCTTTTTCTCCACGGGTAAAGTATAATTTCCCGTAATGCCCGGCAGGCGCGGGTCAACGCTCGTCGAGTTGAGGCGGCTCGCGGGCGAGCCGTTTTTAGCGGCAATCATCGCAGCGGTCTTCGCCGCGGTGTTCCTCTTCGTCGTCTATCCCGTGTACCGCGTTCTCGAGACGTGTCTCGTGTCGGACGGGGGGTTCGCCTTCGGCGCGATCGCGGCGACGGTCTCGAAAAAGTACAACCTCGTCCCCTTCGCGCACAGCGTCACCCTCGGGCTCTGGGTCGCGTTATCAGGAACGGCGGTCGGGTACCTCTTCGCGTTCTCGCTCACGCGCGTCAGACTGCCGGGCGCGGGTTTTTTCCGCGTCGCCGCCACGTTTCCGATCATCTCTCCCCCCTTCGTGATCTCGATGTCCGCGATACTTCTTCTCGGGCGCAACGGCGTTCTCACGGGGCTTGTCAACGGGCTGTTCGGCGTTGACCTTTACGGCGCGGGATTCGACGTTTTCGGGCTGGGCGGTCTCGTTCTCGTCGAGACACTCGCGTACTTCCCCACCGCATTCCTTCTGCTTCTGGGGGTGCTCAATTCCATAGACGCGACCCTCGAGGAGGCGGCGATGGACCTCGGGGCGTCGAGATGGCGCGTGTTCCGCACCGTGACGTTCCCGCTTACGCTCCCCGGCATCGCCGCCTCCATGCTCCTCCTTTTCATCGAGTCGCTCGCCGACTTCGGCAACCCCATGATCCTTTCCGGCAGGTATAACGTCCTGCCCGTCCAGGCGTACCTGCTGATCACGGGCGCGCTGAACGATTTCCCCGGCGGCGCCGCCCTCGCCGTGATGCTGCTCGTTCCCTCGATGATCGCCTTCGCGGCTCAGAAATACTGGCTCGAAAAAAAATCCTTCGTCACCGTCACGGGCAAGCCCGCCGCGGGGAGGATGAAGGAGATGCCCCTGTCCGTGCGCGCCCCGCTGTTCCTCGCGTGCTGCGCCGTCGTCGGAGTTATCCTGCTCTTTTATGGAATGGTGCTCTACGGCTCATTCACGAGGCAGTGGGGCGCGGACCACGCGCTCACGCTCGACAACTACGTTGACATGTTCTCGCGCGGCTCCGAGTACCTGACGTACATAAAATCCTCGCTCGTTCTCTCCGGCATAGCCACGCCGGTCGCCGGGCTTTTCGCGATGATCGTCGCCTACCTTGTCGTCAGGAAGAAGTTTCCCGCCAAGGGGCTTCTGGAAGTCTCCTCGATGCTGACGTTCGCCGTTCCCGGCACCATCGTGGGCATCGGCTACATCCTGGCGTTCAACAGACCGCCCCTCCTGCTGCAGGGGACGGCGGCTATCATCGTGATACTTCTGATCTTCAGGAACGCCCCCGTCGGCATCCGCGCCGGCATCGCCAGCCTCCAGCAGATAGACCGCTCCATCGAGGAAGCCTCTATGGACCTCGGGGCGTCGAGCATGAGCACGTTCTTCAGGGTGACGCTCCCGCTGATCGCGCCCGCGTTCTTCGCCGGTCTCGCCTACAGTTTCGTCAAATGCATGACCGCGATAAGCGCGGTGATCTTCGTCGCGTCCGGGCGGTGGACGCTGATCACCATCGCCATACTCGGCGCCGTAGAGTCGAGCGACTACTCGCAGGCGGCGGCGCTCTCCATCGCGCTCGTCGCCTTCGTTCTTGTCGCCCTCGGAGTCATGCAGGCGCTCGTCGGCTGGATGAGCAGGCGCGGGCTTGCCCCCGGGAAACGCCCTTAACGGCGCGCGGACGACTGCCGACCTCCTGCGATTGAGAAACGTGTCGCTTTCCTGCTCCGTCCGGGATGGAACGCCCGTAATAGACCCTGCAAAGAGGGGGTTTTTGATGGAACCTGTCAGTCAGGATAAGGTTGTGATTGCTGCGGAACGCAGGAGAAACATTCGGTGCGTTCGAGGCTTGTCTCATGCAGGGCTTGCGATTGTACCGGGTCAGTGTTGTCGATCGGGAGCAGGTTGATTTGTCCCGAATTTCATGCCTTCGATGTCCGCGGGGACAGTGGAAGCGGGAAGGAGCACCGCGAAAGTGCTGCCCTCGCCAGGTCTGCTCTTGACACGGATGTTGCCGCCGTGCTTTTTGACGATGCCGAGGGAGACCGACAGCCCAAGCCCCGTGCCCTTGCCGGTGGGTTTCGTGGTGAAGAACGGGTCGAAGATGGAGCCGACAATATGATCCGGGATGCCTTTGCCCGTGTCGGTGATTTTCACGGCGAGGAAAGCGGGGTCTTCATCCCTCGCCGCGGCGATGTGGAGCCTGCCGCCGCCGGGCATCGCGTCGAGGGCGTTGAGGATCAGGTTCAGGAAGACCTGTCCGAGGTGCTGCCTGTCGCCGTGGACGGGCGGCAGGTTCGCGGAGATTTCGGTTGAGAGTTTTACGTCGTGCAGTTTGATCTGGTTGCCGACGAGGGCGAGGGTTTCGCGGACGATGTCGCCGAGGTCGAGGATTTCGGTTTCGATCTCGCTTTCTCTCGCGAAGTCGAGCAGGTTACGGACGATTTTCTGCGCCCTTTCCGCCTGCTCGACGAGGTCCGAGACCATCTCGAGCCTTTCACCGTCGGAAAGGTCGGGGTAGTCTTCCCTCATCATCTCCGCTGTCAGCATGATGTTGTTTATGGGGTTGTTGAGTTCGTGCGCCACGCCCGCGGTGAGGGTGCCGACGGCGCGGAGCTTGTGTGAGCGCACGAGGATTTCGTGTCTGTGCATGAGCTGGCTCATCATGCTGTTCATTGCCGCGGCGAGGTTGGTGAACTCATCTCGGAAACGGCGATGGGGCATGATGGGTGTGAAATCCCCCTCGGCGACCCGTTTGGTTGCATCCATAAGGCGGTTAAGCCTTCTGATGATGTGTGTTGCGAGGAAATTCGCAAGATACACCATGATGACCAGCAGCAGAATCAGGAAGGCGACGGGCACATGCCTCGCAAGATAGAGCATGCGGTGGATCTTGTCCCGCTCTTTGCGGGACATACCCATGGCGAAGGAGATCATTTCCCCGCCGTGGGAGCGGAGTTCCTTTTCAATGCGGGCGGACGCCGCTGAATCCACGACTTTGTTGTTTCTGGCGCCGGCTTCGAGCGTGCGGATGAGTTCCTTGTAACTTTCGAGGTGGTTTTCCATTGTTTGGACGTTGCGGCTTCCCACGACGGACGTCCATTCGAGGCGGGCGGAGTTGAGCAGGATTTCCGCCTGCTCGACGTGTTCGATGACGTTTTCAAGGTCTGAGCCGTAGAGGAAAAAGTTTTTTTCGTAACGCCGCGCCTGCTGGATTTCGCTGGTGAAGCTGTCGGCGTCTTCGAGAAATCTCAATTTGTGTTCGATCCTGCCGATGGTGACGATCGAGATGATGGTGATGCCGGTGCTGAGGATGAAGAGGATCATGAAGCCGAGGGCGAGCCGCGCGCGGATGCTGAAGCCTGGTCTGTGCAGCAGGGCGCGTAGCGCCTGCGTTTGCGCATCCGGCGCGGAAACGGTCCTGTCGGCTTCCGTTGTGCCCGGCGGGGCGTACGGCGAGTCGAGGCTGTCGTTCTGCTGGTTTGACCGTCGGTTATCCATGGTTTTCAGGCGGGAGAGCGCGTCGAACGCGTTCCGCCCGCCGCTGAAATCTTAAACGATATTTGAGAGTATTAAACGCGGAGCAACGGAAGGAAGTCAAGCGCGATCATCGCATCTTTCCGACGCGCCCCGAGATTTCGTTGTATCTGAGAATCCCGGCGTGCGCGAAATCGAGGATGTCGGCGATGGAGCGGCATTTTTCCGGGCGCAGGGATTTCGCGTCGGTTGCCGGGACGTTGCGGGAGAAAAGAATATCGAAAAGGGGGTCTGTTTTCGCGGTCTCGCGCTCGTCGGCGCTGACTGCTTTTTCGGGTGCGCTCAAGGCGGAAACTTTGCACTGGAACGCGTCGAGGAAAATCTGCTGGCCCGACTGCAGAATCCTGGTCGCGCCTTCCATGCCGAAGATGCAGGGCATGCCGAGTTCCCGGGCTTTAACAGCCGCCCCGCCGGTCGCGTCGCCTCTTTCAGCGATCAAGCCCCTCACGTAAGGAAGAATGCCGGTGAGTTCATCCGTGGGGTTTTCAACCACGACGATTGCGCCCGTGGGCGCGCCGGCAGCTTCCGCGCAGTCGCGCGCTATGAACGCCGGCCCGACGGAACATCCCGGAAAGATTGCGGTTCCGCCTTCGAGGGCGGGATTCGCCGATACGGGCTGCACAGCTCCGCCTCCCGGACCGCCCGCGCGGAACGTCCGTGTGTTCAACGTGCGGACTTCTCCGTCCCGCGTGACGAGCAATTCGACTTCGGAAGGCTCTTCGGGTGGTTCTCCGGATTGAATTTGTTTTTCCGTCAACCCCATCATTTCTCTTTCTATGTTTTGAAGCACCCGGTAAAGGGGTGAAAACCCGTATTTTGTCAGGATATTCAGATTGTCCACAAGGAGCCGTGTCGCTTCGATGATTTCGCCAAGCAGCCGCCGCGAAGGCGCGCTGCGGGCGGACAGGGACATCCGGGACAGAATGCGTTTCAGCCTCGCGGCTGTATCTATGGTGTTTCTCTTCAGCTCCGTCCTCTGCCTCACGGCATCGGCGTGGAATTCGTTGCTTTTCAGCATCCTGCGATAAAAGACCGACATGATGTGCCCCCCCGCGGCGTTTCCGTTTTCGGCGGATTGCCCGCCGCCGCTTACGGCTGCGGCGCGTCCTCCCGCCGCGCGCTTTTTCTGAGTTCGCCGGCGGCCCTTGCGATGACCGCTCTCAGATCGTCCGGCTTGAAGGGCTTTGCGATGAAGTCGAAAGCGCCTTTGGTCAGTGCCTCGCGCGCTACTTCCACGGTGGCGTAGCCGGTGATGATGACGACTTTCGTGCGCTTCGACCCCGCCAGAACGCGCTCGAGCACCTGTATGCCGCTGATGTCCTCCATCCTGACGTCCGTGACGACGACGTCGAACTCCTTTTCTTCGATCCGTTTCACGGCTTCCGCGGGGTTCTCGAAGATTTCGACCTCGTACCCGCTTTTCTCAAGCGCGGGCTTCAGGCGCTTGCACACGATAGGCTCATCGTCAAGAACCATAACCTGAATTTTTTCGCTCATGGCAGTCTCCGTATTCCATGAAAAACTTTTCTATTTCACTTTCAATCGTCAAATCCTTTGCCGCCGCACCGCCTTCGGCATAACGAAGCATCCTGCCCAGAAGGGTGAGCAGCTCTTTCGCCGCGTCGCTCGGCATATTATCCCTGCACGCCGACATGCCGCCTCCCGACTGATACACGTTGAAATCGTATTTTTCCAGCACGCCCTTCAGCCATAACACCCGTTTTTCGCTGAGATCGTTCGGATGGGTGCGGTCCGAAATTCTGAGGTAAATATAGTTGCGCTCCGCGGCGTCGCAGGCGCACGCGCTCAGAAGGTACGCGCGCGGCCCGGATGCGATGTAGAGTATCGTATTCCCGAACGAAGTGACCGCGAGGACGGACGCCGGGAATCCGCTCTTCCCGCCTTCCCCCGGGGATTCGGACAGACCGCCGAGAACCGCCGAGAGCGCGGGAGAATCCGCCGCCCCGGCCACGTAAAGCCTGACCCCCCTGACTGGCTCAAGCCGCGCGGCTGTTCCGGCGAGCTTCCGCCTGATGGATTCCATCGCGCCGATAAGCCCCCGCGCGGCGCCTTCGACGCCGGTCCTGACGACCTGCTCGAGCGTGTCGCGCTTTTTCGATTTGAGCCGCTGCGCCGGGCGCGCCGCCGGCGCGCCCTGCGAGATGTAGTGGAGGAGGAACCTGAGCAGCGTGTACTCACGCTCGTTCTCGATGTTCAATCGCTCCGTGAGCTGGTAGTTGAGGAGTTCCTCTGCCATACCCTTATAAATGACGTTGTCGTCGGCGTCCACGGTTACAGTGTCGCCGTCGCGCAGGCGGCTCGTGGCGTCGCCCAATCCCACAATCGTCGGCACGTGCAGCTTTCTCAACGATGAGACCGCGGCTTCGTCCGGCGCGCCTCCGTCCGCAAGGACGGCGGCGGCGCGTTGCAGGCACCGGATGAATCCCTCATTCTGCGTTATCCTTTCGGTCACTATTACGCATTGTCCGGGGATATTCTCAAAACCCGTTTCGCCGGAGACGACGCGGACGGTTCCGAAGGCGATTCCCGGGCTCGCCGTTTTTCCGGTTCCGTCGTAAAGCGTTTCCCTACGCGCCAGAGCGTCGGCCAGCCCGGTCGCCGGCATGGCGTCGGCGGAGATGGAAAGGGGCGCAACTCCGGTGATGTACAAATCCCCGTTCCGGTCGCATACCCACGTTATTTCCCGAGGGCTTCTGAAGCAGCGCTCGACAAGCATGGCCTTTTCGGTCAGCCCAATGAAGAAACGTTCCCCCTGCGGAGCCGCACTCTGTTCGGGTGGCGCCCCGGATATCTCATGCGGGCTGATCCTGTTTAATTCAAACCGGACGGTTTCGCCGTCGCCCTCCTCCTCCACGCGCATCCGCCCGCTGAAGGGCGATGCGGGGTTGACGGTCAACACGCGCCCCTGCACTCTTGGCTCTATCATTCGGGTGGCTGCCACCGCGATGTGCCCCATCGGATCGAGCCCGAGTCGGATTCTGTCCATAACCGCGTCGTCCTCGAACATCGAGGCGAGGATTTTCTTGTAGGAGTTCAGGACGTTTTCCGCGCTTCCGTAGGCTGGCGCCGCGTGTTCTCCATGGGCGGCGGCGCCGTATTCATCGCCGAACGCCGAGGCAGTGAGGATGAATTTCAGCCGCGTGTCGTGAAACGCCTGCATCGCCGCGACGGCGGCTTCGACTCCCGTTCTCAATTCCGCGGGGAACGCGCCGTCGAGAATTTTTCGCCGCAGGTTCGAGAGGTTCTTCAAACGGCCGGGCACTGCCGCATCGTGCGGGGACTCGATGCCGTTGTACCGGGCGAAAAGGTCGAAAGCGGCGAACGAAAAAACGAACCCCTCGGGCATGAGGACGCCCGGCAGCCTGCGCACCTCGGCCAGCCGTGTGATCATGCCCCCGACACTGTGGTAATGCTCGATTTCGTCGATTTCGTCGAAGGGAATGATGAGATCACCCCGCTCGACGAGCGGACGCCACGCGAGCACGTGCCTGAGGCGTTTCTTCATCCTGTCCATCGCGCGGTAAAGGTCGGCGTCGCGCCGCGAGGAAAGCGCGTTCATATCCGTCACGATCTCGCCGCCCAGAGCGAAAGCCTCGTCGGTGACCGAAGCGAGGTACTGCCTGTCGAGCACGTACCCGCCGCCGAGTTTTTCACCCGCGTCCCTTATAAGATTTTCGAAAACGCGGCGGTTCGCCTGCACGCGCCGGAACCTCGCGCACAGGGTTTTTAAAACGATTTCACGGCCTGGTTTCTCAGGCTGCCCGCTTATTCTTTCCCAGACACTCATGCCCGTCTCCGCTGTGTCTTCACCCGGCGGCAGCGGCTTCCGTCCTCCGCGGCGCCGTCCACAACAGTGCCTGCATCCTGTTCCGCCTCCGGTACGCGGCGGTCACGTAGAAAAGTATGATGGCGGCGCCGGTGATCCCGCTCACGAACAGCAGCGCCTTGCTGGCGCCGTTGAAAAGGGCGTCGTAGCGCGGGTCCATCGCCAGCACGCCGAGTTCCCTCAGATATATTGGTATCGCGATGCCCCGGCTCAGAACGCACAGGATGATGATCACCCCCGTGACGAGGCGTATGACGACCTCCCTGACCACTTTCGTTCCGTACGCGCCGATGTAAATCCCGAACAGGGAGCCAAGATACAATAGCATTGTGAGGCGTATGTCCACCATGCCTTCGAGGGCGTAATTGAGCGCTCCGAAGCCGCCCATGAACATCGCGAGGTAAAGCTCCGTGCCGGCGGCAACGGCCGTGGGCAGGCCGAAGACATAGATCATCGCGGGAACGCCGATGAATCCTCCCACGCCGATTGTCCCCGCAAGATAGCCCGTCGCAAGACCGACAACAAGAATCACCCAGAGGGATATTCTCACGTCCGCGACGGGAAAGTAGATCATGGGAAAAAGCCTGAGGCGCGAGAAAAACTCCACGAGTTTCTGCGAAGGACCGTGTTCGGCTGCCTCCGCTTTGAGGCGGGACTTCAGGGCGTCGCGGAGCATGGACACGGCGACCACGGAAAGGATGCAGACGAAAACGAGGCTGATGTACAGGTTCGACGTCGCGCCGCCGCCGCCTTCACCGTGCGAGCCTCCGCCCCCGCCGGCGAACAACATGCTGTTTAACCACACCGCGAGCCGTATGCCCGCGAACGACGTGAGAATCAGAAAAGCCCCCAGCTTCCTGTCCACGTTCCCCATCTCGCCGTGCTTCTTCGACCCCATCATTGCCTTTCCGAACTTGTGCGTGATGTTGCTTCCCACCGCCACCACGCCCGGCACCCCGAGGTTCATCATCCCGGGCGTCATGAAAAACGCCCCGCCGCTGCCGATGAACCCGCTCAGTATGCCGCCGATAAATCCCAGCAGCACAACCTGCAACGCGCCTCCGACTCCCAGATGGATGAACATATGACCGATCTCGCCGCTCATTCCTTTATCCTCCGTTTATCTCTTCATTACGGCCGTTGTCTTCACTCAATACGAAGAAGTTTCAGCACCAGACGCGCCACGGTTCCGTATATATAAGCTATCAGCGGCACGCCTGCGAAAACGCAGACCGCCGCCGGAATCCGCGACCCGGCGCCCGTCCCGTGCAAAAAGTCCAGCACCGCTTCCTGATTCAGGAAAACCGCGGCGTATATCGCCGCGGCGACCGCCGACAGGAGAAGCAAATTGATGATGCTCTTCGGGTTGAAAAGATAGCGTTGTTTTAACTCCTGCACTGTAACGACGGGCACCCGGAGCCTCTCATGAAGAAGGGAAGCGAGCTCGCGCGACATCCGCGTCCTCGCTGCCTGCCCCTTGTCGAGAAACACCTCGCCCACCACCGCAAGAGTGTAACCGACGCCCGGTTTCACGAACTCCGCCGCCGCGTGAGGAGCCGCCCGCACGGCGCGACCCCCGCCGGAACGCCCCATCCGCGCCAGCTCTGCAAGCGTGTCCCTCAGCCCGCCGTCATCGGCAGCCCCGCCCGCCTCGCTCGTGTCTTCCTCTATACCGCCGTTGTTTTCCGTTTTTACGTCCTTCGGCTGCCCCGCCGCGCCGTATGTGACAAGCTGCGCCCCCCCCTCGCAGTTTTCGCCAGCGGCATCGAGCCGCAGCAGCTCCACAGCCGCGCCCCATTTGTTGGCGAGGCTGACCACTTCCCGGAATGCTTCCGAACCCGGCTCGAACCTCTCCTGCACCCAGAGGAGGTTGGTCTGCGCCTGAGTGCAGGCGACGCTCCTCACCCCTTCGATTCCGCCGGCGACCGCCCTTATCTCTTCCGCCGCGTGCGCCTGATACAGGGGATAGACCACCGACACGGCGCCGTCGCTCGCACTGACGGTGTACTGCCCGCCGGACGTGTCCTCGCGCTCCGCGAGCGCCACCCGGACGCGCGACGCTAAAAGGACGTTGTCTATCGCCCGCCGGGAAGCCGGCGTCACCTGAAAATCCGGAAGCTGGCTCACCGTCAACAGCGCGGCGGCGGCGTTCTCCACGCTCATTTGAGACAGGTTCAAAATCAGGTCGTACTGCTGCGCCTCGTCCCATGTAACGCCGTAATACATGTGTACCCAGCGCGCGTGGTCTTCTCTTACAGCTTCAATGTATCGCTTCGCCTTCTCGTAGCTCAGGTTCATCTGCCGCATGACGTGACTGATGCGGTATTCCATGTCCGCAACGACCCTGACGCGAAGCACGTGGCTGATTCCCGCAAGGAGCAGATGCCCGGCGCGGCCGTGATAGACGATGTCACCATCCTTCACGACCCGCTCCAGCAGATACCGCGCGCTGAACGCCTGAAAATGCTCTTTTTCCAGCGCCAACCTCTCCGTGAAAATGTGCGGTTTGAGAACGGCGGTCTCCAGCTTGCCCACTCTGATTCCGGCCTTCGTCGCCGCTTCGACCAATTCCTCGCGGCTGATGCACGGACAGCCCAGTTTCTTTGCCAGGGTTTCCGCAACTTCCTTCCCTCTCGAATAACTTCCTCTCGATATGCACGCGATTCGCACTTTTTATGCCCCCGCCTTTTTCTCGTTTTCCCCTTTATTTATTGCCGGCGCCGAAAGGGTCAAGGCGCTACCAGCGGACAGCCCAGCTTGTCCTTCAATATTGCTATCCAGTGCTCACCGGGCTTGAATCTCATGCCGGCGAATAAACTGCGGTTCCCCCCCCACACCACGGAATGCAGCGCGTGGTCTTCGGCGAGAAATTTCATCGCCTCCGAACCCGGCTCGCCGACTCGCACGGCGCCCCCCGCATCGATCCCCATCTCCCGCAGCAGCGCAAGGCATTTTCCCAGCGCCGCCTTCCCGCGAAGATAAAACTCTACAAGGTAATCTTCGTCCGAATCACAGCCTTCTTCCCCGTCGAACTCCACCCTGATCAGCACGAGGACGATGACTCCTGCCTCCACGCGCTGTGCAAGACCCGCAACGTACTTAATCGCTTCCGCTTTCATGTCCGTGCCATCAAGGAGAAACAATATGTTTCGCTCCGGCGGCATGTTCGGTCTCCGATTTCCAACCTGTAAATGCAACACACGTGCCACCTGTCCGCCTCAAGGAGGCGCGAACGTGAAAACAAAAAACATCGCTTGTTTAGCTTATAATTGAGTGCCGGGAATCGGATGGGCGCCGCCGGAATTGATCATGGAGGCGAAAATATTGTTGTATATTTCATCAATTGTGTTGTAATATACCACAACTACTCGATCAGCTCATAGGTTTTCAGTTTCCTGTACAGTGAAGAGCGGTCGATGCCAAGTATCTTCGCCGCCTTTGATTTGTTGTTTTCGGCGCGGCTCATTATCCATCGTATGTAGTCCTTTTCCATTTCCTCGAGGCTTTTCATGCCGCCCGTTTCGCGGTCGTAGCGGAAGACTGCCACATCCCTTATATCCTGAGGCAAATCCTCCACGCCCACGGCATCGCCCCGGCAAAGCGCCGCGGCGCGCTCGACGACGTTTTCAAGCTCGCGCACGTTGCCGGGATAATTGTAATCCGACAGAAGCCGCAAGGCTTCTTCCGTAAAACCCTTCAGCGGACGGTCCATCCGCCGCGCCGCCCCGGAAAGAAAGTGCGCCGCAAGAAGCGGGATGTCCTCCTTCCGCTCCGAAAGCGGCGGCACGAATACAGGGATCACGTTGAGCCGGTAATAAAGGTCCTCGCGAAAAAGCCCCTGCAAAAGCGCTTTTTTCAAGTCCCTGTTCGTGGCGGCGACGACCCTGATGTCCACCGGAACGGGCTTGTTGCCGCCAACGCGGAAAACCACGCGCTCCTGTATGACACGCAGAAGCTTCGCCTGCATGGCGGGCGGCATATCACCCACCTCGTCGAAAAACACCGTTCCCCCGTCCGCGCTTTCAAGAAGACCCGGCCTCGCGCTCGTTGCTCCGGTGTAGGCATCCTTCTCGTGCCCGAACAATTCGTTCGCTAAAAGCTCCTCTGTAAAAGAGCCGCAATTTATCGCAAGAAAACGCCTCCCCGCCCTGCGGCTGTGCCCGTGGATCGCCGCCGCCACAAGTTCCTTTCCCGTCCCGGACTCGCCGGTGATGAGCACGTTCGCATCCGTCGGCCCTATCTGGCGGACGAGGTTCAAAATCGCCTGAATTTTTTCACTCTTCCCTATAATAACCGGTCCCTCTCCGCGGGCGCGCGCTTCCTCTTCGAGCTTCCTCACCTGCGTCCTGAGGCGGACCTTGTCAAGCGCCTGCGACGCGAGATGCCGCACCTCTTCAGTACGGAACGGTTTTTGCAAATAATGAAAAGCGCCCCGTTTCATGGCCGCAATTGCCGTTTCAACGGAGGCGTAGCCGGTCATGATGATGACTTCGGTATCTCTCGAACGCTCCTTCACCGCATCCAGAACCTCCATCCCACCCACGCCGCCCTCCATGACAAGGTCGGCAAGCACCAGATGGAACTCATCCCGCTTTAATTTTTCAACCGCTTCTTCGCCGGAAGCGGCAGGCGTGACGCTGCAACCCTCTTTTCGCAGAATCCGCTCCAGACTCTTTCGCGCCGCTTCCTCGTCGTCAACCACCAGCACCCGCGCCGCTTTGCTCATTTTCTTTTCCTTACAGTCTCAACACAATACCAAAAAAGACCTCCCATAATCATACAGCGCGATGTCGCACAAATCAACACCATTGTTGCAATATCCACCACATCGTCGGGGTGATTTAAAAGCGCTCCCGCCGATTCTGCCATGTTATTGTAACTCGTTGATGAGATATCGAATTGTTGATTTCCACTAAAACCAGCGTGTGAACTTTCGCACATTCTTCGTCACGATGGATTGCGACGTCATCCGCCTTGGACTGCGGCGAGTCATCGCCGCCTTCACTCCCGCGCGGAGCGCGGGAAACAAGGCGGTGTTTGCACTCCAGCCC
>JBFMFE010000076.1:0-6942 GCA_040752295.1 bacterium
GCCATGGTCCGCCTCCTTGTTCTTGTATCTGTTAGCGTATCAACTAACAGATCATAAGTCAAAAAATATATGATGTCAAGTAGGTCTATGCTAAAATATCATTGTGAAAAAGTGCGAAAGTTCACTGAAGGTAATCGTTTTCAATTTATCTCTGCATTTTCTCCGGCGCGTCGTCCGCGAAAAAAATCCCAGCCGGAAGTCTCGATGTAAATTTCATCTTCTTCACGATTCTATTTTAATTCAATCCGGGATTCCTTTCCAGCGGGGCGGATTCCACCTTCCTGAAAAATTACGTCTCGCTCAATTCCCAATTCAAGACCCCAATCATCCCAATCATCCTAAACAATGAACCACTAAGGCGCCAGGGGTATGAGAGGGGATTTTTCAAGGATGATGCAGACGGCGCCACATTCGATGTTTTACCACTTATCGAGGTTGTTAAGGAAAGCGGGAGTAAAATTACTGCTTGATGTTCCTGCAGGCAAAACGGCAAACACGTGGCGTCACTTCATGGCTTCTTCAAGGCGCGGAAGATTGAGGTTGTATTTCTTTTCGACGGCAGTGGATTTTCCTCTTATGAATTCTACGATCTCTTTATTGGTCATTTTCTTCATCTGATCGGACATGGTTTTTCTGATCTCCCTTATTTCCGTCATCGCCCTCGATTCATTATTCTCCAATTTCCAACACCTCCTCAGGTCTGCAAATATCAATTTCACGATAGCCCAACCTCTTGTTTACCGAATTTGTCAGAATCCTTGTCTTGTGTTTCACCAAATGTTTCAAGTTCCAACTTACCAAGATTTGAAGATTGTTTACAGTGGCTGAAGCGAGATGCAACAGGTCATCAAGGTGGTCATCGGACAAAATCCCGTTTTCAACATAAACTTGCGCAAGTTCCACAGTCTCTTCGTCAATTTCCAGATACACGGGCGAATATTCATCTATAGTGGAAAGAAGATGTTTGCGTTTCTCCTCGGAGGCATTGTCAATTTCAGCGGTAACTGTACGCGAAATGAATATTTCGAATCTCTCCTGCTTAATTTTTACAAATAATTCCTCCGTGACTGCTTTTTTCTCCGGCGCATCGTCCGCAAAAAGATGGTTCCAGACCGATGTCTCAATGTAGAGTTTCAGCTTCTTCATGATTCTATTCTACTTCGATCCTGGATTTCTTTCCAGCGCGCTTTTATTGCTGCCGACTTCGACTTCAGAATGAAGGGATAATCGCCTGCAGGGAACTGCGTATTGTGTCCACCGAATTCTGTGAATTCTGTCCCCCGAATTCATAAATTATTCATAAACTCCTTGAACCATGCTTTGTCCTTCATAGAATTTAGATCGGTATCTTTTTCAATATGGTCTTTTCCCGGAAGAAAACCTTTTTCATTGCTTATTTCCAACCACTTTCTGCATTCTTCATCGCAGCCTCTTAACGCGTTTATACAGGCAAGGTTATACGCACCGAAACCTCTAACAATCTTTTCCGCTTCAAGACATTTCTCTTCGGCTTTCATGAGACACATATCTTTTTCTCGGTCCGTTTTTCCATAAGACTGGTAAATAAAGGCGTTGCTCCAGTTGTTGAGCGCCTCGTGCATATCGGGCTTTATCTTCATGGCTTGTTCGTATTTTTCGTAAGATAGAGAGAAGAGGCGGTCGGCGTCTTCTCCAGTTTTTGTCTTCGCCTGGGCGAGATAATTGTTTCCGATTATGATGAGGGACCAGGTTTTCTTATCTGCCATATCATCATTTTCTTCTGCCATCTTATCCGATATCAGATTGATAACTCGCTCATATTTCCCGGCCATAAATGCCGATGATGCTTCGCTTATTATGATGCCCTTGTCTTCTTCTCTAGTTCCTTTTTCATAAAGGGAAATCGCACTTTCGATATCCTCCCTTGATTTTTTCAAAACGTCAAACGAGGGGGATTCGGCAGCGGGAGGTCTGAATTCCGTCAGGATATCCAACCGTTCCAAAAGATATGTAAACGGCATGCTTATAAATTTCGGGGGGAAACAACCAAGTTTCTGCGCGAGGGTTACGAAAAAATCATGGGCGTCATATCCTTTAACCTTGAAAGCATATTTTCCTTCGCTGATAACTTTATTATTTGCTTTTTCTCCGGGTTCATCGTCTCTATAACAAATCCAGTAAAGGTTTCTATTGAATGTTGATATTTTTGCCAGATGCTCAATGAGCGGATCGTTCTCTCCGCTGTATCCTACGACTATCCATGCGCGGTTGCTTCCCTCATTATTAAGAATATCCGGAATAACACTATTGCTTCCAGCATCATCCGGGGTGTGCCTCTGAAAAAAACCGGTGTATTGTCCCTGTAGGTAAAGAACCGCCGGGCTTGGAATAATACCCTGTCTATACGTGGTTGCTGTTGCGAAATCATAGATAGCGGGTAACACACCGATCAAAGCGCAAGCCCTTATCAGCAGCGGGTCGAAGTTTGTTGTCAGCACTCTATCCACATATCCGGCTTCCATTAGTTCCGCGATTACCACATGCTCCCAGTTTAATCTCGCCTTTTGAATATGCCCATTTATCAGATCGCGTCTTTCATCCGGCGCCAGTTGTTTCATGCATTCGGGATAGGTGTTTTTTACGGCTCTTTCGTAAGCACTCGGATAATAAAAATGAATCTCTCCAACAATTTCGTCCGCGAGTGGTATTCCCGCGGTTCTGGAGCAACCAGCGCCGATGAGCAGCATCGTGTTCGCGTTTGAACCCCTCGCATTCCTCACTGTCTCAATGACGTATTCTATTTTTCTTTCAAGACTCATTGTGCGCACCTTTTGTTTTTCCGCTCATCCGCCGCCTCCATCTGATGGATATCTATTGTCAATACCAAAACAGACATACAATTCCACTGATTTTTAATCATATCAGCGTTACTGATTTCTGCAATGTTGAAGTGTAATTTTCGGCAAATCCAGTCCTTTTTCCACTCCCGCTTTGTTACAGCAACCCTCACCCCCGGCGGGGAGGCGGCGCGGAGACCCAGCCGTTATGCGCCGGTTTCCACCGGGTCGCCCGGGCGAACGGCGCCGCCGGCAAGCACCCTTGCGAAGATTCCCTCCGAGGGCATGACGCATTCGCCCGCCTGGCGGAAGATGGCGCACGGCTCATGGCAATCCTTGCCGATCCTTGTGACCTGGAGTACGGCTTCGCCGCAGATGAGGCGCGTCCCGACCGGGAGGCGCGGCAGTGGGATTCCCTCGGTGGTGATGTTCTCGGCGAAGTCGCCGGGTCCGACGTCGAGTCCCCTGTTCCTCATTTTCTCGATGCTCTCGACGGCGAGGAGGCTGACCTGGCGCTCGGAGGCGGTCTCGGCGTGCGAGTCGCCCTCGACGCCGAAATTTTCCCTGAGAATGACTTCCGCAACCGGCTTCTTCTTGACGTGTTTGCGTTCGCTGACGTTGACCGAGACGACTTTTCCCAATTTCAGCCTCCGATGCGGTGCATTGCGTGTTTCGAGCGCGTTATTTCGCCGCGTTCCGCCTTGAAGCGGATGGCGGTGAGAAAAGCCTCCCTGAGTTTTTCGTCGTTCCCGCCGTCGTTCCTGAGGTTTTTTCTGACGTCAATTCCGTTTTTGGCGGTGAGGCAGGCGAGGAGGCGTCCGTCGGGCGTGAGGCGGAGGCGGTTGCACATCGAGCAGAAGTTGTGCGAGACGGGGCTGATGACGCCGAAGGCGCCGCCGCCGAGAAGGGGGTAATAGCGCGCGGGGTCGGTTGAGGGGGCGACCTCGTTCATCCGCCGCCGGTCAATCAGGTGGGCGAGCCTGAGGAGTATTTCGTCCCTGGAGACGTATTTCTTTCTCCAGTCGCGGTCGTGGCGCGCCGGCATGTATTCGATGAAGCGGATGATCAGGTCGTTCCGTCTCGAGAAGGCGACGAAGTTTTCGAGTTCGCCGTCGTTGAGGTCTCTGATGACGACGACGTTGATTTTGACGGGGTTCAGCCCCGCTTTTTTCGCCGACACGATGCCGTTGAGCACGTCGTCGAACGCGCCGAGGCGGCAGATTTCGCGGTATTTCCCCTTTTCGAGCGTATCGAGGCTGACGTTGATACGCTGAAGTCCGGCGTCCCGCAGTCCGCGCGCGCGCTTTTCGAGGAGTATGCCGTTGGTCGTGAGCGTCAGTTCGGAGAGATTTTCGATCTTCGAGAGGCGGCGGACGAGTTCGCGGAGGTTCTTTCGCACGAGGGGTTCGCCGCCGGTGATCCGCACCTTCCGGACGCCCATCGCCGCCCCCGCGGCGACAACGCGCTCTATTTCCTCGTACGTGAGAAGCTCGTCGTGCGGGAGGAACTCGACGTCGCCGGGGAGGCAGTACGTGCACCGAAGGTTGCACCTGTCGGTCACCGAGACCCGCAGGTAGGTGATACTGCGGTTGAAACCGTCCACAAGGGTCGGGCAGCCGTTTTGCGCGCTGGTCGCGGCTCTCCGTTCTTTTTTCACGTCAATATTATATCCGCGCGTCGGGGGATTGACACCGGGGATCAGTTCCGCGTTTGTTCGAGCAGGCGCAGCGAGCGGCGGTAATCGTCCATGGTGTTGACGTTGACGGTGAAGAGCGCGCCTGGGTCGTAAGGGCGCCATTCGCGCGGGTTCACGACGCGCACGGCGACGTTCGGGAAAAACGAGATTATCCTGTTGTCGCCCGAGCCGAGCAGGTTTTCCACGTGCGGTAGGCAGGAGGTGGAATAAACAGCCGTCAGTGGATGCAGCCTGTCGGCGGCGGACGCCGGTATCACCACGTCCGGGGCGCGAAACCCGCAGAGGAAGCGGATGAGGGGGGCGGGCACGAACGGTGTGTCGCACCCGACGACGAAGCACCTTCCCGCTTTCGCGGCTTTGAGCGCGGCGTGTATGCCGCCGAGCGGTCCCCGGTCGTCGTAAAGGTCTTCCACGGCGACCGCGCCCGGCGCTCCGGGCGCTTTTCCCTTCGCCGTGACCACGATGACCTCGGAGAAGAGCGCGGCGAGGCTGCGGACGGCGCGTTCGAGGAGCGTGACGCCGCCGAAATCGAGCGCCGCTTTATCCCTGCCCAGCCGGGTGCTTTTGCCTCCGGCGAGGACGACGCCTGCGGTTCCGGCGATGGGATGTCCTTGGGTCATGTTGCCGGGTTTTCCCGCGAGGGTTTTTCGCGGGCGCGCGTTCATCGGGTCCGGCGGGTCCGACATGTCCGACTGTTCCGACCGGCGCAAATCAGAGTTTCGCCAGGCGTTCGACCGCTTCCTGAATCCGTTCCTCGGGTTCGACGAGCGCGAAGCGCACGTGGTCGTTGCCCGCTTCGCCGAAGCCGATGCCCGGCGCGGCGGCGACGCCCGCCTCGCGGACCATGAGTGAGGTGAACTCGAGGGACGTCATCTCCCTGAAGGCGTCTGGGATGGGGACCCAGGCGTACATCGTGGCTCTGGGTTTGTCGGCTTTCCAGCCGATTTTGCGCAGCCCGCCGATGAGGACGTCGCGGCGGCGTCTGTAGGCTTCGACGGTCTGCCTGATCGTCTCGTCGTTGAGTTCGAGCGCGACGACGGCGGCTTTCTGTATGGCGGCGAAGGCGCCGAAGTCCACGTAGCTTTTCATCTTGGCGAGGACTTTGATGAGCTGCCTGTTGCCGACGGCAAAGGCGATGCGCCAGCCCGCCATGCTGAAGGACTTCGAGAGGCTGTGGAACTCGATGCCGACGTCGCGCGCGCCCTCCGCCTCAAGGAAGCTCGGCGCCTTTATGCCGTCGAAGGTTATCTCGGAGTAGGCGGCGTCGTGGCATGTGATGATGTGGTGCTCCCTCGCGAAGGCGACGATCTGCCGGAAATAGTTGAGGTCCACGCAGACGGTGGTGGGGTTGTGCGGGTAGCTGAGGTACATGAGCTTGGCGCGGCGCAGCACGCCGGGTTCGATGGCGTCGAGGTCGGGGAGGTAATCGTTTTCGGGGAGCAGCGGCATGTTGTAGAGTGTGCCGCCGAATATGATCACGCTGTTGAAGAATATGGGATAGGTGGGGGTCGGCACGAGCGCGAAATCGTCGCGGTTGAGGAACGCCGATGACATGTTGGCGATGCCCTCCTTGGAGCCGATGAGCACGAGGACTTCGCCGTTGGGGTCGAGGTCAACGTTGAACCGCTTGCCGTACCAGTACGCGACGGCTCTGCGAAGCTCCGGCAGCCCTTCGCCGGGCGGGTAGCGGTTGATGTGTTTATCGTGTACGGCGCGGGCGAGTTCGTTTCTGATCGGTTCGGGCACGGGGAGGTCGGGGCTGCCCATGCCCAGGTCTATGATGTCCACGCCCCGGGCGGCGGCTTCCGCCTTGAGTCTGTTTATAGTGGTGAAGACATAGGGGGGGAGCTTGTTGATTCTGTTGGACTGGAGAACCTCGAAGTCGAGGGTCCGTCCGATTGTGGTTCCGACGTTATATGACATGGCGCCTCCGGTCAATAATTTTCCGACCCCTGAACGTCCGCCGGGCGAACGACAGGGTCACCGGAGAATTGTAATCAGCGAACGCGAAAATGAAAAGTGCGGCGCAAGGGCGGACATGGCGGACGGGCGCGCGCGTTGCGGTGTAGAATAATGAGCGGATGAAAGCTCGTTTGGCCGCGTGAACACGTAGTGAGCTTCGGGAGCGCGCCGGCGGTCGGGCGCGGGGGGCGGTGGAGCGGAATGAAGATCGCATTTTATCATCCCGCGATGGGCGGGCGTCCCATAGGCGGGGCGGAGATACAGATCGTGAAGACGAAGGAGTACCTCGAGAGGGGCGGGGACGAGGTTTATTTTTTAGGGGATATTTCGCGAGTCGCGCCCGGGACGGACGTGGTGCACGCTTTCAAACTGGAGAGCGACTGGACGTACGTGCTTGCCGGAGCGGACATGCCGCGCTGCCCGGTCGTTCTCAGTCCGATATTCTGGCGGGATGAGCAGTTCGAGCGC
>JBFMFE010000077.1:0-10455 GCA_040752295.1 bacterium
GACGATGGATTACCTCGACCCCTCGTGGACTGAAAGGAACGTCTACCCCTTCTCCTGGCTCTTCATGAAAAACAACTTCCGGCGGTACCATGATCTCTACTTCGCTCCCCGCATGACTGTAACGGCGCTCGCCCTCATCCTCGCACTCTCCGTCTTCCTCACCGCTCGCTCCCTCTTCGGAAACACGGCTGCGCCCATCGCCGCCGCCCTCCTCTGCTTCAACCCCGAAATCCTCGCCCATGCGCCCCTCATGACCGCCGACCTCATGACCACGTGTTTTTTTTTTGCCGCCTTCCTCTCCTTCACCCGGCTGCTCGCGTCCCCGCGCCCCCTCATCACGTTCTCCGCGGGCGTCTTCACAGGACTCGCCCTCCTCTCCAAGTTCACCGCCGCCCTTCTCTTCCCTCTGCTCATTCTCGCGCTCGTCCTCTCCCTCTTTTCCCGCGGCTCCGCAGAAAAAAGTCCCCCGCGACTGACGCTCGTCTGTCACGCCGCCGCCGCGCTCGCCGTCGCGCTCCTCATCCTGAACCTCGGCTACGGTTCCCACCGCTCTTGCCTCCCGCTCGCCGGCTCGCACTGGAACAGCCCGCTCTTCTCCGCCCTGAAAAACTCCCCCCTCGGAACCGTCCCCCTCCCCGTTCCCCGCCTCTACCTGCACGCCTTCGACACCCAACTCGCCTCGGCAGATAAAAAAATCTTCACCTACTACCTCAACGGCTCCCTCTCGCGCGAAGGATGGTACTCTTACTACTGGGTCGCACTCCTCCTGAAAACCCCGCTCCCCCTCCTCATCGCCGCCGCCGCCGCCCTCGCCTCGTCGTTCCGCCGCGGCGCACGCCTCGAGGAAAAACTCCTTTGGCTCCCTCCCGCGGCGTTCATGATCACCTTCACCTTCTTCGTGCGCATTGACCTCGGTGTCCGTTACCTCCTCCCCATCGTCCCTTTCCTCGCGCTCCTCGGCGCGGGCGCGCTCGCCCGCGTCGCCGCCCGCGGCAGGGCAGCTGCCCTCGCCGTCACCCTCCTCTCCCTGTGGTACGCCTCCTCCATCTTCACGACGTTCGGCAACGGCCTCGCATACTTCAACGAACTCGCCGGCGGTCCCGCCGGCGGCAGCCGCTTCCTTCTCGAATCCAACCTCGACTGGGGTCAGAACCTCGTGCGCCTGAAAAAATACCTCGAACTCAACCCCTCGCGCCCGCTGCTCGTTTACAACTACGGGCTTGTCCCACCCTCCGCGTACGGAATCCGCGACGCGGGGTGGGTCCCATGCAGCCGCACTCCCGCCGTCGTCGCCGTCAGCGTCAATTACTTAAAGGGTATTGACCCTTTCCAGGGACGCCCCCCCGAATGTTTCGCATGGCTCGCGGAAATGAAACCGACGGCGTCCCTCGGCGCCGGTCTCCTCGTCTTCGACGCGAGAGAAAAAAACCGGAAACCCTGACGGAGCGCTCACACCGTCACCCACTGCGCCTCGTAAATCTCTTCTCCCTCCTTCGCCTCCCCCTCGAGCTTCACACGAAACGGCAGATCGGCTACCTTCTCGTCCTTCATGATGTACCACCACGCCGTCACCGTCGCCTGCTCCGCCTTCCCCTTCTCCACCTGCCTGCTGCCCAGCTCAAGAAGCGAAACCTCGATGCCCTTCAACGCCACCGGCTCTGTGAGATTTATCTTCAAAAAAAGGTACTCCCCGCTCCTGTCCACCACAACGTCCTTCAACGGGAGCTTCAGGCGAGGTCGAAGTTCGCGGTGCTTCTCTAAAAAAGTGGATATGGCGTGGATGTAAACGCTCCGCCGCCGCTTCCCTGCCTCTGCTTCGATTTCCGACCTCCGCGCCGGGTCCGCGAGCACTTCCCTCGCGTACCTCACCGCCAGGCGGAAAAGCTCCACCTGCTTCTGCTCGGCGGGACTCTTCCGCCGCGCCGGATCGCGCCTCGGCTTGCGGCTCAGATATGGCTTGCCGCCGCGCACCTTTATCACGAATTCAGTGCCGCGGGTCTTTACCCACTCGCAAAGATCGATCCTGTCGCGCTTCTTCGCCATCGGTACGCCGCCGCGGGTCACATCCATTTTATCGGCGTGAATCGCGAAGGTAAAGCCCCGCAACCCATGACGCTTCGCCGTGCCCTCAAACGTTGCGTATGTATAATCCAGAACCTGATATAATTGGTCGCAAACACCGCTCTCCGATAACATCTTAGCGGGGTGATGTAACGTGTATGAAACGTGTATGAAAGAAGAAGAGGATGATGAATCTAAAATCCGTCCCCGCGGAAGCGGATAATCGAAATCAGAATTTCAAAGGGAAGTTTTTACCTCTACGTTCAACACTCATCATCCTGCATTGGATATTCGCTTTTAAATACTTCACTTCGGTAAATAATTACGATGATTGAAAGAATGCAGAACGTCCGCCTGTATCTGATAACCGACGACCTTCGAAGCGCCGGAAGGCGGACCGAAGACGTCGCGGCGGGTGCGGTCCGCGGCGGCGCCGGCGCCGTCCAGTACAGACCGTGGAAAGTGTCCGACGGAGACTTCCTCCGCACCGCCGTGCGCCTGCGCGCCATAACTAAAGAAAAAAGCGCACTCCTGATAATAAACGACAGGTGCGACGTAGCCCTCGCGGCGGACGCCGACGGCGTACACCTCGGCGCCGGCGACTTCCCGGTGGAAACCGCTCGAAAACTCCTCGGCCCCGATAAAATCATCGGCTTCTCCGCCCATTCCCTCGAAGAAGCCCGCGCTGCGGAAGCCGACGGCGCCGACTACCTCACACTCAGCCCCCTGTTCCCCACCGCCTCGGCGTCCCGCAAACGCGAGCCTCTCGGCATCGAACGCTGGTTGGAAATCGCCTCCCGCGTCTCCATTCCCGCGTTCGCACTCGGCGGCGTCAGCCTCCACAACGTGCACACCCTCCGCGCCGAGGGCATCCAGCGCGTCGCCGCCGTCTCATCCCTCACGGAAGCCGACGACGTCGCGCTCGCCGCTCGGCTCATGGCGGCTGCCCTCGAATAACGCAAACCCCCCGTGGAAACCCGGTAAACTACGCGGAACTTTTTTCCCGCCGACCACGCTGACCCCACGGAACGGCGATTGAAAAACAACGCCCACCCTATCCGGAGCCGCCCCCGCCTTCACCGTACTCCTTCCTCATCTCCTCCAGCACCTCGTTCAGCATCACCGGCTCGTCCGTCTGTATCGCGTCCGCCCCCGCCTCGATGATCCTGCGCATCACCTCGGGCGTCTCCCCCGTCCACATCGTGTTGACGAATACCATCGCCCCGCGGGCGTGCGCCGCCTCCACAAGCTCGTCCATAACGTCGGCGAAATTGTGGTAGTGCGTGTTGAACGCCGCGGGCGATGGCAGCTCCACCATCACCTCGTCCATCTCGTCGAGCTTCGATATGTTCGGCATCACCGGCGCCTTCGGGTAAAGCCTGCGGAATTCCTTCTGCCTCGCGTTGCTCCCCACGACTATCATGTTGTCAGGGAGAAACCCGTACTCCTCGAGAAGACGCACCGCCTCCTCGTTCGGCGGCTCCTTCTGGTCCATGTAAAGCCCGATGCGTCCCTTCATCGCCTTCAGCGCGTCCTCAAGCGAGGGAACCTTCACCCCGCGAAACTCCTCCCCGAACCACGACCCGGCGTCCAACTTCGTGATCTGTGCGAGCGTGAACAGCTTCACCACGCCGAGGTTCCCCGTCGTCCTGAGAAGCGCGAAATCGTGCATCACCACCGGCCTGCCGTCCTTCGTGTACTGCACGTCGAGTTCGACGTAATCAAAACCAAGCTCGATCGCCTTCTCGATCGCGGGAATCGTGTTCTCAGGCGCGAACTTCTTCGCGCCCCGGTGTGCGACCTTCAGCAGACCCAGGTTCGGCTTCGCCGTGGGAACCGGTTCCGCCCCGCGCACAACCCCCGGCAACGCGATAACGAAAACCGCGAAACACGCCCGGACGGCTATCCGCTTCATGTCTCTTCTCCTCCCTTCGCAATCGGAAATTATAACCCTTACCGCTCGGAAAACGAAAAAGCGACCGCACACGGGAAGCCGCTCCCTGCGCGCTTCCCCGGTACGCGCCGCGCCGGGTCCCCGAACCCCTCGGTCAATTCTTGAAAAGCTGCCTCGGACGAATGAACGGCATCAGACGCGTCCGGCACGCCTCATCGCAGCGCGAAGCGAACGCCGAACGAATGAGCCAGAACGCAAGCGTCAGGCTCATCGAGATGAGGGCCGTGGACGCGAAAAGCGAGAAAGCGCTATCGGTATAAGCTCCCTCAAAACGGGAAGGGTAAAATAAAGCACCGTGAGCGACATAACCCAGCTCAAGGTGAAAAGCGCTATAAGCCATATCCAGAACGGCAGTCGCCCCATCGTCTTCCGCATTTCCGTAATCCGCATCTCTCCCCCTCAGTCTCATATTATCCACCGAACGGGTATATACTGAACCCTGTACACAGTTCCGCAATGAACGGCTTTTTCCCGATTTGACACCCGGCGCCGTCTTTTGTCCCGAAATCATCCTGAATCTACGCTATTCTTCATGAATTTTCCGTTTTTCGCAGCCGCGTCCCCGGCGAGTCTTTAAACAGATTGAAAAAGTGTCGGAAGGTTGACAAAAGTCGCTAAAGAAAACAAAAGAAAACCATTGTTTGAAAAAGTTTATAAAAATTTTTAAAAGTACTTGACAACCGATGAGTGCGGTGTAATATATGTAACCATAGTTGATGTCTGGCGGAAAGGAGGTGTAAGATGGCAAAGAAGAAAAAGGCAGCCAAAAAGAAACCCGCAAAGAAGAAGGCTGCGAAAAAGAAGAAATAGTAATAATCTCGTAACTCGAGACAAACTGCGGGGCATACCGGCGACTTTACGGGTATGCCCCCTTTTGTTTCTCCCCCCCCCGCGCATATGACGCGGAGACCCGCGGTCCTGCCCTTTGCGAAAACCCGGCCCCATATGTATAATTCCGTCGCTCACGCACGCTGAACAACCCGCCCGGCGACCATGCAAAACGTCACCGAAGCCGCCACGTTCACCGAAGTCCTCTCCCTCAACGCGCGCCTCCACCCCTCCCGCACGGCGCTCCGCAGAAAACGGGACGGAAAATGGGAAAACATCTCTTGGAAGCGTTTCCACCGATGGACGCTCGACTTCGCAGCCGGCCTGATATGCCTCGGCGCCGAAAAAGGCGACTCCATCTGTATCCTCTCCGCAAACCGCCTCGAATGGGCCGTCTCCGATTTCGCCATCATCGCCGCCAGCGCCAGAACCGCCGCCATCTACGCCTCCAACCCGCCCCGCGACGCCGCCTACATCGTCAGCCACAGCGACGCTAAATTGCTCATCGTCGAAAACGGGGAACAGCTCCACAAAGCCCTCCAGACGCTCCACCTCATGCCGAACCTCCGGAAAATCATCGCCTTCGACCCGCCCCCGGACTTCTCTCACGAAAAACTCATCCCCTTCAACGAGGTCTGTTCCCTCGGCATGAACGCCCCGGACAACGTGAAACGCGAACTCGAAAACCGCATCGCCTCCGCCTCTCCCGGCGACGTCATCACCATCATCTACACCTCCGGCACCACGGGCCCCCCCAAAGGCGCCATGCTCACACACGAAAACTTCCTCTTCATCTGCCGCTCCTGCTCCAGCCTCGGCATCGCCTCGAGCCGCGACTCCACCATATCCTACCTCCCCCTCGCTCACGCGCTCGAACGCGTCGTCTTCTACCTCTGCGTCTACAACGCCGCCTCCGTCTCCTTCGCCCGAAGCTTTTACACGCTCGCTGATGACATCCGCGAACTCAAACCCACGCTCCTCGCCGGTGTCCCGAGAGTGTTCGAAAAAATGTACGACCGCATCATGGAAACCGCTCACGCCGCCCCCCCCTGGAAAAAAACACTCTTCGAATTCGCCGTCCGCACCGGCGCAAAAGCCGCAAGACTCGCCAACGACGGCAAACCCATCCCCATCCCCCTCCGCGCCTCCCGCCTCCTCTTCCACCTCCTCGTCTACGGGAAAATAAGACAGTCCGCCGGCGGAAAAATCAGGTTCTTCTTCTCGGGAGGCGCACCGCTCTCCCCCGAAATAATCGAGTTCTTCCACGCCGTCAGCCTCCCCATACTCGAAGCCTACGGTATGACCGAATCCACCGCACCGGCCACCTTCAACAGACCAGGCAGGGCAAGGTTCGGATACGTCGGTCAGCAAATCCCGGACGTGGAACTGAAAATCGCGCCGGACGGCGAAATACTCATCCGCGGCAAGGGTGTCTTCAAAGGCTACTTCAAAGACCCGGGCGCCACCGCCGAAACCGTCAGGAACGGATGGCTCCACACGGGCGACATCGGCGAGATGTCACCCGACGGTTACCTCCGCGTCACCGACAGAAAAAAAGACCTCATAATCACCGCTGGAGGGAAAAACGTTGCCCCCCAGAACATCGAAAACCTCTTCAAAACCAGCAGGTATATCAGCAATATCGTCGTCATCGGTGACAGACAACCCTACCTCACGGCGCTGATCACCCTCTCCCGGGACGAAATCGAAGCATTCGCGCGGGAACGCGGCATCCAGCCCGAACGTGACAAACCTCTCGAGTCACACCCTGAAATCATCAGGCTCCTCGACTCCGTCGTCACCGAAAAAAACTCCTCCCTCCCACGCCACGAAACGATTAAAAAATACAAAATCCTGCCCGGCGACTTCTCCGAGGAATCCGGCGAACTCACCCCCACTCTCAAGGTCAAACGTAGAGTCATCTGCTCCAGATTCGCCACGGAAATCGAAGAACTCTACCGCCGTCCGTGAGCTTCGCCTCACCTGAAAAACCCGCCGCCGGAAACCAGAAAAAATGAAATGAGACGACCCCGATTCGCGGTAACCCTCGTCTCAACGGCGCTCCTCTGCGCTCACTCCTTCGAAACCCTCCGCGTCCTGTTCCTCCCCGACGGAACACCCCTCTTCAACGACTTCGCGCTCCTCCAGTACACCATGAGCGCCGCCAGAAATTTCTACGCCGCGGACGGCAGGCTCTGGGGCTACGACCCACACTTCATGGCTGGTTACCCCCTCACCTTCATCTGGAACAGCAACGTCGCCCTCCAGGCGATCGCCGTCATCTTCAGGAACGTCCCCTCGTGGCTCATCGCAAGGTGGTTCCTCTTCTTCGCCCTCGCCTCCACGCCGGTTATGCTCTTTCTGAGCTTCCGCAACTTCGGCTTCGCCCCCCGACGGGCGCTCGCAGGCTCCGCGCTCGCAATCCTCTACGTCCGCCTCGGCGCCGTCTCTCTCTTCCACCTCACAGGCATGACCACCGCTGGTCTATCCACCATCTTCAACCTCCTCGCCCTGTCCCTCCTCTTCAGCTTTCTCACCCGGCGCCGCTCCCGCACCCTCCTCGCGCTCCTCATCGCCTTCCCCCTCGCGCCGTTCATCCACAAAACCGCGCCCGTCGTCCTCCTGCCCCCCACCGCCGTCCTCATCGCCCTCCACCTCAAAACCCTCAAAGCGAAAGACTGGACCGCTCTCGCTGCCCTCGCCGCCCTCACGGCGGCGCTCAACTCCTTCTGGGCGCTACCCATCCTGCGCTTCCTCCACTACAAACTCCTCCTCACCGAAGCCCCCTTCTGGCAGAACTACGACCTCCTGCGCCCGCTCAGGGATTACTTCATCCCCGTCATGCGCATCAACAACCTCGCCTTCGGCGGCGTCCACGGCGCGCTGCACACCCTCCTTATCCTCGCCATCCTCGTCCTCGGCGCATCGGGGCTGATCATGCGCCGCAAAACGGATAAAAACCTCTCCATCTCCCTCGGCGCCGCCGCTCTCTTCCTCTTCATCCTCGGCTACTACGGCTCATTCTGGAGCGTCACCGCCCAGCTCAATCCCACACGCTATCTCGTCTCACTCAACCTCATCCTCATCTTTCCCGCCGCCGCGGCGCTCTCGACCGCCGCGGAAAATCTCGAAAACCGCCGAATCCTGACCCACGCCGCCTCCGCCGCCCTCTCCATCACCGCCATGCTCGCTCTCTTCGCATGGTCCCTGCACTGGCTGAACCCCTTCTACAGACTCCTCGGAATTACCCCAGGCGGCGACACCGCCCTGCTTGTCAGCTCTCTCTCCTCACTCCCCCCCGGCGGCGGCCGCATCCTCTTCGAAGACTCCGGCGTAATGGACAGGGAAGGACCGGGTCAGCAGTACGACCACATCCAGCTCGCCGCCATCCTGCCCCCTCGCACCGGTCGAGAATTCATCGGCGGACCCTACCCCCACGTCTTCCTCATCCACAGGTTCGCTTCCTTCCACGATGCGCGCCTCTTCGGCAGGGACATTGACGACTTCCCCCCCGATGACCTCCGCGCCAGACTCCATCTCTACGACGTCCGCTGGATCGTCGCCTGGTCCTCTAAAAGCAGAAAGTATCTCGACTACTTCGACCGCGACTTCACCCGGAGCACCGTCGTCGGCAGATTCGCCGTCTACGAATTCACCGGCTGGAACCAGGGCGCCTTCCTGAAAGGCGCCGGCGTCATCACCGCCGACTTCAACCGCATATCCGCTCAAGGCGTCTCCCCCGTGAACGGCGAGGTCATCATCGGCTACCACTGGATGGACGGCATCGCTTCCTCCCCCCCGCTCACCGTCGAGCGCGCGATGATTCTCGACGACCCCGTCGGTTTCATAAAAATCAAGAACCCACCCCCAGAGTTCACACTGAAGTTCTAACACTACAGCGCAACTTTTCGTCTTCTCAGGCAGGAAGCCTGTCCCACTATTTCAAATTCAAAAATATCATTTTTCAGTGGGACAGGCTTCCAGCCTGTCAGAAAAAAACTCCTTCTTTCAATGGGACAGACATCCTGCCTGTCAGAAAAAAACTCCATTTTTTCAGTGGGACAGGCTTCCAGCCTGTCAGAAAAATACTCCTTCTTTGTAAAACTTGCGCCGCATTAAAACCGTCCGCACAATCGTAAAAGCGCAACCCGCGCCCCCTCTGGCTCACTCCGCTCTTTTGAGTTAATATTTCAACCATAAAAACCGGCAGGGAAAACTTTCATGCCGAACCGTCAACACCGTCTCGCCGCCCTGTTAACGGCTTACTGCTTCCTCTCCGCGGGCGCCGGCGCGCGTGTTACAATCCCCAACCCCCCGCCCCCCATGATTGACTTCCAGACCAGCTCCGTCCCCCTCCCCGCCCCCGCCGCCGGCAGGAAACCACAACCACCCCCACTCACCCCCATATCCCCGCTCGCCCCCGAAACACCTCATGAACCCGGAATGTACGCCCGCATAGGTTTCATCAGCGACTTCGACGCTGTGAACGCGGACGCGGCGTCCGGAAACTACATGGTCAACGTCACCGCCTGGACGGGAACCTTCGGCGCCGGCATCGGCAACGCGGCGACTCTCTCCTTATCCAGCGCCGCGCTCAACGCGGACGCCCGCACCCCAGCCGCCGCCCATACGGATTCCTTCCGCCTCAACGTACTCTCAGCCGCCGCCATCCTCCGCGCGCACGGCAGCCTCGACTTTCCGCTCCACTGGTCGTTCTTCGACGCCGGTGACACAAACTATCACTACGGCGCAGCGTCACTCCGCCGCACTTACCGGAACGCCCGCGCCCAGGGCGGCGTCGAAATCACCGGCGGCGGCGACGTCCCCTCCACGCTCGGCGCACTCCTGCACGCTGAATACCAGCCAAGCCGCGACCTCATACTCGCCGCCGAATACCACGGAAGCGACCCCTTCAAAAACGTCCCCAACATCGTCATCCCGCGCAGACTCACCGCCGCAGGATTCTCTCCCTGCACCGATTGCGAAACCGACAGCCTCTCCCTCGCCGTACGCTTCGTAACCGCCGGCGGCTTCATAATCAGCCTCGGCGTTTACGACGCCGCCGACCTCGATGTCCCCATGGGCTTGGTCCACTACGCATTTGAAAATTAACACCCATCCCACGCGCACAACCCCCCATCCCGTGAACCACCGCTGAAACATCCACAATGACCACACCACTCGAAGAGCGCTTCTGGTCGTCCGTCGGCGAACTGGAAAACCTCGCCGGCGAACTCCTCGACGTCCTCGAAACCCTCAACTTCCACTCCGCGCGCGAAGCCGCAGAGGACCTCCACTCGGACGCCCTCCCCATCGTCTCTAAAATGCTCCCCCGCCTCCGCTCCGTGTACCTCGCCGCCTCAAGCCACCCGGAAACCTTCTCCCGGCATCTCTCACCCGCGAAAATGAACGAACTCACCGACATGAACGAACTCCTCGATTCCATCAGGCACTGCTCCGCAGAGCATAAGAGTTTCCAGAACTTCCTCTCTAACCTCGTCCCTCTCCTTGACCTTCTGAAAAAATGGGCTTACCAGGGACTCGCAGCCGCCCCCCCGGGCGAATCACCCCCGACCACACCCGCCGGTTAAAACTCGACCCCCCGCCGCCCC
>JBFMFE010000078.1:0-4527 GCA_040752295.1 bacterium
AGCGGCTCGTGCCCGTAGGCGGGGATGAAACCCTGGAATCCGAACCGTATGCCGTAGATGTTGCGCACGCCGTAGCGGTGGTAGAGTTCCATGACGAGCGCTCGTATGACGTCGTTCATGCCCGGGCAGAGTCCGCCGCAGGTGACGATTGCCGCCCTTGACTTGCTGGGGTCGAAGTAGATTTTTTCGCGCGGACCCGCCGGCTCGAACGAGGGCGGGGCTTCGCCTTTTTCGAACGTCGCGCGGCAGCCGGCGGCGCGGATGTCGTACAGTATGCGATCGTCGTCGTCGTGGTAGAAGGCGGCTTTCGCGGGATTCGGTATGGTGGCTTTTCCGAGCGTGGGAACGGTGAAGTCGTTTCTTTCGTCCATTTGTTCCATGATGCGTTAAACTCGTTTCTTCCCTCCGCTCTTAACAGCAGTTTTTCCTGAAAGATACATTGTATTTCACGTTTCAACATTATACAACCGGACGGCAAACGGACCCGCCGCATACGGACACTGCCCTTGCCGCGTGAGAAAAAACGAGGTATTTTTTTTAATAAAACGCTTTATGACGCTTCCGGGGTGAGGCGGAGTGTACTGCTTCGACGTGGGTCCCATCAGACCGCCGAGCGAGGCGCAGAGCCTCCTGATACGCGTCCAGCGGAACTGCCCGTGGAACAGGTGCGAGTTCTGCAACGTGTACAAGGGGACGGCGTTCGAGCGCAAAACGGCGGACGAGGTGAAAGCCGACATTGACCGCGCGGCGACGTTCTACGGTGAGCGCACCCGGGCGGTGACGACGGCGTTTCTGCAGGACGCGAACGCGCTCATGATTGCAGCCGACGACCTCGTGGAGATCATACGGCATCTGAAATCGCGGTTCCCGCGCGTTGACAGGATAACGACGTACGCGAGGGGAAGCACGGCGGCGCGAAAGTCGGTCGGCGAACTGCGAAGACTGCGGGAGGCGGGGCTGTCGCGTGTTCACGTGGGACTGGAATCCGGCTCCTCAGCAGTGCTGAAGATGATGAACAAGGGAGTGACGCCCGAACAATTCATCGAGGGCGGAAGGAAGATAAGGGAAGCTGGGCTGTCGCTGAGCGAGTACGTGATGCCGGGGCTTGGCGGCAGGGAGATGTGGCGGGAGCACGCGGTGGAGACCGCCGCCGCGCTCAACCGCATTGACCCCGATTTCATACGCCTGCGGTCGCTGAGCGTGCGCCCCGGCACGCCGCTGCACGAGAGGATGAAACGGGGCGGATTCACGCCCCTGACCGAAGAGGAAACGGTGCGCGAGATACGGCTTTTCATAGAGAACCTCGACGGCATCGGCAGCCGGGTGGTGAGCGATCACCTTCTCAATCTCCTCCAGGAAGTGGAGGGGAAACTGCCGGAGGAAAAGCAGGACATGCTCGACGCCGTTGACCGGTTCCTCGCGCTCGACCCGGCGGGAAAGGAAAACTTCATGCTGGGCGCGAGGCTGCGCTATTACCACGGCGTGGACGACATGAACGAGGAAGGCAGGTTCGCGTTCGTTGACTCAATTCTGCGGAGGATCAAAAGGGAGTTGAACGAAGACGGATACCCCGCGGGATATACGATAGAGGATTTTCTCAGGAAGAAGATGGAATCCGTTGTGTGAGGGACCCGCCGGGCGTCCCGCCCGTGGTTCACCTGTCTGCCGCCTGCCCGTCCTGCCTGCCTGTGCGTGCCCGCACGCAGACAGGCTGGGGCGGCAGGCAGGTGAACGCACGCAGACAGGCGGACGCAGGGCAGGCGCCAACGGCACAGGCAGGCGCAGGGGGGCAGGACCGAAGGGGCAGGCTGGAAGGCTTTAACAAAGCTTCAGAAAGAGGGGGTTGATTTATTGAAGATTACAAAAATTACACAAATAAAGGGATGTAAGGGAATAAAATAATATGGCAAGTCAGCGAATTATGTATTGTGTCCCCTGATTTAGTGCGGAGGATAGGGCAACGCTGGAGAGCGACCCGAGCGCCGTGGACGGTAGTCAGGGAGGTTCGGTCACCCGGGCCTCTCTGCCTTTCCTACCTGACTATTGTACCGAAATGCGGTAAACTCGCCTTTTTCTGTTGTCTTCTACCCACAGATTCTGCGGGAGAACCTTTTTGTCATTCCCGCGCAGGAATGTTCCCGCATAAGCGGGAATTCAGCTCCCCCCTCTGCGCCCTTTGCGCCTTTGCGGTTCACTATTTATGAAAAATCAGGGGAAATACAGCCTCTTTTCTCACTCCGCCGTAATCCTTATCGCCAGCCCCTCGTGCTCCGAACTCAGCTCGAGCGGCTTTCCCATCTCAAGGTCGCTCAGGTACTTCTCCACGCCGCTGCGTCCCGAGAGCGGCGTCTCGACGGGCACGAACCTGAAAAATATCTTGATCAGCGAAAACGGTATCCTTATCGGCGTGATTGACTTGAACTTCTCGCCCTTTTTCCTGCGTATCTCGAGGTTCAGCCACCGCGGGCTGTGAAGGGATTTCCCCCCGGTCGCGGCGCCGCCCTCGCCGTGCGTCTCCGCCCTCTCCATCGCCTCGAGCAGCCGCACGCCCTCGTCCGGGGTGATCTTCCCCTCACGGATCATGTTGAGCACTTCGAGTTTCTCCGCCGGGGCTTTTTCCCCGCCCGCTTCCATGTTTTCAGCCTCCCGCGCCGTGCGTCCGCCGCCCGGCAGCCGCCGTTCACGATCCGTCCGCTTTTCAAGGACGCGCCGGGCATCCGCAGCCCGGAAACGGTCTTGACGAAACTCCGGCGTCCCGCGCCCCTGCGTCACACTTCCTCGAGCAGAAGCGCGCCCTCCTGCGCCGATATGTCGCCGCGCTTTATCGAATCGAGTATCTCGAGCCGGCGCTTCTTCCTCGTGTCGGGATCGGACCGCTGAAGCGTTCTCTCGAGCTTCGCCACTACGGCGTCAAGCTTGTTGCGCACCGTCGGGTACGACACCCCCAGGCGCTTCTCGACTTCCTTTATGTTACCCCGGCACACGACGAAAAGCTCCACGAAGTCGCGCTCCTCCTCGGTCAGGTTCGCGAACATGCCGTGCCCGAACGCGCCCTCTATTGACGTGTTGCATCGCGTGCACGACAGGCGCGAAATGGTCAGCGGGTTCCCGCACACGGGGCAGTTGTTCACCTGTCTTTTTATCTCCATACTTTTTCCGGGAACGCAGTAGTTTGCCTGCGGCTGCGCCGCAGTTTCCTTCTGCGTCCCCGAATTCGGTTTTTTTAATTATAGGATCAAAATAATTAACAATCCATACGCGGCGGATAAATATTTTTCACAGAAAAATCAACATATTGAACCCTCCTCTCCGGCGCGCCGGCGCCGCTTTCAATGCCGGCGATTAATCGCCGGCAAAGGCAAAGCGGTGATAAATCACCGCAGTCCAAGGCGCCTCGCGCATATTGATTTTTCGCATGATCGGATTTGCACCTGTCTGCCCTGTCTGCGTGCGGGCGACGCCCGCCCGCACAGGCAGGCCCTGGAATGCCTGTCTGCCGCCTGCCTGTCTGACGGCAGACAGATGTGGAATGGGAACCAAAAAGTGCGAAAGTTCACAGTAATAAAGGCAAGCGCGGGTCGCTTTCGCGCGAGCGGCGCGCGATATTCATCGTCAGTGTGAACAAGTGTGAACGGCTGTTTTGATCTAATCTTTCAATCCGCGATCAAACGGACCCACGGAGCGTGCGATACGAAAGTTTCGCGGCGGGCGTGTAGCGGCGCTCCGGGGCGGGGCGTATAATCAGTGCGATCATGGGCGTCGCGCTGTTCATCGCGATGAACCTGCCGCTTGCCGCGGGCGCCGCCGTCGCCGCCCGGCGGGTCTTCGGCGCGCGCGGGACGCTCGAGAGCTTTATTGCCGGGGCGCTCCTGTTCTCATTCGGGGCGGTCGCGGTGATGACGTGCCTGGGCGCGGCGGGGATGATCGGCGTGACCAACGCCGTCCTCGCAGGCGCCGTCGCCGCCGCCTTCATTCTCATCGCCGGGAGAACCGGCGGAAGGGTGGGGCGCAGGGGTACCGGGGGAGGGCAGGGGGGCGGGAAAAGTGGGAAGTCCGAAGTCCGGAGTCCGGAGACCGAAGCCCGAAGCCGTGACGGCGGCGCGGCGGATTCAATGCCCGGCGCGGGCGCGCTTGTCGTTCCGTTTTACGCGGTCGCGTGCGCGGCGGTCTTTATCCTTTTCGTTTTCGCGGCGATCACCCCGCCGCCCGCGACCGACGCTCTCGTGTACCATCTGGTGTTTCCCGCCGAGTGGCTCAAGAGCGGCGGAATCCACATAGTACGGATCGCCGACGCCGACCAGGCGGCTTCGTACAGCCCCGGAAACGTCCACCTTCTTTACCTGTGGCTCATGCTGCCGCTGCACGACGACCTGCTCGCAAGGTTCCTCGAACCCGCTTTTTTCGTTGTGTGCCTCGCGTGCTGCTGCGGGATCGCGCGCGAGTGCGGGATCGGAGACCGCGGCGCCGCCGCCGCGGCGTGCCTTTCCGCGCTCGTCCCCGGCGCGTTTTCCCGCGCGGCGAACTGCG
>JBFMFE010000079.1:0-7171 GCA_040752295.1 bacterium
CACAATATGGATATTTATATTATTTATACCCGCAGATGCAAAACAAGGACTTCAGTTTCAAAGGAGAATTCGGCAACTCATTGCTGTTTTTTGAGGGACGATATATTACAATGAAAATCAGTGATTAACGCGAAGGCGGGATCGGCGCTGAAAAGTGTAAAGGCGGGCGCGCTACAGTCCGCTCATCCGCTCCAGCACGTCGGCGACGGTTCCCGCGAAAGGACCCGGACGCTCCATTTTGATCGAGCACAACGCGGCGGCGAACCTGCACGATTCCGCCGGGTCATGGTTCAGCCGCCGGGCGAGGTACGCGGCGATGCACGTGTCCCCGCGCCCCGTGCGTCCCGACATATTCGCCGGTTTGAAAGGCGACTCGAATGTCTCCGAACCGACCCTGACCAGCAGACCGCCCGGGTGTGTGATGACGACCTCGCGCGCGCCCCAGCCGCGGAGCGCTCGGGCGGCTTCGCGCACGTCGCTCTTTCCGGTGAGCACTTCCGCCTCGGCGGCGTCCGCCTTGAAATACGCCGTCAGCGGCAGCGCGTCGAATTTCTCCGGCCAGTCCTCGTACACCAGTTCCGTCCCGCGCGCGACGCGGACGAACCCCTGCGCGTCGGCGGACAACTCCCCGCGCGCTGCAAGGCGTTTCAACAGCGCGAGGTCGAACTCGCCCCTCGCAAGCCCGCCCGCGTGCCATATACGCGACTCGATACCCGCCAGCATCCCTTCGTCGTAGGCGCCGGCGAATGCGGTGAGCCTGCATTCCCTTCTTTCGAGCCTCTCGTCGAGATAGAAATTCTCTATGGAAGTCGTCTCGTCGGACGCGACGTGGAAGACCGTCACTCCCGCCTCGCTCATCGGGCGAAGAAGGTGGGCGTCGCTCCGCGCCGCCTTCGTGATCGCCGCCGCCGCCGCTCCAGCCCGCGCGGCGGCGATGGAGGCGTGGTACACCGCCCCGCCGGGGACGGCGGCGTCCATTCCGGGGGCGACTATCCGGTCGCGCGAGAAATTACCCACGAACGCGACGTCGAAGGGACCCGTTCCCGTTTCCGCGCGCCCGTCCGTCATCTCGAATTGTTCCCTTCCTCTTGAAGCTGAAACGATTCGCATACGTCATTATACAGCAGCGCCGGGACGCCGGAGCGGCGCCGGCTGTACCACCACGGAAACGACTCGTCTGGGTGACGCCGCCCCGCCGCGCAGCGACACGGCGGCGGCGCGCGGGACATTATAGCCGTGAGCGGCTAAAATGAGATACGCTCAATGAACGGAGGTAGACCGCGGATGAAAATGCGAACGAAAATTCTGACGGCGGCGCTTTTCGCGCTCGTCCTTCAGACGGCATTGGTTTCGGCTCAGGCGCCGCCCGAACTCGTCGAAAGCGAAAACGCGCCGATGATAAACATGTTCACCGACGCGCCGCCCGTGATCGCGGACGTCTCAACGTATCCCGAAGACCCGTACAACGACGAGACGGTCACGGTTTCCGCGCGCGTTTACTCCGACCCGAACGCCTCTTCGCTCCCCGTCAGGAGCGTCGAATTCAGGTACAGGTTCGGCGACTCGGCGGAGTGGAGCCGGTTCTACATGCTCGAAATCCCGGAGGGCGGCGGGGTCTATACCCCCGCGGTCACGCCGCCGGCGGGCGCGCGGAGAATGCTCTACACTATCGCAGCCACAGACGCCGGGGGCAACGCTTCGCTCGTCGTTCCGCCCGCCGCGGCGGTGAATCCCGGAGCCGAAGCGGACTTCCTGTGGGTCGCCGACGCAGATGAAGCGGACGAGCTTGTGCCGGCGGAACTCGACTTTCTCGCACTCGGAGCGGCGCGCGATTCGCAAAACCTTTATATCGTCGAGAAAATCCAGGGAAAGCCGGACCCGGGAAGCCTCTCCGCCGGCGGCGCCAACTTCTACTTCGCCCCTCTCATTCCCGGCAGAGAGGGGATCGCCTCTTTCCTCGGCGGCACGGCGAACGTCCTCGGATACATGCCCCTCGCCGCATCGTTCATCGGCATCCCTAAATCCGGTATGTTCAACCTCAAGGACGTCATCTCAGGCAAAAGAGACCTCCCCAAAACCGGCGTTAAAATGACGAAGGGAAAAGACCGCCTCGTTTTCACCGTCCCCCTGAACGACCTGGGCGAAGGCGGCGAATGGGTCACGGGGCTGTTGTCGGGACTGTTCACGACGAGGGGCATGGCGCCGGTGGACGCGTCGCCGTTCGTGAGGCTCGTGCTTCGCGGAGGGGAAATTTCCCTCAGGGACGCGTCGTCGCGGGCGCCGTCGCCGTTGAGGGCGGGCGCGGCGAAGTTCGACATAACGCCCCCCGTCGGAACGCCGCTCGCCGGCTACGGCGACCGCGTGGGCGAGCCGTCGGTCGGCGTTCACGACCCGCTGACCGGCGCGGCGCTCGTGATCGAATCGGACGGCAGGCTCTACTGTTTCGTCGGGCTTGACTTCTTCTACATGAGGCTCGATTTCTACAACGACCTCGCGCGCAGGCTGCGCGAGGCGGCGGGACTGCCCGAGCCGTGCCTCTTCGTCGGCGCATCGCACTCCCATCACTCCTCAGGAGCGCTCAGCCCCGACCTCGCCATACTCGGCGGCAGGTTTCAGCCGGAGTTGTTCGAGCTGACGATGAGCAGGATCGCCGCGGGCGTCGCCGAGGCGCACCGGAACCTCCAGCCGGCGGCGCTCGGAATCGGCGCCGCCCGCATGGAGGAAGGGCGTTTCGTCGTCGGCAACAGACGCTCCGATTCAGGAAAGGTGGACGCCGTGATCGGCGTCGTGAAGGTGGACACGCCCGGCGGACAGCCGATCGCCACGCTCTTCAACCTTTCCGGACACCCCACGGGCATCGCGAGCAGGACGATGCTGATGTCGTCCGATTTCGTCGGACCCGCACGCGACGCCATAGAGAGCCGCGGCGGAGGCGTCGCCGTTTTTTTCAACGCCTCGGTGGGCGATCACTCCGGACGGTGCCCGGGCGAGTGCCCCGGCGACGATTTCGAGAAGGTGCGCCGCACCGGCGAAGCCATGGCCGATTACGTCATCGCCGCTCGAAAGACGATCCCCACTGCCCCGAAAGCGGAATTCACCGCGCTTTCCCGCTGGCTGATACTCAACCGCGCCGCCGGCGCCGTCACCACCGAAAAAGCCCTCCTCGTCAACGACCGGTTCGCCTTTCTCACGCTGCCGGGTGAGATGTTCTTCGACCCCTTCGGCGCCACGCTTGCCGAACAGGCGCGCTCGCAGGGCATGGAACACCTCTTCATACTCGGTCTCACCAACGACGGCCTCGGATACATGTACCCCGAGGAGCTTTACTACCAGCGGGCGTACGAGGCGAGCTACTCGGTCTTCGGACCCCGCATGAGCGGGTTTCTCGTGGACAACGCCGCCGCGCTCCTCTCTGCCCTCGCCCCGCCGCAATGACCCGGGCAGCGACCAACACCGCCTGCGCCTGCCCGTGCGGCACGCAGGCGGGGGAGCCAAAGGAGCAGGCGCAGCGCCCGTAACAAAGCGGGAGTGGAATGGGGCTGGATTATACGAAGGATATGCGATAAAATTGCGGAAAACGGAAAGGAACGAAAAGGAAAGATGAAAAAAACCCGGAAAATGGCGAACTGTCATCATTTTATATGAGGAGATTCCCGATGATTGAAAAAATCGTCAGGAAGTTTGACCTGAAAACATTTTCCGAGATAGATCAAAACCTCGAATACTGGCTGTCCAAAAGCCCTTCGGAGCGCGTTGAAGCCGTAGAGATATTAAGGAAAATGAAGCATGGAGATACAGCAGGACTTCAAAGAGTTGCTAGCGTCGTTCAACGGACACGAAGTTGAATACGTCGTCATCGGCGCCCATGCGCTCGCGTTCCATGGTGTTCCAAGATACACCGGCGACATTGACATCTACGTACGCCCGGGCGAGCAAAACGCGCGGCGTGTCGTTGCCGCTCTGAAAGACTTCGGGTTCGGGTCGGCGCAGCTTTCCGAGGCAGACTTCACGGAACCGGACAGAGTCATTCAACTCGGGCTTCCGCCGGTTCGTATTGACCTTCTGACATCAATTTCCGGCGTATCCTGGGAAGATGTTTTCTCGCACAGGGTTGCCGGTGAATACGGCGGCGTGCCTGTCTGTTTTATCGGCATAGACCAGCTCATCGCCAACAAGCGCGCCTGCGGCAGAATCAAAGACATGGCGGACATCGAGGCACTTGGAAAATGAGGGATTTCGCCCGGTAAATTTCTGTTTTCTCATCCTTATGACGGCTCTCTTTTCGGCGTTTTAATTCTCGTACCGGTATTACCACTCCAGCGCAAGTTTTGCAAAAATGGAGTTTTTTTCTGACAGGCAGGATGCCTGTCCCACTGAAAAATGATATTTTTGAGATAGTGGAAATGAACAGTTCGTTCAACTTGTCTCCTGGCTTCATGTCCCACTGAAAAATGATATTTTTGAGATAGTGGGACAGGCTTCCAGCCTGTCAAAACTAAAAGTTGCGCTGTAATGTTACTTATGCTGGGCGCTTGTATGACAAAATGCTGAATAAAGCGGGTGCACTAAGAAATTTTCCGGACTGCGTTTAAAACCTCCCTGAACCGGGAATCAATATATTGAAAGTAAAGGCAAACCGCTCGAAAGGGCGGGGCGCAAAGCCGACGGACCTAAAGCGAGAGCAAAGGTGGCCGGGCTGCCGCGGGGACGAGCGTTATCGTCCGCAACAATTCCGCATTAGCCAATCCCTGCTGCGGCGAAGCCACGCCGAAAACAGCAGGGATTTTATATAAGAAGGTGAGGAAAATGAAAAAAACAGACGGGAAAACGGCAAAGAACGAATTGCTCCCGGCTCTTTTCCTCGTCGCGCTTATTTTCACCTCCGGATGCGGCGGCGGCGGCTCCTCAACCGTCGCGCCCCCTCAACCCTCCGTTTCACAGCCGGCTCTGGACGCTCATGACGGCGACCTCGCCATGGAAGTGCCCTACGATATTGACGTCGTTCTCGAAGACGGAAGAACAGCGGGCAGGTCCGCCGCCTCCACTGCCTATTCATCCGAGCTGAACGACGTCCTCTCTCTCATCTCCTACTTCGAAACGCTTCCCGACGACGCCTACAACATACCCCCCGTGTGGAAGGTCGTCCTCGGAAGGGTCAAGGAAAAAAGGCTGGTTCACATCGCGAACGACATCGAAAGAAAAATCGAAAATGAGAACTACCGGATCGCCTACTTGAAGATCGCAAGAAAACTGCTCCCGCGCGTGGACGGCTGCGACGGCGGAAACCCCGCCGACGATTACATCGTGGACTGCCCGCTGAAAAGCGCGATTTACGCCGAAGCCGTGCGCATGATGACTCTCATCGAGCAGGTCATGGGCACACTGAAAATCCGCGGCGAAGACCGGGCTGACGATGACGAAGACGACGAAGCGGACGGCGACAAAGGGCGGGAGGCGCGCGCCGTTGACCTCACGACCTTCAAGAACAGCCTCCTCAACTCGATTGACACGATAAAAGGCTACATCCAGAACGCTCCCGATTCCGCGTTCTCAGGCGTCGTCGCCGACCCCCGCGGCACTCTCCTCGGAATCCTCACCGTGGCGGCGAATTACATAATTGACGGCAATTTCACCGCGGCGAAGGATGAACTCCAGATCACCTTCCTTCCGCTTGTGGACGGCGGCGCGGGCGGCGACCCCTCCAACGACCTTATAAACTCATGGGTCTATTCGACGGCGGAGTATGCCTCCGCAATGGACATCCTGAACCGCCTGATCAGGGACGTCACGATAACCCAGGTGACCGTCACCCCGGCGTCCGGCGTCTTTGAAGCGGGTCGCTCGCTCCAGTTCAACGCCGTATGCCTCTACTCCGACCTGGTGGAAAAAGAATGCAACGCCGAGCTTGCGTGGGTCTCGTCAGATCCCGCCGTCGCCGACTTCACCGCCCCGGGACTCCTCACGGGCTTCGCCGCCGGCAGCGCCTCAATATGCGCATCGGCTGAAAACGTCAACTCCGGGTGGCTGCCCGTGAGGGTCGTCGCCGCGGGAGTGTTCTGGGACCCGTTCGACCTGACGTACCTCGACCCCCTCAAGTGGAGCGACGCGTACCAGTACGCTTCCACCATCGGCGTTGACGGCGCAAGGCTCCACTTCACCGGCGGCGCCTACTCATTCGCACAGCTAATACCCACGCAGTATTTCAATGTGGAAGCCGGTGAGCAGGTTTCGTTGGAAACTGATTTCGATCTGGGCACAAGCGGCGGCTTCATATATGTGCAGGGATTCGGGATGTTCGACCGCAGCAGCACCGGCGTCGCGGTCGGAATAGTCGCGGGAACAGGTGTATCAAGCCCTTATATCTACCTGTCGTCCCCCAATGATTACCAGGTTTTCTATACCCTGGAAACCGGAAAGTTCAGTATCATGTACCAGAACGGCGCCGCTAAACTGTACCTTAACGGAAAACTCATGGGACAGATAGCAGCCGATCTGGAAGGCAAACGGGTTACGTTTTTTGTCTACGGCACAACGGGTGGAGCGGATTCCTATATGGATCTGTACTTTGACAACTTCATCACCAACCAGCCAGATCCTGGAGAACGGACAATAGCGGTTGAGAACGGTTCCCGCCCGTTCAATATAGACGGAAGCGGCGGATTACTGCCGGGAGAAACTTTCATCCTGACCGTAACCGCGCCGATATATCAGACAGATGTCACGGGGAAAGTACTCGACGCGAGCACACTCCAACCCATACTTCCGGAGTTCGAGATGAGAGAGACGGCGACTCTTGGGACATATCAGTACACCGGCGCAATGCCCGTTGCGCTCCCTTCCGTCGTGGCGTTCTCGGCGAGCGACGACGGATACACGAGGGTGCAGCTGTACACGCGGCGGATTACCACCGGCGCATCCGCCGCGCGCGCCCTCGCGCGTGAAACCGGCACGCCGCTCAGACCGGCGGATTTCCTGCCCGAGTTCCTGCTGCCGCTCGAGCTGCGGGATGCGATTTGAGAGTGGGGATAAGTGCGCGAAGTGATTTTTCACCGCGAAGGCGCAAAGTGCGCGAAGAGAAGCATTATCAACCGCCTGCGGCGGCGCGCCGGAGGCGCGTAGAATTCCCCTTTGCGTTCTTCGCGCCTTTGCGGTGAATTATATGTAGAATTCC
>JBFMFE010000079.1:7271-19023 GCA_040752295.1 bacterium
CATTTTAATTATTTCACCGCGAAGGCGCAAAGTGCGCGAAGAGAAGCATTATCAACCGCCTGCGGCGGCGCGCCGGAGGCGCGTAGAATTCCCCTTTGCGTTCTTCGCGCCTTTGCGGTGAATTATATGTAGAATTCCCCATTATGTACTTCGCGTCTTTGCGGTGAATCTTAAAGATTATTAACGATTCTCTTTATGCCATCCTTCATAATCGGCACGTTGAAGTTGAGTATCATGCCAAGCTTTTTGCCTGATAGCTTCAGGTAGGTCAATAATTGCGCATCATGGATGGGTATGATTTTATCCACGGTTTTCAATTCAATAATCACCAAATCCTCCACAACAATATCCATCCTATACCCGCAGTCCAGGCTTAAACCTTTGTATTCCACCGGTAACGGAACCTGTTTTTCAAATCGCAGTTTCTTTAGCTCCAATTCTCTGCAAAGACACACCTCATAAGCTGATTCGAGTAATCCCGGTCCGAGGGTTTTATGAACTTCAATAGCCGCGCCAACTATCTGGTAAGACAACTCATCTTCATTTGTTTTAAATTCCGCCATATTCACATTTTAATTATTTCACCGCGAAGGCGCAAAGTGCGCGAAGAGAAGCATTATCAACCGCCTGCGGCGGCGCGCCGGAGGCGCGTAGAATTCCCCTTTGCGTTCTTCGCGCCTTTGCGGTGAATTATAAGGGAAAAATGAACTGTCGCAAAAAAAGTAAGCGCAAAAAAATGCACTTTTTGTCGAAAAGTGCAAGACTATGCACTCGGATGAAATAAAAAACCCGATTAAAAAGCCATAATATATTTTGAACATACGGCATAAAACTTGCTGTACACTCGTTTAAAAATGTATGAAGTAATGAGAACATTAACTAAAAGGACGTTTTTAATCGCCGCTTTCATCGGGTTTCAATTCTCTCTCCCGGCTCACGCCAACATCGTCTCCTTATCGAACACACCCGATCCGTTCACTCCCGGCACGACCGATGTGAGCGTCGATCTGGACACGCCGCCGGCATTCACCGACCTCGTCATTGAGATACTCGATCCCAACAACCTGATGGGCGACGGGGTGAACTCCATCCAGCGCCGGCTGTTCGGAAAACGCATTGATTACGATCTTACCGGCGTCAACGCGGTGACGTTCGACGGATACGAGGACCTCGGATTGACTCTGTTCGCAGAGGGAACGTATCAGGCGAAGGCTTACGAGGGGATGACGGCGACATACAACATGAAAATACAGGGAACGGGGATAGAGCTTTCCGGGCCGGCGGACATGGCGGTGGACTCGAACGGAAACATCTATCTTGTCAATAACCAGAACGGCTGCGTAGAGAAGATAAACCCGCAGGGCACGCTGCTGGTGAAATTCGGTTGCAACTACATGGACACTCCTATTATTTACCCGCGTGGAATCGCAGTGGATTCGAGCGGTAATATCTACATTTCTGCTGATGACGGCACAGGCGTATATCGCATCGAGAAGTGGAGTTCATCCGGCACGCCGATCAATCAGAGCTATATTACAGGAGCGAATGTCGCAAATGCGCGGGGGCTGGGCATAGACAGGGTCGTCATACCGGAACGGCTGTATCTCGCCGGGTGCTCGGCAGCCGACGTCTTCTGCCGGTTCAGCGTGGACACCGGCGCCTTCATAGACCAATGGGACTCCAACAACACAACGGCTTACGATATTGATGTCATCCAGGGCGGGGGAAATATTTATACCGTCAGCAGGGACGATTTACACCTCCGCACTAATGCCTGGGGCGCCGGGTGCAATGTTGACACGGACGGCTTCGGCAGCGGTCCGGCGATAGGCGTGACGGTGGACGCGGGCGGAAACGCGATTATTTCGAACCAGTACGGAGACTACATAAGAAAATACAATTCAAGCTGCGTTTTACAATACAGCTACGGCTCGGAAGGCTCGGGTGATGACCAGTTCCGGGATCCTTACGGCGTTGTGATTTATACAACTGATAATCTGGTTTACGTTAACGATTCCGGGAACAACAGGATAAAAGTGGTGAACGATACCGGCGCCGCGTTCACGTTCAACAAGCATATCGAGGGCGACAATTACAACATTCCCCGCCCGATCGGCATGGACGTTGACCCGGCGAAGAATATATATATCGCGCTTCGGGATATGGCGAAGGTCAAGACTTTCACGTACAACGGGCAGTACACTGAGGGCACGGGCGAGGCGTTGGGAAAACTTGGTACGCTCGGCGGATTCGGCTCCGGTTGCGGAAAGTACGAGGGACTTTTCGACGTGGCGGTGTGGGACGACCCGGCGGACGCCGACGGCATCGCCGATAAGATTTACGTTTCATTCGACGCCGGCGCCGCGGAGGATCTCCAGTGCTATAACGTGGACACGGGATGCTGGAACAACGGGAACTGCTGCGGCAAAGAGGGCGAACTGCCCGCCTCGCCCGGCAACGGCTGCGGCGCCGGGTGGGGAAACAACGGCATAGCGCCGGGCGGGATTACTACTTACTGTTTCGGTGTCGGCTCCGGCGACGACGGCAGGGTTTACTGCCCGAGCAATACGGCGGACCGGATATATTATTACGAGCACGACGGAACTTACGTCGGCTACTACGACCCGAACCTCGGCGGCACTCCCTATGATGTCGAGATCGCGCCTTTCGCCAATATGATGGTTACATCGGGAACTTCCGGCACTCTGGGCAAAGTGCGTCCGAACGGCACATTGTTGTATAGTCTATCGGCACAAAACAATCTGGGCAACAGCGTTGACGTCTGGGGCATTTCGGTGGATAAGTTCGGCAATGTTTACATGGCTATGACTCCCAACACCGCAGGCGATCCATCGCACGGTGTTATAAAATACTCAAACTATGGCTATCCCGGCGACAGTTCCGCGGCGCCGAATCACGTGCGGGAGTGGATGGCGCAGATACCGACCGATGGAACGGCGGGAACCGGGGACGGGCAGTTCAAGAACCCGAAAGGCTTGGCGGTGGACCCGGACAGCCAGTGGATATGGATAGCGGACACCGACAACAACCGCGCCCAGAAATTCATACTGAATTACAACACGATGACCGATCCGATCACTATCCAGTGCACGGGGAACCCGAGGGTTAATCTGGTAACGCTCTCCGGAACGCCGGTCACGGTAATAGGAGGGAATACCTACTCCCGCGCTGGAGAGGTAACAATTGAGGTCGCCTTCTGCAAGGATATGGACAACACCGCCACGCCCACGGTGACTTTCACAACGGTAAACTCCGTGGAATTCACCGTGACACAGACTTATTATTCAGGCAACATCTGGCGCGGCACGGTCACGGTGCCCGATTACACTCACACGCTGTGCGGGAACGGCACGCCGCCGTCCACCTGCGACGGACAGGCGCAGATATCCATCCTGGACGCCAAAGACACACTCGGCAATTACATCGTTCCCAACCCCACAAATCCCGTGACCGACCCGGGCAAGAATTACCTCCTGTTCGTGATAGACACCACCGCCCCCGACCCGCCGACCATCACCTCACCATTAGACGATACTACAACGACACTTACGATCCAGCCCGTTACCGGCATATCCGAGGCAAACGCAGCCGTGCGGGTAACCGTTACCACCTTTGCGTGCATCGTACGCGAAGACAGCAGTTCCCTGAATGACACCTACGATGCCGGCGTGGACACGCTGATCACCGGCGCGTGCGCGGGCGGGGAAATGCTGACGCGGTTCGGTTCGCTGGAGAAATATTACGATGCGAACAGCGACGGCAACTACGATAACGGCGAACCTGTAATACAGGATACAGGCGCCACGTCGGGCTATTACGACGGCACCGACAGGGTGCTGGTCGGCACAGCGCCCACCCCCGGCGAGACGCTCACCGCCTTCGCTTCCAACGAGAAGGTGAAGATAGATGACTACCAGGACACCACGGCGGACAGCGTCGGCGATTTCTACGGCAACGACATCAACCTGACCCTGGGCGCGAATTACATCGCCGCGCGCGCGATAGATGTCGCCGGCAACGCAGGACTCTACAGCGCCTCCCGGGTTAAGAGAACGCGGTCGCTCACCGACCCCGGCGTGGCGACCATCAGCCCGAACACCGACATCCAGATAGATTCATCGGGTCAGTGGACGATCACCTTCACGGCAATTGATCCATTCCCCCCGGGAGGCGCCCCATGCGCCGCGGCGGCGCCTTATGACTGCTACGTGGTCATTGATGTTCCCTCCGGCTGGTCCGAGCCGAACGAGACCTCCGGGCTGGCAGGGGAACTGAGCGTGACGGAAGGTGTGGGGACAACGCTTATCGCCGGCGCCGACAAGGTCATCACCAACGCCGGCAGCCAGACGATATACGTCAACATAAACAGCATGAATTCAGGCTCCTATTTCGATCTGGTGTACGGCGCCACGGACCCGCCCGGCGCCCAGGTGACCACCAGCGCCGCTCTCGGTCTGAACGAATTCAGGATGCGGTCAGCCAACAAGGGTCCGCTCCAGACGCTTACATCGCCCGCTGTCAACGTCCGGGGACTGCCCATCAAGGTATCCCACACCGGGAACATGCCCGCGACGCTCTACGACGAGCAGCAGAACGTAAAAATCATGACAGTGACGTTCCGGAACATCAGCCCTGTCAAGACCGTGGAGATCAAGGGTCTGCGTCTTACATTTGTGACGTACGGCGCCTCACCCACGCCGGACCAGATCATCACCCGCGCCGTGGTCAAGGACCTCGCGATCACCTACGTGGATGAAACGAACATCCTGGGAAACAGCGTTGGCAACGTTCTCGCGCTGAATATCCCCGGCGGGAACGAGATCGTCATCGGACCCGGAGCGGCACGGTCGGTTTTCGTCTATTTCGATTTCGCATCCACTATATCATCCCTCGGCCTCGGGAACCCGGGACTGGAAATCCTGCTCGACGCGGATACCAAGATATACACCGGCGCCTCGACCGGACTGACCGAGACGATGCTGACTGACAGCGGCGCGAACTGGGCGGTCAATACACTGCTCGGATACATGTTGATACCGGACACCGCCGCAGCCACCCACACCTACGTTGTCAAGAAGAACACCGCAACCGCAGCCACGGTCCGCGAGAATACGATGGTGACAGATGGAGCGACCACCGGCGATCCCTACGCCATAGGGAACGCCGACGACACACTCATCGTGAAGGAGCAATCCTCACAGGTCAGCTTGCGGGCAGGACCGGACACCGGGGACACCTTCTATCCGGACGCCGGAGATACCGATCCCCAGATGTCCTCAGGCAAGGCGGGAAAGTTCCTGCCGCCGCCCATCGCGCAGAACGTTACCGTTTCAGTTTATGGTCAGGGATGGAATCCCGTTGCACAAAAACTTTCCAAGGGACAGACGGGCAGCAAACCCTTCATTCTGAAGGTAAAGATGTACGACCAGCTGCTGGCGGCGGACTGCACCCCGACCTGCACGGTCGTGAAGGTTGACAGCGCCGCATTGTTCTCCGTCGGCGAGACCATATACATCGGCGACGACAGCGGGGTCGAGCAAAGAACGATTGCAGCGGTGAACACTGGAGTTACGCCGAATGAGATCACGATTTCTTCCCCGACCAGCAGGGCATTCCTTGTGGCGAACAACTCCTATGTTACCCGCAGCGGCGCGAGCGTTAAACTGTATAATGAAATATTTACGATATGGGACTGCCATACTAACGCAGCCTGCAACGTCGTTAATGACGACTGGATTGACCCGGGCGGTCCCAACACCGTGATTTCGCGCTCGGCTCTGCGCAAGAGCGGAACCACAAATTATTTCATCAACGATTCAAGTATAGAAGCCTCAGGCGACACGATAACACTTGATACGTCCCTGAATCCCATCATCCTCACGAATGCCGAGGAGAGCATGAACATTGATGTCCTCATTGATATCCTGTGCTCGCCCGGTTTCCCGGATTGCTCATTGGGCACCAACGAGTCGAAACTCAAGCTTAGCGTGCAGAAAGCCTCGCAGATAAGAGCGAGCACATTCCAGAGCCTGCTTGCGGACTGCATCGCCACCGCCACGGTCTATGTGAGCGATGCGAGCAAATACGCAGTCGGCGGCATGGTGGTCGTAGGCGACGACAACGGCTCGGAGTGGAAGACGGTGCTGAGCAGGGACACCGTGGCGGACACCGTAACCTTCACTTCCGCCACGACCGGGAGTTATACAACAGCAGCGGGCGCCTACCTGAGCCACACGAAGACGAACGGGTCGTTTCCCATGGTGTCCTACATCGCCACCATCCAGGATCATGCGGAGATAACGGTGCAGGACGTAGAGGTCGTTGAGGACGCGCTCTGTCCGAGCGAACTGTACTACGGGGAGCAGTTCACGGTGCGTGTTACCGTGCAGAACACGTCGGGCGACCGACCGCTCGCCTATGTAGATCCATCCGCCGCCGATCTCAAACTCGTGCGGTTCAGCGATTCGGTGGACTACACCAGCCAGTTCACGATCACGCCGCTCACCAGCACGTTCAGTTTGCTTGCCGGCGCAACGGGCACCGCCACATATACGGTGTTTCAGGATAAGGGGACCACCATTGCGGAGTGCCCGGACTACTTCGTTACGAATACCGCCGCAAATAAACCGTCTGCGCGCGACGGGAACGACTACCAGGACAGCGACCCGCTCTACGTGAACTACGACAGCGACGGCGATCCCACCCCGCCAAACGAGCCTTCCATCAAACCCACGAAAGCCTACGTGAAGGTCTATCCGGTGGACGCAAGCACGCCCGCCGCGGGTGCTGCAAATGTGCTTGTTCTGAACTTCACGATCACCGACAGCCCCGATCACCCCCTGGGCGAGATCATCAGGAGCCTCAAGATTGCCAGTTACAACACTACAGATTCCGACGTGGCGAACGTGGTGTTGTGGGAGGATACCGACGACGACGGGTACTTCGAGCCCGGCACGGATGATGCCTCATGGGCAACCACAACGTTTTCCGGCGCCTCCGCCACGTTCGTTTTCACCGGTCCCTATCCTCAAGTTCCAGCGACCGCCACGCAGCGATTCTTTGTTTCCTACGACATCGCCACCGCCGTGACCGACGGGGATACCTTAGACGCCGCCCTCGCGGCAAACGGCATCACACTGGGCGACAACGACGGGGTTGACCCCGTCATTGCCGATTTCACCATCCCGCCCTCTGAAATGAACTCCCTCGGGGTGTCCACGATCAACGTCGTGGCAACCAAACTCAAGCTTCTGCCCGCCTCATCGCAATCATGCCCCGAAGCTGAAAAGGTGATCAACATCTACGCATACGATGATTACGACAACCTCGATACGGGTTCCTCACAATACGTGGAACTGAACGTGGATCTGAGCGGCCAGTTCACCAATACCACCCTTGCTTCGCCATGCTACAACACGCCGCTCTGCACGTCCCCGCCGGACAACAACGTGACGGGGAACCTGGTGGCGGGCGTTGCCACGGTTAACGTGACGGACAGCGTTATAGAACTTGTGACGGTCACGCCCACTTCGGGACTTACGAACAGCACAGCCACTGTGAATTTCGCGGGAACGGTGTGCATGAACGCCCGATCCGTGACACCGACCACCCCGCCCGCGGCTGTGACGGACGTTCTGATAATGGACATCAAGATAACGAACGGTCTTGGCTCGGCAATAACCGTGAACGCCTTGACCGTGAACAACGTCGGCGCCGCCACCGACACCGAGATAGCCACAGCAACACTGTACTACGACAGCAACGACAACCTCGCCTTCGACGCCGCCGACACGGTACTTGGCACTCCTGGAGCATTTACATCCGGAAGCAGAACTTTCAATTTCAGCCAGAGCGTCCCGGCAGCTACCGCTGAGTATTTTTTCGTCACCTACAACCTGGCGAGTGTCATAAACGACGGCGACACGCTCGACGGCGAGACACCGATCAACGGTTTAACCTATAACGATGGCGCCGACAAGACACTGGATGACATCGTGACCAATTCACCTGGAGTCTCCACGGTGAACATCGTGGCGAACACGATCCGTCTTGTGCCTGATCACTCGACGGAGGCTCTGCTGGCGGATTGCGGCGCCGGGTGCACGGTGGTGACCGTCGCCGACGCATCCATCTACGAAGTGGGCGGCGGCGTTACGCTTGTGGACGATCTCAACGAGGAGATCATGACAGTCACGGCAGTGGACACCTCCGGTCCCGAGACCGTTACTTTCTCCACCGCGCCGCAAACCGCCACATTCACCGTGGCAAACAACGCCTTCCTGCGGAACTTCGCCGGCAGTTCACGAGAACTCACCGCCCGCGCAGAAGACACCTACGGCAACCTCGCCACACAGTTGCCCGAGGGATCGCAGCAGGTGCAGGAGTCGTGTGACCTGAACTCGTACGTGAGCGCGACCACACTCGTGGGGGGGCTGACAGGCGGACAGGTTACCACGGGGGACCTCACCACGGGAACCGCCGGAACCACCTTCACCGACAACGTCTGCCTCACGGAGACCGTGACCGTCACCTCCGCCTCGGCTCTCACGAACAATCTGAGCGCCACAATCAATTTTCCCGGCGACCCCACACTTGACGTAACGCCTCCTTCAACGGGCGAAATCGGGTTTCAGTCTTTATGCACAAACGATCCGACGCCTGTTATAAATGTAGTCTCCTCCACCGACGATTGCGCGGGCATCAAGTGGGTGCGGTTCGCATGCGAAGACACACTTGCGGCATTCCTGAACGCTGCCTGGGTGACGATTCAACCGCCACAGTTGAACCTTGATGTATGCTGCAACTGCCCGGGAGACCCTCGAGACGTGGGATGTGGGTTTAACATCACCACCGGGGAAACATGTCTCGACTGGGATGGAGCCGCCTGTCCAGGCGGCTGGTATCCCAACGCGGCTTCCGGCTGCACAAGCACCGAAGGGGCAAAACTCGTTTACGTCCAATTCAAGGATGCGAACAACAACGTATCCGCCGTTCCCGGGGCGGACAGCGACACGACAATACTGGACAACACAAGCCCCCAGATGTCGGCGTTCTACTTCAGCGCGGGCGGCGGCAGCCCGGACCCCTATTTCTTCGGCTCGTACGATTACGGCGAATGCACGACGGCAAGGGAGCCGGACATTGACGGAAGCGACGCGACGAAGCCGCTCGAGACGAACGGAATCCTGAGCGACGAGTGCCCGTTGTGGTTCAGCAACACCGTGGAGGCGACGCAGACGGTCTCCATAATGCTGACGTACACGGAGACGGGTGCGACGACGACCTTCCAGGGTTCGCCCGCGTTCGGGGACCCGATTCAGAGCGCATACGGCGCCACGGGCACGGACGTGACTGTTGCGATAGACTACGGCGTTGACAGCACGGACGGTACCGCGGCGACGACCACGATAACCTTCGAACTCTTCGACGGCTGCGGCAACGGCGCAACGGAGACGTTCGAGTTCTGGAGGGACGTCGAAAGCCCCGGGGCGACTTCGGCGTCCGGTTACGCATCCGACTCGAAGGCGATACCCATAACGACAGCGACGTGGTACGGATACTCGAACCCCTACTTCGAGTGGTCGGCGGGGACGGACAATCCGGCGGGGACGCCTTACCTCTATAACGCCGGTCTGGGCAACTACCAGTACGACTTCAGCACGGAGTCCGACCCGAACGCGGCGATTCCGTACAACACGACGGCGACGGGATTCAGCGCCACGGGTCCGCTCGTGTCGGGATACTATTACTACCTGAGGATGAGGACGACGGACAACGTGAACAACTCATCGGCGACGGGGCAGGCGTTCGTCTATTATTATGACACCGACGCGCCGGACAACCCCGCCGCGCCCGTGAACGGTTGGGACACTTCGGCGAAGGCAACCGTCCTAACGAGCGGGCAGAGTTACACATACCTGAATCCGTACTTCGAGTGGAGCGCCCCGAGCGACAACCCCGCCGCGCCGCTTCTCAGCTCCGGCGTTGACGGCTACTACGCGGGGTTCGCGACCGACGTGAACTACGACCCGACCGCCTACCAGACGGCGACGAGCTTCACCGGCACGCCGACGACGTGCTACGAAAACTGGTATCTGAAACTCAAGACCGCCGACAAAACAACGCCGCAGAACGTGAACTCGACGTCGGTCGTGGCGTTCACGTACGTGAGGAAGGGGACGATTTCCATAACCGACAACCAGGGCGGCGACGACACGTGGCGAAACGCGACGGTAACATACGACGTTGATTTCGGAATCAGTTGCGGTACACTGGATCGCATTCAGTACACATTATGGTCAGCCGCGGGTATGAGTACCGGAACCGGCACCGAGATCGTTACATGGACGACCTTCCAGGGGCCCGCGATGGGCACGGATACATACAACACCGACTGGCCGCTTCTCGACGCCGACTGGGGCAGTGCAACGGACGGTATAAACTGGGTTTCCGTGCGCGCTTACGATACGTTGGGCAACTACGAGACGGCGACGGACGTGTTCTACATACTGAAGGACGCGCAGGCGCCGGACAACCCGGCGGTGACCGGGTACGACAGCGCGGCGCAGGCGACGACGCTCACGGACGACACGTGGTACAAGTATCCCAATCCATACTTTTCATGGGCGGGGGCGAGCGACAACCCTCAGCCGCCCGCGCTCAGTTCGGGGTTCAAGCAGTTCAACCTGTACTTCGGGACGGAGAACTGCGGAGCGCCGACGTATTCGACGGACGGGTTCGCGACGGAGATAGTGATGACGCTCGCGTCGAACACGGTGTACTACCTGTGCATGAGCTGCGAGGACAACGTTGGGAACGCCACGACGACGACGCGCGCGTTCACTTACAAATACGACCCCGATCCGCCGACGATATCGTTCGCGTCGGGGGCGGCGTCGTTCGCATCCGAGTCGAGCAGCTACATGTGGGTCTCGTCAAAGAACGGGAAATTGTACTTCGATCCGAGCCTGCCCGCGACCGCCACGTTCTCGGTTTACGGGACCGCCGCCGACCCGTACGCGGGGATTGCGACCGTGACGTTCAGCGCGGCGTTCGCCGACGCGCCGTCGGCGCAGACGTGGACGCCCGCGACGACGCCGGTCAGCTTCGACAGCGACTGGAACAGCGACACTTACGACGTCGCCGCGGGGGATACGGATGCGACGATAACCATCACGGCGTACGACTTTGCTGGGAACACGACGGCGACGGACGTCGCCGTCGTGGCGACGAACGCACTCTTCATCGAGTACGCCACGATGACGCCGCCCTGGATACCGAACTACGTGGTTTTCAACGTTTATTATCCGGATTACATAGACCTCGGAAACGCCGGAACGGAGATGACAGCGGGCGAGGCTGGCGGGGGGATGTACGCAACCGTCACGGCGGGTGTTGACAACTCGAAATTCATTAAGGTTTACAACAGGGACGGCACGTCGAGGTCCGTGTACGACGACATAAACGACGCCGGGGTCGCGAACAGCTTCTACGTGAACAAGCTCGAGCACCTTGCCGCTTCAAACAATTGCGGGTCGTACACACTGCCCCAGGGCGCATGGTGCCTCGAAATCATTTCAAGGGCATGCATATCGGACGCGAACAATCCGCACTACGCCGGCGTGCGCGCGGACGGGGGCGACGGCACCGACAAGATAACGGCGGATGGATTCACCAGCGCACTCGCGCTGGAGAAGACCACCGACGGCGACCTGAACGGCGGGACGCCGAC
>JBFMFE010000080.1:0-9196 GCA_040752295.1 bacterium
GATGTACGACCGGGGGCACTCCGCCGCTTCCGCCATGGCGCCGGGAGAGGTTGACTGGAACGGGCTTTTCGCCGGGAGAGGGGTGAGGTGGTTTCATCTCGGCGGCATCTTCACCGCGCTCAGCGATACCACCGCGGCTGTGGCGAAGGAAGCCGTGTCGGCGGCGCACAAAGCCGGAACCGTTGTTTCATACGACCTTAACTTCCGCTCGACGCTGTGGTCGTCGGGGAAAGCGCGGAAAGTAACAAAACCGCTGATTAAATACGTGGACTGCCTCATCGGAAACGAGGAGGATTTTCAGAAAGTGCTCGGTTTTGAAGTGGAAGGAACGGATGAGACTCTCCGGCGTCTTCCCGTCAGGAGCTACAAAATGATGGTAGATAAAGTTACAAAATCTTATAAAAACCTGAACGTGGCGGCGACTACTTTACGCGAGGTGAGAAGCGGTCTTCTAAATAACTGGAGCGCGGTGATGTACTGCGACGGACGGTTTTACGAGTCGAGACGGTACGATAACCTCGAGATAGAAGACAGGGTCGGCGGAGGAGACGGTTTCTGCAGCGGTTTGGCATGGGGTTTTCTCAACGGTAAGTCTCCCGAAGAATGTGTTGAACTCGGCGCAGCCCATGGCGCGCTGCTTCAGAGCACGCGCGGCGACACGAGCATGATAAACCTTGACGAACTTTTGCACATCGTAAAAGGAGGCACTGCGAGGATAAAACGCTGATTAAAAGCTTCGAAAAATGTTGCATAATATCAAAATATATTATATAATTTTGCTTTATGCGTTATGTTGTCATTTATGCATCATTGTATTTCATAGTATAGATATATTGTTAATGTAGTTCAATAAAATAATATGAACCGTCTTTCGGAAATACTTTCATCTTTAAAGGCTCCTCAAGGCTCACGTCTCGAATCTCCCCTCAGAGACACAGTGGAGGAGTGGCTGAACACTCTTGTTGCGCCGGCGAGAGTCTATTCCGACTCCATCTCGGGGATGGAGGGCGGTATTGCGGCAATGGTGCGCGCTGGAGACGATGACGTGGTTTCGGCGGTGTGCGCGGTCGGAAAAGCTCCCGCATGGCACTCCGGTTTTGACGGTGACAGGCTAAAAACGGGTGAGATACGGGTTACATACGCTCGATACTCCGAAAAAAACGCCTCCCATCTCAGAAATACGGTCCCCTGGCTGAAACCCCGCCCCATCGGCTTGAAACCTTCTTTCGGATTCGGCGACCGCACGGGGCTTGCCACCCCCGGACATGCCGCCGCGGCGGCTGACTACAGGGATCGCATCGTCCCCGTTTTCCAGCAACAGTCAATGAGGGAAATGTCGAGAACGCACAGAACTCCCGCAGAAGTTATGAACGACGCCGCATGGGGGCTTTTCCGCGCGGGGTGGGATACACCCTTCTGCGCCGACGCCGACCATCTGAAGACCGCCGAAGACGTGGACGCCGCCGCGGGGGCGGGGTTCGTGTTCTTCACCATCGATCCATCCGACCACGTTGACGCCGGCGCCGACGACTGCGACGCCGGCGGAGTGAACGCCGCGTTTGAAAAACTTGTCGGGGACGGTGTAGAAGGCGCGGGAGACGTTCTGAAACTTTACTCGGGCGCAAGGTACAGGATCGAAAGTTCACATGAGGCGTTCGAAATAACGTTCGATGAGCTGCCGCTCAAGCGCGCGGCGGTGAAGTACGCGAGGGCGATCGCCCATGCCGTGGAGATGAGCGAACGTATAGCGCGCGCGATGGGCGGCAGCGCGTTTGAGATGGAACTTTCGGTGGACGAGACCGCCCGTTCCACTTCCGTCCTGGAGCATCTTTTCATCGGACTCGAGCTGAAGCGCAGGGGCGTGAGGGTCGTCAGTTTAGCCCCGCGTTTCGTGGGCGGGTTTGAAAAGGGCGTGGACTACAAAGGCGATCTGACCCGTTTCAGAGCCGATTTAAGACGTCACGCCGCCGTCGCCCGCTTCTGCGGTCCTTACAAGATCGGCGTCCACAGCGGCAGCGACAAGCTTTCCGTCTATCCCGCCCTGGGCGAGGAATGCAGCGGGCTTTTCCACGTCAAGACCGCGGGCACGAGCTATCTTGAAGCCCTGAGGGTCGCGGCGCGCGCCGACGCCGCGCTCTTCAGGGAGATAATCGCCTTTTCGAGGGAACGATTCGACGCCGACAGGGCGTCGTATCACGTTTCCTCGCGGCTCGACCGCGTCGCCCCGCCCGGGCGCCTCGGAGATGAAGACCTCGAGAGCGTGTACCTGGACGGAGACGACGGCAGGCAGGTTCTGCACGTCGCGTTCGGCTCCGTTCTCACGGCAGGGTCCGGCGGCTCGTACGTTTTCCGCGACCGCCTCAAGTCGGTCCTCCGCCGCAGCGACGCCCTCCACGTCGAGATTCTGAAGCGCCATTTCAGGCGTCATCTCGACGCGCTCACCAGGCGCGCCGGCGGCGGTTTCTGAGATGGATTCCGTGGACGGCGCGGGGCGACAGGTTCACGCCGCGCCGCCGGCGCGCCCGTGGAACGCGTCGTCCGCGCCGACTGCGGCAAAATCCTTGACCCGGCGTTTTCCGGCGTTTCACGAAACCGCGGAAGGTACCAGCTCAAGCTTATACAACGAACTTATCGGAAATTTCTTTGCGGCATCAAGCACTTCTATGGCTACTATCTCGCCTTTGCCGGTTGTATGGAGAACGACCCCCTCGGCGATTTCCACTCCGCCTTCGGGTTTCTTCGAAGACATCTGTATGTATGCGGCGTCGGGTTCCTTATCGTATTTGACCTTCAAAACTCACCGTTCTGCATTTCTTCCCCTGCCCGCGATCCGGTGATTCCCCGATCTTTTATCCGGCGCCTTCCTTGCGCACCTTCTTTTTCGCCTGGGCTTTCTCGTAGGACAGGATCGGCAGTTCCTCAAGCTCGTCCACGTGCACCTTGTCTATTATGCACTTCTTGACGCCCTTGCGCGTCGGCACTTCGTACATGAGGTCCACCATGAGCGTCTCCATTATGGTGCGCAGTCCGCGCGCGCCCGTCTTGCGCTCCATCGCTTTCTTCGCTATCGAACGCAGGGCATCGTCCGTGAACTGAAGCTCCACCCCGTCGAGCTGGAGCAGTTTCTTGTACTGCTTCGTCAGCGCGTTCTTCGGGTCCACAAGTATCTTGACGAGAGCCTCCTCGGAGAGCGGCTCGAGGGTGGCGACCACGGGGAGGCGCCCTATGAACTCGGGGATCAGTCCGTACTTCAGCAGGTCGTCGGGTATGACGTGACGCAGCGTCTCTCCGACGTTCTCCGGCGTCCGCTCCTTTTTCGGAGAGCGGAAACCCATGGTCTGGTATCCGATGCGGCTGCGGATGAGGTCCACTATCCCCTCGAACGCGCCGCCGCAGATGAATAGTATGTTCGTCGTGTCAATCTGTATGAAGTCCTGGTTCGGATGCTTTCTGCCGCCCTGGGGCGGAACGTTCGCGACCGTCCCCTCGATTATCTTCAGCAGCGCCTGCTGCACACCCTCCCCGGACACGTCGCGCGTGATGGACGGGTTGTCGGTTTTCCTTGCGATCTTGTCTATCTCGTCTATGTACACTATGCCACGGGAAGCCTTCTTGACGTCGTAGTCGGCGCCCTGAATCAGCCTCAGGAGTATGTTCTCCACGTCCTCGCCGACGTAGCCGGCTTCCGTCAGGGACGTGGCGTCCGCTATGGCGAACGGCACGTCGAGCATCTTCGCGAGCGTCTGCGCCATGAGCGTCTTGCCGGTCCCCGTCGGTCCTATCAGCAGTATGTTGCTCTTCTGTATCTCCACGTCCTCGATTGAATCGCCGGCGTTTATCCGCTTGTAGTGGTTGTACACCGCCACCGACAGTATCTTCTTCGCCGACTCCTGGCTGATCACGTACGAGTTCAGGAACGCGTGTATCTCCGCGGGCTTGGGCACGTCGCGGAATTCCATCTCGCCCTCGGTCGGACGGTACAGTTCCTCCTCGATGATCTCGTTGCACAGGTCTATGCATTCCTCGCAGATGTACACTCCGGGACCCGCCACCAGCTTCTTCACCTGCTCCTGGCTTTTTCCGCAGAACGAGCACCTCAGCTTCGATTTGTCGTCCGTGAACTTAAACATGGCTCCTCCCCGCCGCCCGTGTTTGGGGGGTCATCCCCGCTCGGCGCTTGTAAGCACTGTGTCTATCAGCCCGTATTCCTTCGCTTCCTGCGGCGACATGAAGTAGTCGCGGTCCGTGTCCTTCGAAATCTTATCCTCCGGCTGCCCGGTGTGCTCCGCCAGTATCTCGTTTATCCTGCTCCGTATCTTGAGTATCTCCCTCGCGTGTATGTCTATGTCCGCCGCGGCGCCCTGGAAGCCCCCCATGGGCTGGTGTATCAGTATCCGCGAGTTGGGCAGCGCGTACCTCTTCCCCTTCGCGCCTGCGGCGAGCAGTACCGCACCCATGCTGGATGCCTGCCCTATGCATATTGTGGACACGTCCGGCTTCAGCACCCTCATCGCGTCGTATATGGCAAGCCCCGCCGAGACCGACCCGCCCGGCGTGTTGACGTACAGGTCTATGTCCTTGTTCGTGTCTTCTTTTTCGAGGAACAGAAGCTGCGCGATCACAACGTTCGCCACCTCGTCGTTGATCGGCGTCCCTAAAAACACTATCCGGTCCTTGAGCAGGCGCGAATAGATGTCGTACGAGCGCTCCCCGCGGCTCGTCTGTTCGATGACAAACGGTATAAGCTGACCTTTCATCCTTCCGTGCTCTCCTTTCCGGCGGGTTTCGTTCCCTGCGCGGACGCGGGCGTCAATTTGACGTTCCGGCGCAGCAGGTCAAGCACCTTGTTTTCCTTTAAAGTATAATTCACGCGGTCGAGAAACTCCCCGTTCTTCATTAATTTCTTCATCTCGTGGCTGGACAGCCTTTTCGCGGCGGCGTACTTTGCAAGCTCCAGCTTGATCTCTTCATCCGTTATCTCCATGCCCTCGCGGTGGAAAATCTCGTCCGTTATCAGCGAAAACGCCACCCGCCGCCCGCTCGCGGCTTTTTCCTCTTCACGCCACCGCTCATAGGTAAGCCCGCGCGACCGCAGGTAGTCGTCCAGCGTCTGACCCCTGTCCACGAGTATCCGCTCCAGGGCGAACTGGTTGTTCCTCAAGTCACGCTCGATCAGCCGCGACGGAATCCTGATCTCGCTCCCGCCGATCAGCCTGTCCACTATCATCGTCCGTATCCGCTGTTCCTTCTCGTATCCCTTGTACGCCCTGAGGTTCGCCTCCGTCATCCCGCGGAAATCCTCCACGCTCCTGCAGTCGTGTTCCTTCACAAGCTCGTCCGTAAGCTCCGGTATCTCCCTCGAAAAAATCTTCTTCACCGTCACGGTCGCGTTCATCGTCCTGCCCGCGAGTTTTTCGTTGTGGTAGTTGTCGGGATACGCGACGTCGAAACTCTTCTCCTCGAGTTCCTTCATCCCCGCGACCTGCTTTTCTATCTCGGGAAGGACGGACTTTTCGCCGAGGGCGACCGTCGCTTCCTGCCTCTCGAACGGCGGGGCGTCCGCCCCCGCGCCCGGTTCCCGCAGCACGTACGCGATGCTCACGAGATCGCCGTCCCCGCAGACCCTGTCCCCGGCGGGGACGATCCTCGCCTTGCTCTTGAGAAAGTCGTCTATCGCTTCCTGCACTTCCCCGGGCGTCACTTCCACTTCCGTGTCCATCTCGATGGCTATCTCGCCGTAGTCGGCAAGTTTCAGTTCGGGCAGCACCTCGACGACCGCCTTCACCGTGAGCGGTTTTCCCTCCTCGAGCGACGGCGGGGCGTCGAACCGGGGGCTTTCTACCGGGATGACCTTCGTCTGCCGGACGGCGTCGCGTACGGCGCGCGGAAGAAGCTCCTGAAGCGCCTGCTCCATCAGGTTCTCCCTCCCGACCGACGCAAGAAGAACCTCGCGGGGGACCCTGCCCGCGCGGAACCCCTTCACTTTTGTCCCGGCGGCGAGCTTTCTCAGCGTCTCCCGGAGCGTCCTGTCAACTTCCTCCGCCGGCACCGTTATGTCGAGGGAGACCCTGAACTCGTCCAGCCGCTCCATGTTCACTTCGACCATTCCGCTCTCCGTTCTCATACTGTTCGTTCAAGCCCGCCGCGAAAGTGCGCGCCGACGGCAAAAAAAATCAAGCGGGAGACGGGATTTGAACCCGCGACCCTCGCCATGGCAAGGCGATGCTCTACCCCTGAGCTACTCCCGCGCGGTGAGTGACTCCTTTTCTCCGTCAATTCTTCCTCTTTCCTGCGCCTCCTCTCATTCCCCCGTTCTCGTGGGTGAGGAGAGATTTGAACTCTCACGGGTCGCCCCACCAGATCCTAAATCTGGCGCGTCTGCCGGTTCCGCCACTCACCCGCGCACTCGTCCCGACCCCGGCGTCTCCGCCGGCGCCGTGTGGGTCGTGCAGGAATCGAACCTGCGACCTTGGGATTAAGAGTCCCCTGCTCTGCCAGCTGAGCTAACGACCCGTCGTATCCCTGCACGCTCCGTTTTAACACGAAAAACAGCTTCCTGTAAATATTATATCCGCAAACAGGGCAAAAAAATTACCACGACGTCCGAAAAAAACCTCTTTCGGCACAGCGCGGTCACCCGCCGAACGCGGCGTCCGGCGCCCTGAACGCGGTCTCGCGCGAACCTTCCCGGTGTCGGACCGGCAACTGCGGCGGGCGGCAGACCTGTCCGACCTGTCGGAATCTTCTTCAATAGCCCGCCGGCGGCTTCCGCCGCTCATTCCGGCGCTTTACTGACCGAAGAATACGCCGACGGGCGCGCAACGCCGCCTCCGAACCGTTTCCATTGCCGTCGGTTTCATGCCGGACTCCGGCTGTAACCGTTGAACGGGCGCCGTCAGGATTTTATTTTTCCCCTTTTCAGCGTGTCCTTCAGTGTCTTGCTCGCGCGGAAAGACGCCACGCGGGTCTCGCCGATCTGTATCCTGCCGCCCGTCCGCGGGTTTACGCCGGTTCTCGGCGCGCGCTTTTTCATCTTGAAAGCCCCGAAACTGCCGATGTTGACTTTCTCGCCCGCAACAAGCCGCTCCGTAATGGTTCTGAACACACACTCTACCGCCTGCGACGCTTCTTTTTTCGAGACGTCCAGTTTCTCCGCGACTCTGTCTATTAGTTCGAGCTTGTTCAAGTGAGCACCTCCCTCGAATGTCTGTATCTCTCCCGCCCTTCCCGTTATTTATGCAGACCGTATCCGGAAAAATTGAGTCGTTCGCGACGGGTCCCGCATCGCATATTAAATTCACATTATAACGAAAAATGCCGGACGCGCAAGAACGCGGTGAAAATAATTTCACTTTTCGCGGCTTCGCGGCGCCTGCAAAGTGGAAATTGCCCATCGGCAGCCCGCTGCGGAAAATGGGGCTGTCCGGCAACTCATCGCCGACGGCTCGAACTTCCACCGCCGAACGTGCGTCTTCAATGGGCCAAGAGGGATTCGAACCCACGACCAACGGATTATGAGTCCGCTGCTCTACCGCTGAGCTATTGGCCCGCTCCGCCCCGGCGGGTTCCCGCGCGGCGGGTTCCCGCGCCGCGGACCGCGACCCCGCGCGCCCGTTTATTATAGTCCCGCCCCCGCTCGTCCTCAACGCTCATTTTTTGGCGTGCCTGTCTGCCGCCTGCCTGTCTGTCTGACCCGTCTGACGACAGGCAGGCGCCGCTTTGCGCCGTTTCGTTCTACTTCTACATTGGACATTGGACATTTTACATTTTCTTTCTGCCAAATTACCCCCAAACATTGGGACAATGCTAATAATCCTGTAAAATATTCCCCCGTACATCATGGATAACCCCCACCCGCGCAGCGCCGTTGAAAATCCCATGATTGACGTTCACGTCCACGTGCTGGCGCTGGACGAGAAGACCTCCGGATGCTTCGTCTCGCGCCGCATTCGAAGACACCCGCTCCTGCGGCTGATTCTTGGAATGCGCGGCTGGGAGGGTCTGACCGACGCGGAAATTGACAGAAGGTACATCGCCGCCCTGACCTGCGACGTGCGCTGCGGCGAGGGCGTGGACGCCGCCGTCATTCTCGCCCTCGACGCGGTGCACGACCACAGGGGCAGACCCGACCTGCGCCGCACTCATTATCACGTCTCCAACGGCTATGTCCTCCGCGCGGCGCGCTCCAATGATCGCTTCCTCCCCGGCGTCTCCGTCCATCCCGCGCGCCCCGACGCGCTCGACGAACTCGAAGTCTGCGCCGCCGGGGGCGCCGTCCTCGTCAAGTGGCTCCCCGGCGCACAGCTCATTGACCCCGCCGACCCCCGTTTCGACCCCTTCTACGAAAAACTGCGCGAACTCTCCCTCCCTCTTCTCTCCCACACCGGCTACGAGCACGCGATACCAGCCCCGCGCCAGCGCTTCAACCACCCCGCGCGCCTCCGCCGCCCACTCGAACTGGGCGTCACCGTCATAGCCGCACACTCCGGCGCCTCGGGCTTCGGTCGCCCCGTCGAATTCCTCCCCGCTTTCCTCTCGTTGATTGAAAAGTTCCCGAACCTCTACGGCGACCTCTCCGCCTTCACGAGCGTCTCGCGCGCGCACTACCTCCGCGGAATCCTCGCCGACCCGCACGTCGCCGCAAGGCTCGTCAACGGCTCCGACTACCCCGTGCCGCCCATGCCCTGGCTCTTTCCCCTCCGCCTGAAGCCCGCCCGCGTCATCAGCCTCCAGCGCGAGAAAAACCTCTTCACGCGCGATTATCTGATGAAGCGCGCGCTCGGCGTCCCCGATCACGTCTTCAGGCGCGCCGCGGACCTCCTTCGCCTCCACCGCTGACACGCCCCCCTTTCTTTCCTTCCGCAAAACAGGGGAAAACTTTTTCAAAGGGGTTCTACTGCATAGTGACCCCGGATTATTCATACCTCTCTTTTGACACCCTGCCTTCCCGCCTGTCATTGCGAGGAGCGAAGCGACGTGGCAATCTCATTTTTCCTTTCACCCATTTTTCGCATCTTTCCCTGTAGCGTGAATAATCCGGGGTGACATAAATTGTTGACATAGAGGTTTTTGAACACCGATTTTCGCGGAATGTGAAGCCGTCATAATCGGACTTAAGTTTTTTCACCTTTTTTCCCGTGTATTCCTCCTGATGCGCCAAAAATAGTTTGGCTGCCATTTGAAGGTTATATTTGCA
>JBFMFE010000081.1:0-52063 GCA_040752295.1 bacterium
TCCTTCTTCGTCGCACGCTCGCCCGCACTCCAAGGGGCTTCGCGCATACTGTTTTTCGCATGATCGGATTTGCATCGGACATACATAAAATTCATTTGCCTTTAAAGCTTCCTCCGTGGAGCGGGAACCAAAAAGTACGAAAGTTCACCATCAGTTATCGAAATTATATAAAACACTTTGCCGCCGTATATTGCCGTGAATTTTTCGTGAGTCCTTTTCTGAAACTCAAACTCATTGACAATTTGCGGGATGTAAGCAAATCCTGCGGGTTTTATCTGGACGCCGATAAAGTGGTTTTTAACCCGGATGAAGAAATCCACGTTGTAGCCGCGGTCCCATTCATCCGGCGCCGGTTCAATTTTAACCGATAGCATTTTTTCCAGTTGACCATATATGGTTTGTATTTCAGACTGGCAGCCGTCGTATGTTCGGTTGATTACAAGGTCAATAATGAAATCAATGCAGTCTTCTTCCGTAATATTCTCAATTTCAGCCCGGCATATTTCAGATATTTTTTCGTAAAGTTCCTTGCCTAGGTATTCAAGGCGCTCCCTGGGATAAACGTTTTCATAATAATATTTTTCCCAGTCCCCGATTGATTTGGGTGAGCATTTTCTTATCAGTTCCGCAACCGGCCCAACCTTCTTTTTCCTGGTCAGCCCCCATCGCATGTTAGCCTGATTCATTATCCATTCTTTGGGCATCGTTTCGTATCTCTCTCCATCAGAAACTTCGTCTTATACTTGTAATCGAACGACGTGTCCACGTCCGCCAAGCCTTTCTTGATCAGATGAGCGTTCAGGAACGTTTTGTTCCATAAATAGAGATAGCAAAGCAGATTGTTGTTTTCGTCGTGTTTCACCCTGTCGAATTTCATAAATACTTTCTGCCCGCGGACTTTCTCTTGAAGGAACTCAACCGCCAGCCCGTTTTTCTCCGGTTCTTCTTTTACACCGAGGAGTCTGATTTTAGTTCCATTGTTCAGGATGAGGATCTCGGGCGATACAATTTCCCTGACGGTACGATAGCTTTGCCCCCCGGAAGCGGAGTCATCAATTTTCGAGCCGAACTTCAGTTTCCGCGGATCAACTTTTCTTTCGAAAGCCACGCGATCCCTGAAGATATAGGGCAGTTTGCCGATCGCCTCTTTTAAGTTGGCTTCGGCGCCGTTCTGTTTCTTTATCCTAAAATCGGCATCCTGAAAAAGAGAGGACTGCTTCATTCCAAGTTTCTTCTCCATCAGCGGCAAAAAACTTTCGTTTATCTCATAACCGATTGAGTTTCTTTGCAGATTCCTTGCAGCGAGGGTCGTTGTTCCGCTTCCTAAGAAAGGATCAAGCACCGTGTCACCGATGAAGCTGAACATCTTAATCAGACGCCGAGGCAGTTCTTCTGGAAACATCGCCAGATGCTCGTTTTGTTTTTCACCCGGAAAATTCCAGTGCCCGGTAAAATACTGGTTCCATTCCCCCTGTGTCATTTTTGATTTTTCTTTGATTTCTCTGCTGACCTTCGGGGCATCCCCATGTTTTTTAAAAATCAGGATGAATTCATAGTCCAATTTAAGAATTCCATTTCTCGGATACGGGAAGGAACCCATAACCACAGCGCCGCCGGTCGTATGGCAGGTTGTTACTTTCTGCCAGATGATTGCGCCCATGTAGTCGAAGCCTGCGCTTTCGCAGAACTTAATTATCTCCGTTCTGATGGGAATCACCTTGTATCTCCCATAATAGACCGAACGCGCGAATTGGTCGCCGATGTTGATGCACAACCGGCAGCCTTTGTGCAACACCCTGCCGCACTCGTTCCAGACAAGGTTCAGGTTGTTTATATAGTCCTCGTAGCTGTCGTCGAAGCCGATCTGAAAACCGCCGCCGTAATCCTTCAACTGCCAGTATGGCGGTGAGGTGATGATCAGGTGGACTGATTCGTCTGAAACCCTGTTCATGCGTCTCGAATCGCCGACGATTATTTCGTGCGTTGTTTTCATCGCTGTTCTTTCATGGAAAAATAATGGGGACAGCCGCCGTTTTATGGTACATTTTCACCCTTGTCCTTTTTTCCTCGCTTCCGTTTCTGCAATTTTATCACGAACGCCGGTAAAAAATCTGGAAGCCGTCAGAAAATCTATTCGTGTTCCCGCTCACGCTTCGTTACAGCCGTTGCGCCTGACCCTTCAGCGCCGCCGCCGGCGTACAGCACGGGCTGTCCGCCGCATCACGATACCAGCGACTTTAGTTGACGGGAAAGACGCGAACGGCAAATCCGGGAATCTCAGCGCACGAACTTCATCGCGGCAGCCTGCGAGACTTTTATCCAGAAGCCCGTTCCGGGTGGAATCCTGTCGCCGGGGTTCACCGGCGCGTAACCATCGGACTGGTAAACCCACGCGCCCTTCACCAGCCCGGCGGCGCCCACCGCCTGCGAGAGCGGCGCAAACCCGCCGCCCGTCGAGAAAAACGCGTGCTCGTCGCTCCACTCAATGGAAACCGGGAACGGGTTCCCCACTAGGTTCCATCCTTCAACGAGGCTCACGATATGGTCGCCGCTCTGGTTAAGCTCGCCCGAATACCCCATCTGGTCCTGCTCGGACGTGTAAATCCAGAACCCCTGCCCCGCGGGGAGCGCGGTCCCGTCTCCCGGAACCGCCTGAACGTACCCGCCCGTCGTCATGTACACGATCCTCGCATCGCCGGAGGGAACGGCGGTGGAAATCCGCCCCGCCGTCCTGCCGGCGCCGGCGGGAACCGTCACGAGGTTCCATCCCCTCTGCGTGGACCTCTGGAAACTCTGCGTGCCGGGCGTCACGCTCACTTTCTTCGAGGGAAGGCTGTCGTTCTGGTCGCGGTTCGCCTCGTCGCACGCGGCGTCCACGGCGGGATCGTAGTTCCTGTCGTATGCGGTCACGTAATACCAGTAGATGGTGCCGTTGTTCAACCCGGTGTCGGTGTACGACGGGTATGTCACGACGCTCGACGTGTTCACCTTCGTGAACGGTCCGTCGAACGAAAGGGCGCGGCAGACGTTGTAGCCGGCGAGGTCCGGCGACGACGAGGCGTTCCAGTCGAGGCTCACGCTGTTCTGCCCCGGTATCGCGACCAGCCCGGACGGCGCCTGGGGCGGCGTGATGTCCTCGCCGGGAATGCCGCAGGCAATCACCCCGCCGCTCGCCCTCCCCTCGGTGTCAACCGTCTCCAGCTTGTAGCAGTAGGTCTGCCCCGCGACGAGGTTGCCGTCCACGTACGAGGAGCCGCGGATCAGCTCGACCGCCGCCGTCGTCGTGTCGGGATCGATCACGTTGAACGCACCGTCCTGTTCCGAAGCCCGGTAAAGCCTGAATCCCGCGAACGTCGGGTCCTGCTGCACCGAGTGCGACGACCACGTTATCACGAGGCTGTTCGCGTCGTCGGTCGTCGGCTGCACGAGCAGACCCCCGGCGTCCGACGGGCTTTGCTCGTCCTTCGGCGTACCGACGGCGACGTCCGACAAGCCGCTCTGGTTGCCGTTGTCGTCGAACGCCGACACCTTGTAGAAGTACCGCTTTCCGTTCTCCACGCTCACGTCCAGGTGGCACGCGTACGCGGCGTCCGTAACGTCGCAGTAACAGGGCGCCTCGTTCGCCTTGTCGCAGTGGTTCATGTTCTGAACGTATATGACGAACTGCGTCGCGTAATCCCCGTTCAGATTGGTGTCCCGGTGCACGATGTACCCGGCGATGTCCTGGTTCTTAGCGACCGACGAGTCGTTTTCCTTGAACTTCACCGTGAGCGAGCCGCCGTTCGGCGTCGCGTAGATCAGCGGCTTCGCCGGCTTGTCCGGCGCCGTGGTGTCCGTCCTCTCGTTAGGCGTCGCGGGCAGGGCGTTCGTGGCGTCTATCTCTCCCTCGTTGCCGGTCGAATCTACTCCCGTCACGTAGTACCAGTACAGCGAACCGTTGCACAGCCCGGCGCCGTCGTTGTTGTCCCTGAAGTAACACGTGTTCTCGCTGAGCGTCCCCGCCGGACGCACGTGCGCGGACGCCGGACAGGCGACCGTCCTGGTCAGCGTCTTTATCAGCTTGTAGCTCCCGAACGGACTCGTGTTCGCGCTGTGCGGCGTGCAGGGACAGGAATCCGTCGCGTTCGGATACCCGTCATGATCGCAGTCCCCCCCGGGGTCCCCCGCCGTGTCGCACGTGCACCCGGATATGCCCTGCGGATCGAGACGGTACAGGTTGTACGAGTCGAGATCGGGGTCCTTTATCGTGTTCCAGTACACCTCCACCGCCTTGTCGGGAACAAGCGTGTCGTCTATGAACCCGTCGCCGTCGTCGTCCACGTCCACGACGTTCGGGCTTTCACCGGCGTCGAAACCCGGGCGCCCGTACATCTTCGACACGCTCGTCGGCGCGGTCGTGTCCGTGTCCCTCGGCACAACCGACGCGACGTCCGAAAACCTGCTCTCGTTCCCGACGCTGTCTATGGCGGTGAGCTTGTAGTAGTACGTCACCCCCGTGATCAGTCCCGCGGCGTCGGTGTACGATGTCCCGTCAATCGCCTCGATGCCGTTCACCACCACCCGCCCGGGCGCCGCGTCATCTATGTCAATCCGCGCGAACGACCCCTCAGTCGTGCTCGTGCTGCGGTATATCACGTACCCGGCAAGGTCCGCGTCGCTGCCCTTCTCCCAGCCAAGCCCCACCTTCGTTCCGGCGAGGGGCGTGGCGACCAGCCCCTGCGGCACACCCGGCGCGACCGCGTCCACCGGCGTGCCGAACCTCACGGCGGAAACGGCGCTCTCGTTTCCGTATTTGTCAACCGCAGACACGCAGTAGTAATAAGTCGCCCCGTTCGTGACGTTCTCGTCTATGTAAACCGTTTGCGTGGCGCCCTGCGCGATAAGGCAGTCGCTGCCCGGCACGCAGTTCTGGTTCGCCGTCGTGTCGCAGCTCGCGTCGTCGCTCCGGTACAGGTTGTACCCGGCGATGTCAACCTCGTTGGCGCTCTTCGGATAGCACACCGTCTCCTCGTTGGGCGCCCAGGTTATCTTCAGCGCCCCCCCGCCGCCGTACGGCGCGGCGCCCCCATCGTCGCACGTGTGGCTCACCACCGTGTCGCAGACGCACCCGGGCGGCGTGCAGGGATTCGAACAGTTCGCGTTGTCCGAGTACGCCGCCTTCCACCCCGGCGCGCTCGGCGGCGTGTAGTCCTTCGGTATCGCCGGTCCCGTTATCTCCGAGAAACCCGTCTGGTTGTAGTGCGTGTCCAGCGCGGTCACCGCGTAATAGTATCTTTTCTCGTTCTCAACGCCGGTGTCTTTGTAATAAACAGTCCCCGTCGCGGTGGGCTGCGCCACGTAGGAATCCGTTATACGGCTGAACTGCGACAGCGAGGGCTGTCCCGCGCCGGTCGGGTCCTCCGCGCGGTACACGTAGTACCCTAAGATGTCCTCGTCCGACGTGTTCGCCGTCCAGCTTACGGTCAGCGAATTCCCCGTGTAGTCGCTGGGCGGAACGTCGTCCCGCACCGCCGCGCACGGCTCCGGCGTCCCCCCGTCGAGGCACGTCCCGGTCGGTATCTCCAGCGGCGCCTGCGTGTCACGCGGCGTCGCCACCACCGTCTCCGACCGCTGGCTTATGTTCGGCACCGTGTTGGCGTTGCCGGGATCGTCGAAAACCGCGTTGTCAACGCCGGCTATCTTGTAATAATACGTCCTGTCCGTCTTCAACTCCGTGTCGGTGTACGTGAACGAGGGAATGAACTGCGTTCTCGTTGCGTCGTCCAGCGGACACCGACCCGCGGATGCTATGTCCGCCGACGTGTCCTCGTCTATAAGCCCGTCCTGGTCGTTGTCTATCCCGTCACCGGCAAGCTCCTCGTCTATCGCCCCGTCGCCGTCGTTATCCCTTAAATCCCCCGCCGCCATGTCGTTCACGCCGTCGGTGTCCGCGTCAATCCCGCACACTCTGAACGGATAATCGCAGACCCGCCCCGCCCCCGTGTTGCAGTCGGCGTCGCTGCTGCACATGCACCCGTCCGCGGGGCAGCTCACGGGCTTCTGAGTGATCGTGAAATCGGGCGTCGTGCATATCTTCACCGGATAGACGCATTCACGCCCGGTGGCGCAGTCGGCGTCCGCCGTGCACTCGCAGCCGTCGCGCTTCGGCGTCGTCAGGCAGTTCCCGCGCACGCACGCGAAGACCCCGTCCCCCTTCGTCGCGCGGAACACCTGGAAGTAGTCCGTTGTCGCCTCGTACGTGCAGTCGGCGTTCGACGCGCACGTGCAGCCCTCCGCCGCCGGGTCCACGAGGCACCTGCCCCGCGCGCACACAGACGCCCCGGTTCCGAGGTCAACGCACTGCACCGTCGTCGGATGCGCGTTCCATGTCAGCGTCACGGACGTGCCGTCCTCGTTTATCGCGGCTTTCACGCCCGTGGGCTGCGGCGGCGGGCGCACGTCCGAAGGTATCCCCGTCACAGTGTTCGAGTAATCGCTGCAGTTGCCGCCATTTTCCCAGTCGCTCTTTACCGTCGGGTCCGCGCACTGCCGCCCCGTAAGCAGCGGCGGGTCAAGCGGATCGAGGTGGTCGTTGATGGGGTTCACGCACCCCTGCTTCGTGGCGTAGGTGTACGGATTTGTCCCCTGGTTGCACGTCCCCGGGTCGTTCGTTCCGTCGCCCCTGTAGGGACTGTCCACCGCGCGCACGCGGTAGTAGTACTGGTACCCGTCCACAAGCCCGTTGTAGAAAAGCACCGGGCGTGTGGTGTCCGTCGCCGTGTAAAGGGAGAGGACCCCGCTCCCGGTCGCCCAGCCGTCCCCCATGTTCCCGCAGAAATAGAGGTCGTCGTTGGCGGGATCAACGTTCGCGCAGTCGAACCATTCCTCGTCGGGCGCGCCGTCGTTGTCCTCGTCGCCGCTCTCGTAGTATCCAAGCCCCTCGTCCACGTAGTAAACGGTAAGCTTCGGGAGCACGTCCTCGTTTATGCGGCGGTAATTGTTGCCGTCGGCGCAGAACGCGGCGAGCGTGCCGTCCTCGGTCTTCCTCACCGCGTCCGCCGGTCTCGCGGGACACCGGTATATCGCGTATCCACCCATGTCCTTTTCCTCGTTGAGCTTCCACACGAGCTTGATCGAACGCCCTTTCTCCATCGAGTACACCGTATCCTGGACGGTCGGAGGGGCGGGCGGGGTGGTGTTACGGAGTATCCGCACCGTCGCGATGCTGGAAAACGCGCTGTGGTTGTGGTTGCCCAGCGATGTTGTGTCGTAGGCTAAAACGCGGAACCAGTACTCCTGTCCGTCCTCGGCAAGTTTCGGTCCGGTCATCAGCACCGAGTCGTAATCGTTGCGGCAGTTGTACCTCGGCGGGTTAGGCGTCGGCTCGTCGTCCTCCTCCGGCGCGCCGGCAAGACAGCCATCGTCCACGAGATCGTCCTTGTCGTCGTCGAAATTGTTGCCCACTATGTCGCAGTCCGTGTCAATTATGCAGGACACGGTCTCGCCCGGATAGTTGAACCGGTAGTTGTCGTCCGCCCTCTCGGGGTCGAACGGCTTGGGGAACCTCGTCCGCGTGATCCCGTCGCTCTGGATCAGTTCATCGTCCGAGCCGGGAACGTCCCTCTGCATGTTCGTCGAGGAGGCGATCGGGACGCCGACCGCGAGGAACGCGTCCGTCGCCGTCATCGAGGTCATTGCGCTGCACGTCGGGTCGTCGGCGGGACTGCACATCGTGTAGTAATGCGAAAACGCCGTCCTCGGTCCGCGGGACATGTACACCTTGTACCCGGCGAGGTCCGTGAGTCCGGAGTTGATCGCGTCAACGTTGAAGAGCGACTCGTCCCACTGAAGCTCGATGACCCTGGCGGTGGGATCGTATCCCTCGTCAACGTGGTAACTTGCGTCCGGCTCCATGAGCGGTCGGAGTGAGTCGCCGTCGTTGTCAAGCCCGTCCGTCGAGAGCGCGTAGTTGGGGTCAACCTCCGGCGGCGCCTCGGGGCATCTCCCCAGGCACGCCCTCAGAACCGGCGGCGCTTCCGGCGGCACCGTGTCGTTGCGGATTTCCACCGTGGACTGCGACATCGGTCCCTTGAGGTAGTAGTTCACGGCGGGCGTCCTGTCGGTCCCGAGCGCCTCCAGGCTGTAGTTGACAAGGCACGCCTTGTAGATTATCCAGTCGAAATCAAGCTCGTTCAGGTGTATCCCCAGCGTGAACGCGAACGTTGTGAACGGATCGTACCCCGGATCGCCCACCGTGGCGTCAAGCCCCATCTCGATCCACATCTCGTCGTCCTGTTGCTCGATGGCGCACGCCGGACACATGTACTTGTCGAAATCCTCTCCGGGTTCCTCCGGCGGGCAGCCGTCCGTGGACTCCGCGGGGTCGGCGGCGCTGCACGGACACGCGTCCGTCGCGTTCGTCCACCCGTCCCCGTCGCAGTCGCCGCCGGGGTCCTCCGCCGCAGGGTCCTCCAGCCCGCACAGCTCCACGCACGGATTTCCCGGCTCCTCCTGCCCCGGCGGCGTGCACCCCGTCCCGTCGGCGTACCGCTCCTCCTGCGGCGAGCCGTCCGGGTTGGACCCCAGCCCCTCCATCAGCGTCGGAAGGTCTATGAATATCGTGATCGGTCCGTACAGCCCCTCGATTGACGGGATCACCATCAGGTAGTATGTCCCAACGGTCCGAACGTTCACTATCTGGAACGAGTACGCGTTGAACTTGCTCGTGGACGAATCCCCGTTGGTGGCGTCGCACGTGATGAACGGTATGCACGGCTCGCACCCCACGATCGGATACCAGCTTCCGTAGCAGCCCCACTGTATCGTCCCGGTCGTTTTTATCTTCAGGTAGAGGTTGGAGGCGCTGTGGCTCACCTTGAAGTATTCAAGCTCGAGCATCCCGCTCTCGCCGTCGAACTCCGGACCGCACCCCGGCGGGTTCGCGGCGTCGCCCACGGGCCAGCAGCCGGTCCCCGGCGCGTTGGGATACGTCCCGCCGTTGTCCACGTGCGGGCAGAACGTCGGGTCGCACTCGTTGTAGCAGCACTCGCAGTTGGGTCTGTTCTGACACTCCGCGAACGCCGCCGGCGTGATCGTCCACCCCTCAGGCGGACTTTCGGGACAGAAATCGTCGGTCGCCCAGCCCCCGCCCCCGCACTCGGTGTTGACGTCGTCCGCCATTATCGCGATGAACGGGTCGGTGTCGTTCGGGACGTTGTCGTAGTTGTAATCGTCCCCAGCCATCACGTACGTCACGGCTTCGTTGGTCGGCGGGAACGTGGGGAATATCGGCGCCCGCGCCCGACCCCCTGAAGCCACGTTCCCGCACGTGTCGTACACGCGCGGGTAAAACTCGATCTGCCCCCCCACGAACGACACCGTGCTGAACGGCGCCTTCGTCATGTCCATCCTGCCCGTGAAATACCTCGTCTTCTTGTCCGTTGTGTAGAACACCGCGTCCACCACGTCGGACGACTTCAGCGCGGAGGAAAACTTCACCTTCCCCTGCGGCGGGTTCAACTTGTACGTCTTTATCCCGAACGCCTCGTAGAGCTTCTTCTCGTCAGCCGTCGCGGTTCCCGTGCAGAGCGGATGCTCCGGCGCGGCGGGCCAGTTGGGATTCGACGCCCCGATCCACACGTCGCACGCGATCGCGGGCACGCCGTTCACCCGCACGAGCGGCTCGCCGGGTATGTTCGGAAAGTCCGTCCCGGGATACGGGTCAATCGTGGGAAACGAGTCGAGCATGTCCCCGCCGCCCTCGGGAAAGCCCGGCACGTTGCAGTCGCCGTCGGGGTCGGCGCACGACGGCCCCCCCGTCAGCACGTCCCACGGCGTGTACGTCGGCGACCCGTCGTTGGCGGGCCACGTGTCGTACAGCGGACCGTTCAGCCCCCATGGCCACGGCTCGTCATACCGGCACGGAGTGGGCGCGCCGCCCGACGCGCAGAACGTCGGATACGCCACACCGTTGATCAGCCACGTCCCGTCCGCCGTTCCACGCCGGTTCGGCGACGGGTCGCCGGACACCCACGCGGCGCTCACGTGGCTCACTCCCCACGGCCTCACCGCCGACTTGTACTGCTTGAACATCATGCCGCCCACGGCGTCAACGTCGAGGCGCTCCTCGGTGAAGTAATCCATCGGAACGCCCCGCCCCACCGTCGCACCGTCCGTGCTGTTCGCGTACCACTGCGTACCGCCGTTTATCGAGTACGCGGCTTCCGCCCACAACAGCCTGATCGCCTCCGCGTCTATCGTCGTGGGGTCCCCCCTGCTCGCCTTAAACCGCAGCGTCACGTACTCACCCGGAAACGGATAGTCCCGTATGATGTCCAGTTCTGAAAGAAGCGCGGGCACGCCGCCCCCCATCGGATGGTCACGGCTGTAATTCGGCTGCCCGCCAGCCTGGCAGTCCGGACACTCGGGCGGCTCGGAACGCCAGCTGCACAGCGGTTTCACGCCCTTGTAAAAATCGGCATGTGAAACGTAAGCGGGAATAACAGCGGCAAACAGCAGAAACACAATGACCCGTCGCATCAGGTCACCATTTTATGAATTTTCATAACTACTCTGAACCATTTTAAACTGCGATGGTTCAGAAGTAAATATATAAGTCAACAAAAAACATGCCATCTCCAATCGCTTATTTTCGCGGCTTTTCAGCGGCTTTTCCGCCTCTTTCAACATTAATTTTACCCCATATCGCGGCTTTTCAACCACACCCCTGTGGTTTTTTTATCACACCCCGTTCACATAAGTTTTACACGGAATACCTGACCCGGACAAGCCGGAACCAAAAAGTGTCTTTTCTTCCGGGGTTCGTAACGTTCCCCTGCCCGTGCCCCTGCCCGTGCCCGTGCCTTCCGGACACACCTGCCCGACCGGCCTGCCTGGCGGCAGACAGGCATACAGACGCGCGGGCACACAAACAGTTCACCGAGATTACCGATTACCAATCATCCTTTCCAGACGCGCGCCCGCAGCTCTCGTTGGAATTTCCGCCGCGAAAACTTTATAATCCCGTACGGAGCAGAACCGGTTCCCGCCCTCGCGTGGTTCGTCGCCGCTCACCCCGGAAGACCAGCGGAGCTGAATGCCCTCGAACAAAGACATGAAACGAAAACTCGAAAAACTGAAGCGGATTCTGAAGGAGATGGACACCGTCGTCATCGCCTTCTCAGGCGGCGTTGACAGCTCCTTTCTCGCACGCGTCGCCGCCGACGTCCTCGGCGCCGGCAACGTCGTCCTCTGCACCGCCCTGTCCGAAACCTACCCCGCGGACGAAGCCGCCCGCGCCGCGCAGCTCGCCCGTACCCTCGGCGCCCGCCACGTCACGCTCCACACCCGCGAAATGGACAACCCGCTCTTCGCCTCCAATCCCCCCGACAGGTGCTACCACTGCAAATCCGAGCTTTTCTCCAGGCTCGAGAACCTCCGCAAACGCCTCGGCTTCAAATTCGTCGCCGACGGCGCCAACGCCGACGACGACAACGACTTCCGTCCGGGACGCGCCGCAGCCGCAATGCTCAACGTGAGAAGCCCCCTCGCCGAAGCCCGCCTCACCAAAGCAGAAATCCGCGCCGCCTCACGCTCACTACGCCTCCCCACATGGAACCTGCCCGCCGCGCCATGCCTCTCCTCCCGCTTCCCATACCGCACTCCCATCACAACCGACGCGCTCCGGAAAGTCGAAAACGCCGAAAAATTCCTCATAAACGAAGGCTTCAAGACCGTCCGCGTCCGACACCACGGCGACGTCGCGCGCGTGGAGGTGCACCCCAGCGAAATGAAAAAATTCTTCTCCGACGGCCTCCGCGAAAAGGTCGCCGCAGCCTTCAAGTCAATCGGCTACCACTACGCCGCGCTCGATCTCCTCGGCTACCGCCACGGGAGCATGAACGAAGTCCTCTCCCCAGGAGAGATGGAAATCTCCAAAAACCCGGCGGGCATCTCCCCGCGCAGCGCCACCCCCGGTGCACCAGCGCCGCGGCGGTCCGGCGGTAAAACCTCCAAGAAAAAATGTACGACCAAAAATTAAAAAAACTCCTCCGCGACGTCAAAAACGGGAAAACCACCCCCGCACAGGCATACGAGGCGCTCAAAGACCTCCCCTTCGAAGACCTCGTCCACTCAAAGCTCGACCACCACCGCGCTATCAGAAAAGGCTTCCCGGAGGTCGTTTACTGCGAAGACAAATCGGTCAAACAGGTCGCCGACATCGCGCGCGCACTCAAAAGAAAAAAGCAGAACTTCCTCTTCACACGCGCATCCGGGGAAATCTTCGCCGCCGTCGCCGCCGTCGAATCCTCGGCGCGCTACAACCCCGACGGACGGGTCATCTCCGCCATCTACAAACGCATCCCTCCCCCCCCGCGCCCCGTCGCCGTCGTCACCGCCGGCACATCCGACATACCCGTCGCCGAGGAAGCCGCCGAGACCGCCGCCGCCATGGGTAGCGCCGTCGTGAAAATCTACGACGTCGGCGTCGCCGGCGTCCACCGCCTCGTCTCACACGCCGGGACACTCCGCCGAGCGGGCGTCGTCGTAGTAGTCGCGGGCATGGAGGGCGCGCTCGCCAGCGTCGTCGGCGGTCTCATTGACCGCCCGGTCGTCGCCGTCCCCACAAGCGTCGGCTACGGCGCTTCATTCGCGGGCATCTCCGCGCTTCTGGGCATGCTCAACACCTGCGCCCCGGGCGTCGCCGTCGTCAACATTGACAACGGCTTCGGCGCGGGCTACTTCGCCGCCGTCCTCAACCGGGAATTCGGGGCAAACAGCGCCTCCTGGGACCCCAAGTAAAAAAAACGTAATTGTTTACCGAAAAGTGAAGTTTTTAAAAACGAATATCGAATGTAGAATGATGAATATCCAATGTAGAAGTGAAAAGAATTTTGTTCGAAATTCTACATTGGAAATTCTACATTCATCATTCATCTTCTTCGATAGTTTCATTCCTGCCGCTTCGGATCGGTAAAGTGTTGCCTGCATTCATCATCCTCTTCTTCTTTCATAAACGTTACTACCCAACGCTAAAATGTTATAAAAAAAACACCCCCGCGTATGAGCGGGGGCGCCTTTATAAAACAGAACACCATAGGCTTGTCAAGCAGCAGTACCAAGCAGAGTCAGTATCGCCGAGGGCTGCATGTTCGCCTGGGCAACCGCCGCGACACCCGCCTGCATGATCACCTGCTGTCGCGCGAGGTTCGAGATCTCCTTCGCCATGTCCGCGTCCCTGATCCTCGACACCGCGGACGCCATGTTCACCTCCGCGGACGACAGCGAGTTGATGATCTTCTCGAGCCGCGAACTCTGTACCCCGACGGCAGCCTGGACGTTCGAAAGCCCGTTGATGGCGCTCTGTATGAGGTTGATCGCGCTGCGCACCGTCGCAAGCGATGTGCTGCCCGTGCTGACTTTCGCGCCGGTGATGCTTCTTCCGCCGATGTTCCCGGCCGAAATCGCGTTGATGACAATCGTCACCCGCATGTTGGCGTTGTTGTCGGGACCCGCCTGCACCACCGCCGCCGCCATGTCGCCGTCCAGAACGCCCTTCGTGTTGAACGTCACGCCCAGCGCGAGCTGGTCAATGGCGTCGCGTATGTCGTCCAGCTCGTTCTCGAGCGGGATCCGGGACGAGGTGGTCATGGTCGCGTCGTTCGCGGAGCGGACCGCGAGGTCGCGCGCGCGTAGCAGCAGTTCCATGATGTTGTTGATCGTCTCGTCCGCCAGCGCGATTATCGCCTGCGCGTCCTGCACGTTCTGTATCGCCGTGCTTGTGCCGCGCATCTGGGCTTCGAAACGCGCGGCGAGTCCAATGCCCGACGGGTCGTCCGCGCCTTTCGTGATCCTCAGCCCTGACGACAGATGGTTCAGTGTTTTCGAGAGGTCGTCCTGCACTTTATTGACGTACCTCAACGCCGAGAGCGCCTCTGGATTGGTAGCTACTCTTGTGACTGACATGATTTACCTCCTCCTTGTGTGTTATTGCTGTTTCTGGAGCCACCAGAAACCCCCGGCGACTTTCCATGTCGCCGGTTCCGTTCGCCGTCCGCCCCCTCGCCTGCGGGTAGCCGTTCTCACCTCCTCCCCCCGCGCATAATGCGCAGGGACGGACTCCTGCCTACAAGAGCCACCCATTATCGGCCCCGGATTATTCATCCGGGGAAATCGCAATAACGCCGAATCTTCTTCGTTATCGGGCTTCCACCGTCGGTCACGTACCTGTTAAGTACGCTCCCGTCCGTTGTCAGCCCTCTGCCTCGAATCTTCAGCATTCTTGCGATTTCTTCCCGAATTATTCAAAAAGTGTGAATAATTCGGGATCGGGTGTATGTGAACCCGCCGCTGCGCCCTCGTCCGGACGACCGCCCGTGATGCGCGGCTCATCCGGCATCAAACGCCGCGCGGGAAGCACGCTTTCGCTCCTGTCCCCGTGCCTTATTCGGTTTTCAAGTTCCGCGGCGCCCACCGCTCCACGGGCGCCTCCCTCACTCTTTCCCTTCGTCCTTCGCTTTCCTTTTAGCTTCCTCCGCCCTCTCGCCGTCCCTGAATATGTGCTCGAGTATGTCCACCTTTTCGATCCTCACGCCCATCTTCGAGGCGAGTATGTTTTCCTTCTCGATCTCCTCGTACACCTCCTTGCGGTGCACGGGTATCGTCCGCGGCGCCGTGATCCCGAGCTTCACCGTGTCCCCGTGAACCCCGACGACCTTGATCTCGACGTTGTCGCCGATCATCACGCTCTCTTCGAGCTTCCTGGACAGAACGAGCATTCCGCGCCACGCTCCGCGCGCGTACCCTCCCTTCAGCCCGATTTCGTGCTCTTCGCCCCCGTCCCTTCCTCCCCCTCGAGCCTCGCCTTCTCCTTCCGCCTGATCCCCTCGATGATGGACTCGCGCACCGTGTATTTCTCGGTCTCGATGAACGCCTGCTTGAACTTCCGCTCCTTCAGGTTGAACATCAGCGGACCCTTCAGGTTCGCCGTCATCTTCGTGAGGTCCTCGGGCAGCACAACGATGACGAGCACGAACGGCTGCTCCCCGCGCCCAAGCCCGATCTCCTCGAGGTCGAACGCGCCCACCCTCGGCTCGTAGTCGTGGAAAAATTTGTCCGGCTCCACCACGACGAACGTCAGGTCCGGCTCGTCGGCGGACTGCATCCACCTGAACGGCGCGATGTTCCGCCGCTCGATGAAAAAATAACGGCTCGAATTGGGAAAACCGGGAAGCGTGCGGACGGCGGTGAAGATTTCCTCTTCACGCACCTCCAGCTCACCGAAGCGAGAGGCGACGACCTTCACGGCGAACCTCCGTGTCCGCGGCGCAGTTCACACGCATCCATGAACGGCTATGCAACTGCACCGCTTGTTCTGCGCGGCCGATTGCACTATGCCCTGGAGGTTCGTTGCGTGAGTTGAAGAAGCGTACCGATTATTCCAATTTAAAATTTACCACGCCCCTGTTCCATGTCAAGGGGGTCGTAAAAAAAATTTTTCCGCCGCCCCGCGCACCCGAAAAACCGGCGCGCCGCGGAAGCCGCGGTATCAAATCGTCGGTATGATCCTCGGCGTGATTACAACGATGATCTCGGACTCCTCTTCGCTCGTCGTCTTGCTCCTGAACATCTTCCCGAAAAGCGGAAGGTCCCCCAGCACGGGAACCTTATCTTTTATCTCGGTCTTGTAGGACTGTATCATCCCGCCGATTATCAACGGCTGACCGTCTCTTAACTTCGCCTCGGTCTGAATCGACCTGTCGCCAACTATAGGGGCCTGGGACGTCACCCCCGAAACCGTGCTCTCCTCAGTGAAACCCTTCAGCGACGAATACTTCAAGTTAACGTTCATCACCACGGACCCGTCGTCCGTAAAGTGCGGCGTTATGTATATCGTGAATCCAATCTCTGCCTCGTCCGGTTGCGGCGTGACCACACCTTGATTGACGCTCACGCCCGCCACGTACGGGATCTTGTCCGTGAAATCCAGCTTCGCAAGCATGTTCTCCGCCGCGATGATTGACGGCTCCGCGATGAAATTCCCGTTCTCCTCCGTTATAAGCGCCCTGAGAGTCGTGGCGAACTGCGTGACGAAATTCTCCGCCGTGTCGTACAGGAAAAACCCGTTTATACCGGTGATCTGGTGATAGGGGTCACCAATGCCGTACTTCGGCGTCCCGTCATCATTATATCCGGTTATCACCGTAACGTTATGTGCGCTTACGTTCCTGTTCTCACCCTCAGGGTGCGGATACTCACCGAAATTCGAATGGCTCGTGAATTTCCTGTCCTGGTACACGTACCCGAGGTTGACGTCCCTTCCCTTCTTTTTCCTCAATTCGACGACCTGAACGTCGAGCTTGATTTGAGGATAAGGCGTGTCTATCAGCCCGATCGCGTCCTCAACCCTCTTCACGTCGCTCTTCGTGCCCGACGCGACTATCGAATTCGTCATGTTCTCGGCATAGAGAACAAGCTTGTTGACGTCGCCGAAACCCGTCCCACCCTGCGTTCCCCCCTGCGTCCCCCCCCTGTACTGGTACATCGTTTTTACATCTTCGAAAACCAAATCCGTCTCGCCCGGCGGAAATTCGAAGGTGTCCGTGTGCTGTGTCGTCCCCGTGAAAAACCCCCCATCCTCCGGCAGTTTCATCTCTATTTCCCTCTTTGCGACGATCCCCTTTAGCAGCTCGACCGCCCTTTCAGCCTTCACGTACTTCAGCTTGAACTTCTTCACGACGAAGTCCGACGGCTCGCGGTCGAGACTCTTGAAAAACGTCTTTATCCTGTCCATGTACTGTCTCTGCGCGGCGATGATCACCGTGTTCGACACCGGGTTGTACGTGACCTTCGTGTTGGCGTCCTCCTGCCCGAACTTCCCGTACTCCTGCGTCCCCAGTATCGGCTTTATAAGCGTGTCCTCCATGCTCTTGAGGTCCTCCACACGCATGTTCTCCATCGCCACCGACTCGGTCAGGTACTCGCGCGTCTCCACGTCCACCGTGTTCAGCACCTGCATCATCCTGTCGTAGTCGTCCTCCGTCCCGATGAACGTTATCGAGTTCGTGTCCTCGCTGAAAAAATACTCGCTCGAACCCCGCCCCAGCAGCTCCTTCAATTTATCCGCGAACCCCTGATCGCTCTGAAGGTCCGTCACGTTCACGTACTTGAGTGGTATCATCCTTATCACAGTCGCGCTGTACGGCGCGTCAAGCTGATCGATCACCTTCTTCACCCGCTCGTAGTACTTCTCCCTGCCGACGTATATCAGCGAGTTCGTGGACTCATCGAAATACAGCGTGTTGTCGGACGACCACTCGTACACGGCGTACCCGAAATACATCTCGAGCTGCCCGAAGTACGGGTTGTCCATGAGCACCTTAACCTTGTCGTACAGGTCCTCCGCCCTTATGTACTTCAGCCTCACGACCCTCGTGACGAACTCCTGTATCTCCCTGTACGGCCGCGACACCTCCGCGCCCGTCTTTCCGTCCCTCACCTCCGGCGTGTCCAGCTCATCTAACAGCCTCCTCACGCGCTCGAGGTCCTTCGGCGTCCCGCGCCATATCGCAATGTTTAGAACATCCTCGCAGAGAAAATAATCCTGCTCGTCAAGTTCCCCGGGTATCGGTATGATCGCGGACGCATACACCCCAAGGTTACATGCCTTCACGTACTTCGGCTTGTATATCAGCACGTCCATGTCCTGCGCGGGATCGAAAAACCTGTGCGTGAAACTCAGCTCGAATCCGTACTCGTCCGTGTCGTCGTCCAGTATCACGTACGTGTTGCCCAGCTTCTGCCACTTCCAGTTGTTCGCGGAGGTTATCGCGTCCAGCGCGTCCTCCAGCGTCACGTTCGTGAGCGACACCGTGATCCCCACAGCCGCCGCGCTCACTCCCCCAGCCGCGCCCCCCGCCGTCTTCGCCTCCATCTGCTCGCGCAGTATCTCCCCGTCAACCACTATGTTCACTCCGCCGAATGCATCCGACAACAGACGCACCGCCTCGCTTATGTCCGCGTCCACGAGGTTGATCGGTCCCGTTATGAAAGGCGACGTGTCCTCCGCTTTCTCCCTCTCGGCGAGGTACCGCTCCCTCCCCCTTCCCTTCTCCTCCACCTCCCTTCCGGGAATCTTTATCGGCGGCGGCGCCCACTCGCCCTCCGCCGCCCTCTCCACCCCGCGCGCACCCGCACCCGCCACCGTGAGCGTGAACGTCTTCCCGTCCGGCGATACATCGAAATCGAACTGCCCGCGCTCATACATGTTCACCGACACGAACGTCGAGGTCTGTCCGTTTATCGTCTGCTCGGTCACCCTCACGTCATCCACGTTCCCCTCGTTCACGGGCACGCTGTCGTACGGCACGTCCTTCTGCGTATCGTAAAACTGCACCACGACGTGGGGGGGCGACTTGTACTCGCTCACCTTGTACTTCAAACGCTCCGCGCCCGCCGCCTTCACCTGCACCCCCTCCGCCGTCGCCTGCACGTTCAGCTTCTCCAGCCTGTTCGCCTCCGCGCGCCACGGGCAGAAAAAGAAACACGCCGCCGCGGCGCCGGCGGCAGCGATCAACCCGGCGCGGCGCACGCCGACCGCCCGCGCCCCCGGCGCCAGGGACCCCCCGCCGGCTCCGAACGAAACCGCGGTCCTTATAACGCTACCCCCCCTTCTTTTTCTCCTCGGTCTCCTTTTCCTTCAGGTAATCCATAAAATCCTTGGGCTGCGGCGCCGCCTCCTCGCCGAACTCCGGCGCCCGCTCTCCGTATTTCTGCTCGAGGTAATCCCTGTAGTAATCGTTCAGGTTCGGTATCTTCCCCTCCTGCATCTCCTCCGGCTTCTGCGGCGCGACCCTCCGCCGGACCCTCATCCCCAGCACCGTCGTCTTCCCCTCTTTCTCAAGATGTACCTCCGTGCTCCTTATTTCCTTCACAACCGAGTCCCCTTTCAGCGTCTCACCCTCCTCCACCACAACGCTCTCGGTGCCCATCTCCACGAGGGCGAACGTCCCGAACTGCCCCTTCGCCGTCCCCACCAGCCTGAACCGCTCCGGCGCGACCCTCTTCACCCAGTCTATCGGCGCCATGGATATCGGAACCGGCTTGAACGGGTCCTCCCTGCCCGTCTTCTTGCTGAAATTGGGATTGATCATGTCAAATCCCGTGTCCTTTATCAGCTTCTTCTTTCTGTCCTCCTTCGTCTCGGGCTTCTCCGCCCCTTCGGCGCCCGCCGCCTCGGCGCCCTCCACCGCTCTCCCCCCCTCGACCGTCGCGCGCAGCGGCGCCGCCGCCCTTTGCACGGACTCCGGCGGCGCCGCCGCCTGCCGCTGTCCCCCGCCCTTGCCCCCGCAGCCCGCCGCGCCGATGCACAAAACCGCCGCCACAGCCCACGGAATGCCCCCCCTGCAAAACTCCTTTAAACGGCTCATCCCTTCACCGCAAACGGTTTCAAGAATTTCATATCTTTTTAGCTTCACGCGGCGCCCCTGTCAACACCGCCGGCAGGACACGCGGGCGGAATCGCCTGCGCCGGGCGTTACCGCCGCCGCCTCACTGAAGCGCCACCGGCGCGCGCCTCTTCTGTATGTAAAACGTGAGAGGCATCGTCACCTTCAGCATCCCAGCCTTCTCGGGCGGCGTCTTCCCCTGACCCTGCCCCCCCGCCGCGGCGCCGGCGGTCGTAACCTTGAAGTTGTTCACCACCACGAGCTTCGGGAACGACGTCAGCTCCGACATGAAATCGTACAGCGCCTTGTAGCTCCCCTCCGCGTCGAACTCCACTATCGAGGTCGTGTACTCTTTCTGGGCGTCGAACGCGAACTCTTCCTGCTGGGCGGGCTGCTGCCCCGCCGGCGCTTTCCCCGCTTTCTCCTCGCCGGCTTTTTCCCCGGTCGTCGGCGTCTTCGGCGCTATCTTCGTTATGTCAAGCTGCGTCGCCGACGCGAGCTGCTCGATCTGCAGAAGCACCGTGGGAACGAACATCTCCTCGGGAAAAAACTTCTCGAGATGCTCGATCTCAGCCTTCAGCCTCTCGTTCTCAAGCCGCGTGTCGGCGAGCAGCTTCTTCGTAAGCTCTATCTCCCGCACGTCCCTCTGCTTCTTCTGCGCCTCCTCCTTCAGTTCCACTATCCGCGCCGTCTGCGGAACGTAGTAATACATGTAGTACACCACGGCAAGCGCCGCCTCCACTATGATCAAGAGCGCGAAAATCTGGTTGCGCGAGACCCTCCCGACTTCCACGGCTCAGCCCTCACCCTCCTTCTTCGCCGTCAGCGCCATCGTCCCCTTCACCTGGAACTTCTTCGACAGCGCCTCCGCGACCGTCTCGCCCGTCTTGCTCGCGCCGATGCTCGACGTCGCCCCCGTGAGCGACACCGAACTCACGTAGTCTATCGAGTAAAGCTGGAGCATGAAGTACCCTATCGCCGAGTACGTGTACGTGTTGCCGCTTATCGTGAACTCGCCCGTCCTGTTCGCGTCCAGACTCGATATCCACACGTCCGTCGGCATGTTCGCCGTGAACATGTCCAGAAAATCCAGCCACAACTCCTGATTGTGCGATATGTTCACGACGAAATCCCGCTTCCCCGTCAGGTACTTCTTCTCAAGCTGCGCCTCCTCAAATTCCTTCAGTATCCTCTGGAAATCCCTCAGCTTGAAATCCGCCTTCCTTATCTGAGTGTTGAGATCGATCACCTGAACGTTCATGTTCCAGGTCAGCGCGCCCGTCACGACCGCCAGCGCCGCAAGAAGCACGAGCGGAATCCAGAGCGGAAGCTGCACGCCTTCCCGCTCCTCGATTATTATCTTCGGCTGTAAGTTTACCCTGATCATCTAACGCCCCGCCGGTCCCGACGCCCTCCGCCGCCCTCAGCTCACTCCCGCGGAATGCGCAGCGCTCCCGAATTCATACCCAAGCTCCACGGCGACCGGCATCGTGAAACGCCCCAGCACGCGCGGCGGCATCTGCCTCAGCGAAAGCCCCACCGCCACTCCCATGTACGGCACCTTCGGCGACAACTCCTCCACCTCCCTGTCCCCCACGTACACCACGTTCGCAAGCGGGTTCGCGTACCCCACCGGTATCCCGATCTCGTCCTCGAAAAACTTCCTTATCCCCTTCATAAGCGAACCGCCGCCCGTCAGTATTATCCTGTTGACCGCCTCCCCGCGGTACTTGGACGTGTAGTACGCTATCGAACGCCTCACCTCCATCGCCAGATTCTCAAGGTGCGAGCGTATCAGCTCGTGTATCTCCCGCGACTCTCCGTCAACTCCGGCGCCCTCGTCAACCACCGCCACCGCCTTTTCCTTCTTCAACTTCTCGGCGTCTAAAAAACTCATGTCGAACCCCGACTCGATCGCGTGCGTGAACGTGTCTCCCCCGATGGCGAATATGCGCGTGAACCTCAGACTCCCCCCGGCTATGATGCTCAGCCCGGTCGAACTCGCGCCCATTTCCATGAGCATGATCGTCTGCTGAAACGTCTCCTGCTCGTTGAACAGCCCTGCCTCCACCACCGACCTCATCAGCACGAACGGCTCAACGTCCACCTCCACGGAGTCCAGCCCGCCGTGCCGAAGCGACTCCACGCGCTTCTGCACCGAATCCTTGTGCGACGCCACGAACAGCACGCTCACCTGCTTCCGATCCCCAGTCTCCTGCGTACCCAGCACCTGGTAATCGTACTCCATCTCGTCCAGCGGAAACTGCAGGAAACGCTCCACCTCCCCAATCGTCGCCACCTTAACCTCCCTGTCGCTCAATCCCGCCGGCAGGTTCACCGTCCGTATCGTCACCAGCCGCCCGGGAAGCGCGCACACCGCCTTCCTCTCCTTTATCCCGAAGTATTTCACTATCTGCTGCAACGCCTCGCCGACCGCTTCGGGGTTGTTGAGTATCCCGTCCGTCACCGCTCCCTGCGGCGTCGCGGATATCCCGTAACTCTGAAGCTGAATCCCCTGCGACGTCGGGTTTAACTGCGCCACCTTGACGTAGCGCGTCCCGATGTCAACGCCTATCCTCGCCTTCGCTCCGCTCGCTCCTATTCCGAACAACGCCACCTTCACAACCCTCCGGTCTTCAACGTGGAGGCGTTAACGCGCTCGCCCCGCCGCCCCGCCTCGCTCACACTTATATTTACCCCTATTGTCGCATAAAAAAACGAGCCTGGCCACTAACCACACATTATCTGCCTCCAGCCCAATAACCGAAACCCGCGTCCGTTTTATCGCCTGCGCCCTGCTCACTCTCCACCGTAAAAATCGAACTCCGCTTTCTTTTTACCACCTGCCCCACCCGCCCCCTTCCTCTCCGCTCTTCTCGCCCCGCACGCTGCACCCTAACCCCCCTCATCCCGCCTTCCTGCGCGCCTGCTCCAACCGCTTCTTCCCCCTCCCTCCTTCGTAATCGGGGTCAATCTCAAGCGCCTTCTCGATATACGGAAGCGCCTCCTTCCACCGCCCGAAATCCGCGTATATGTCCCCGATCGTGAAATGCGCCCACGCGTCCAGTTCCGGAATCATAACCCCCGCCTTCTCAAGCCACTTCGCCCCCTCCTCCTCCCTCCCCAACCCGAAAAGCGCCCACCCCAGATATATCATCGCCGTCGTCCGCCCAGGCTCCGTCTCCAGCGCCGTCTCGCACTTCTTCCTCGCTTCATCCCAGTTCCTGAAAAATATGTCCGCACGCGCAAGCCCCGTGTTGGCGCACGCGTTCCTCGGCTCCAGCTCAAGCGCCTTCGTCAGCGGCCCCTTCGCCTCCATCTGCAGCTTCAATCCCTTCGCCTTGTTTATCACGCCCGAATTCTTCAGCTCATCCCCCTTCGACGCCATCGCGTACCCGAGATAACAAAAACTGTTCGCGTGCCGGGGGTTCAACTCCGTCGCACGCCTCAAATGCTCGATCGCCTTGTCGAACCGCCTCATGTACTGATAGTTCCTGCCGATGTAATAGTGCAACATGCCGTCGTCGGGCGCTCGCTCGAGCAGCCCGCTGAACACCTTCAGCGACTCCTCGTACCTGCTGTCATCCAGCAGCGCGACACCCTTCGCCAGCGCCGCCCCGAAATCCACCTCCCCGGCGGCGGCAAAACCCGCGAGCATGAACGCGGTAAAAATCACCGCCGTCCTCACGTTAACAAAAAACGTCCTCCGCAACCGTTCCATCCCCGAAATTATATTCCCGTTCAGCCGGAAAATAAAATCCGCCGCTCTACCCCTAATCCTCCCGCTCCAGCTCAAGCAGTATCCTGTGCTCGATCAGGTTTATCTCTTTCAACCTCGCCGACAGCACCTTCTGCTCGCCGAAAATGTTCCTCAACAGTATCTTCCCACCCTCCGGTCGCACTATCTCGACGTCGGACAGCACCAGTTCCTCCCTGCCGCCGCGAACCACGTACGCGCTCGCTTCACACATCTCCTCTGCCTCCCTTTCCCGATGCCGGCTCCTCCTTTATCCTACCCCTCACCCCGCCGGTCAACAACGACTATCGTCATCTTCCCCCCATCCCGCTTCCCTGACCCGCCGCTGAACGATGTTTTTTTCATGCCGCGCCGACTACCCTCTCGGCAACGCGACTCGCCCACGGCGCCCCGACGTGCACCCCCCCCCAACCCACCGCCGCGGTCACGACATCAAACGATTACCTCCTCCCTTTCCCCGCACGCACTATCCGCTCCTCACCCCCCATATACTTCCGCAGAACCTCGGGGACCTCCACGCTGCCGTCCTCACGCAGGTAAGTCTCCAGTATCGCGACCATCAAACGCGACGTCGCAAGCCCGGACCCGTTAAGCGTGTGGACAAGCCTCGGACGACCCCCGCCCGACGGATAATACCTTATCCCGCCCCTCCTCGCCTGGTAATCCTCGCAATTGCTGCACGACGACACCTCGTAGTACCCCCCCTGCCCCGGCAGCCATACCTCTATGTCCACCGTCTTAGCCGACTGCATCGCCATGTCCCCCGTAACAAGCAGCGTCACACGGTAGTGCAGTCCGAGCCGCCTCACGAGGTCCTCCGCGTCACCCACAAGCTTATCAAACTCGCCGTATGAACTCTCCGGCGTCGTGTACTTGAACATCTCCACCTTGTTGAACTGGTGCGTCCGTATAAGCCCCCTCTCATCCCTCCCGTGCGTCCCCGCCTCTCTCCTGAAATTCGCGGTGTAGGAACAGTAATATAAAGGCAGGTCTTCCTCCCTCAATATCTCATCCCTGTGCATGTTCGCAAGCGGCACTTCCGACGTCGGTATCAGGTACAACTCGTCATCCCTGCACCTGAAAAGCTGCTCCTCGAATTTCGGCAGGTTGCCCGACGTGTACATCGTTTCCGCGTTTACAAGGTACGGCGGCAGCACCAGCTCGTAGCCCTTCTCCCTCGTATTCACTTCGATCATGTAGCTGATCAAACCCCATTCCATAACCGCCCCTTTACCTCTGTATAGGGAAAAATTGCCTCTGCTTATCTTTGCCCCCCTCTCCATGTCAATCATTCCCAGTTCTTTCGCTATCTCAATGTGGCTTCTATCTCTTTTCACCGCCTTCTCCCCCCACTCCCTTAAAATCAGCTTGTCATCGGGGCTCTCACTGACGGGCACTGTCTCATGCGGAATATTCGGTAAATACGACAACTTTTCGTAAAGTCTCTCCCTTGCCTCTTTGACTCTTAAATCTAATTCTTTGACCCCCAATGATACTTTCTTCATCTCTTCTATTTTTACATTTTTTTCTTCGCCTTCTTCCATAAAGCCAATCTCTTTCGAAACCACGTTTCTAATGTTTCTCAATTCATCACTCCTCGTCTTCAACCTTCTGTACTCATTATCGAGAATTATTACCTCATCAATTCTATTATTTTTACCTCTCTTCCTGAGGTTTTTTTCCACTTCTTCGGGCTTTTCCCTTATCAGTCTCAGGTCTATCATGCTCCGCCCTTCCCTCCTTTTTAATTCTTTGCGACTCTTCTTAAAGGGCTTTGTTTTGCCCTCTTTTCGAGTCTTATGAAATTCTCCCCCGCAGACCCTTCATTGATCAACCAAAAACCACAAAACCGCAGAGCCTTTCATCATGTTCGTGCTTTTTGTGTTTCAAAAATTTCTATTATCCTTTCTAAATCCTCCCTGTCATAAAACTCTATCTCCACCCTGCCTCCTCTCCCATTCTTCACAATCTTCACCCTTGTTCCAAACCGTTCCGAAAGAAACTCCATTATGTCCCGTTCTTCCCCGGTTATGTTGTCACCCTCTCTCCTGTTTCTGCCCCCCCCTCTCTGAAGGAACCTTACCACATCTTCACACTCCCTCACTGTCATCCCCCTCGAACATATCCTCTTTATTATATTTTTCATCGCCGTCTCGCTTTTCAACCCCAGCAAAGCCCTCGCATGACCTTCCGTTATTTCCTTCTTTCTCAACGCCGTTTTTACACTCTCCGGCAAATCGAGTAACCTCAGCGTGTTCGCTATCGCCGGTCTCGACATACCGAATGACTCCGCTATCTCCCTCTGCGTCATGTCGAAATCCTTCATCAGACTTCTGAATCCTTCCGCCTTCTCTATCGGCGATATATCCTCCCTGTGAAGGTTCTCGATCAGCGCTATCTCAAGCATCTCCCTTTCGTCCGTTTCCTTTTCAATTACTGGGACTTCCTTCAATCCCGCCTCTATCGCAGCCCGGTATCTTCTCTCTCCGGCTATTATTTGATACATCCCGTCAGTCTCATCGAACCTGACAAGTATCGGCTGCAACATTCCATGCTTCTTTATTGATGCGGTTATCTCTTGCATCTTCGACCCATAAACGTATTTTCTCGGTTGGTAAGGATTGGGCTTTAAAGCTTCAATTTTTACGTTTTTTACCAATCTCAGGAGTCCTCCTGTCTTATCATTTCCTCCTTCGAAATTCTCACTATTATCTCAAGATGAGATTCCGTTTCCCGCTCTATTATGTCGGCTTTCCCCCCAGCCTCCTTTATCTCTTTCAGCGTCTTCTTCATCGCGTCAAAATATTTCCTCGCATCCCTGAAAAACATCTTTACAGAAGATTGTTTTCTCCTCCTGGCTTCCTTTCTGCTTTTTATCTCCTTCGCAACCCGTTCCGCCTGCCTCACATTCAACGAGTCTTTGATTATCCTGTCATAAACCTCTTCCTGTTGAGACACGTCATCAATAGAAAGCAGCGCCTTACCATGACCCATGGATATTAGCTCCTGCCTCAATCCGTTTTTTATCCTCTCAGGCAACGATTGCAATCTCAAAATGTTCGCCACGTGCGATCTGCTTTTCCCGACCCTCCTTGAAATTTCTTCCTGGGCTAACCCGAACTTCTTCGACAGAACTGAATACGCATCCGATTCCTCCACCGGGTTCAGATTCTTTCTCTGAATGTTTTCTATCAAGCTCATCTCAGCCACGTCAATCCCGTCCACGTCAACCACTATCGCAGGTATCCTTTCCTGCCCCGCGTCCTTCACAGCCATCAATCTCCTCTCGCCGGCTACGAGTTGATACCCCCCCTCCGTTCTCCTCACCACTATCGGCTGTACAAGTCCGTGTGTCTTCACCGACTCTGACAGCTCCCCTATTTCCGCCTTTTCAAAATCCCTTCTCGGCTGAAAAGGATTTCTGCTTATCCTCTCAATCTCTATATGAACAATCTCCAGGTTTTTCAACTGTGCACCCCCCGTCTTAACTTCGTTTGTCATACATTACACCATATCTTCATCTTTATCAATATATCAAATGTTCCACGGGGAACATTTCTCGCCTCATCCCTTTCTTCCCATCACGTGCAGCCTCCTTCTCTTTCTAAGCCCTTTTATATCGTAATCGTAATTTGCTATTAAATAAAACCCCCTCCGTACAAGATAGTTTACGTCCACGTCGTCCGTTTCCGTCTTGAACGCAATGAGCCGCCCATTCACCCTTAAAATGTTACCCGCGAATTTCAGCATCTTTTCCACGCTCCCCACCGCCCTCACCGTTACAACGTCAAATTTAGCCTCCTCTTTTTCTATTACCATCTCCTCGGCCCTCTGGTTTCTGACGGCAACGTCCTTCAAGCCGATATCCTTTATTATCTCAATCAGTGCCTTCGCCTTTTTCCCCCTCGACTCGACCATCACCACCCGCGGCCCACGAAGAACGATTTTCAAGGGTATCGCCGGAAGACCACCCCCCGAACCCACGTCGCACAGCCTGTCATTTTCCCCTATCAATCCCCACTTTAACGGACTCAACGAATCCATCACATGATAACGCACGAAGTCTTCTTCTCCAATTTCCGATATGAGATTGACTTTCCTTTTGTAAAACATAATAGTCCTGTAATATCTCAACAGATGCAAAACCGTCTCGGTGGAACAGATTTCTAAATGGAGGAACTCGTTTATTTCTTCCTTTATACGGTCAGCTTCGCCCTGCTCTTTTATCATGCCTCTTCACGTAATAGATAAGCATCATAACATCGGCAGGCGTAACGCCCGGCATCCTCGCCGCCATGCCAACACTTGATGGTTCCGCTCTTTCAAGTTTCTCCCGCGCCTCTTTTGACAACCCCTTTAAATTCTTGTACTCAAAACCATCGGGTATCCTAAGGTTTTCGTTTTTCAGAAATTCGCTCGCCTGCTTCTGCTGTTTCTTTATATACCCCTCGTACTTTATTTCAACCTCTATTCTCTCCGCAACGTCATCGTCTGTCAAGTCATAATCGAACCCATGCTCTACAACATCTTTCATTTTAATTCCTGGTTTCTTCAACAATTCAAACGCGCTTTCCGCCTTCAACCCATTCTGTTTCACGTGGAACAGCTTCAATCTTTCAATTTCTTCACCCATCTTTTTCCTTTTTAACTCGACCTTTTTGTAAAATTCCCCGGATAGAAGCCCGCACCCGAACCCCTTTTCCGCTAACCTCAGGTCCGCATTATCAAACCTCAACAAAAGTCTGTACTCAGCCCTCGATGTGAACATCCTGTAAGGTTCCTTCGTCCCTTTAGTAACAAGATCGTCAATCAAAACACCAATATATGCGTCCGAGCGATTAAGAATAAACGGTTCCCCTCCACGACAAGCAATGGCTGAATTTATACCAGCAATAATCCCCTGTGCCGCCGCTTCTTCGTAACCTGATGTTCCGTTTATCTGCCCCGCAAAAAACAGCCCTTTTATTCTTTTGCTTTCAAGTGTCGGCTCCAACTGCGTCGGGTCTGCAAAGTCGTATTCTATTGCATAGCCCGGCCTCATAATCTCCGCCTCTTCAAGCCCTGGAATTGTCATTAAAATCTCTTTCTGCACGTCTATTGGAAGACTCGTTGATAATCCCTGAATGTATATCTCTTTCGTTTCGATGCCCTCCGGCTCAAGAAATACCGGGTGCTTCTCTCTATCGGGGAACCTGCTGAACTTGTCCTCTATGGAAGGGCAGTACCGAGGTCCGATTCCGACTATTCTCCCGGAATACATCGGTGACCGATGTATGTTTCTCATAATAACTTCCTTCGTTTTCTCCGTTGTGTACGTCTGCCAGCAGGATACACTTTTTTTCCTTTTTCCGTGTTTTAAAAAATTGGTAAAAAACAATTCGCCTTCCTCGGATTTCTGCTCCGTACATTTGCTGAAATCTATTCCCCTTGCATTCACTCTCGGTACCGTTCCCGTCTTTAAACGTCCCATGCTGAATCCCAATTCTTCAAGTGACCTCGAAAGCTTCACGGAAGGGAACTCACCAAGCCTTCCCGCCCCGAATGTTGCCTCTCCAATGTGAATCAGCCCATTCAGAAACGTACCCGTCGTCAATATGAGACTGTCGCAATTGAATTTTTCCCCCGTGCTTAGCATGACGCCTGAAACATGGTCGCCCCCGACAAGTATGCGTTCGACAAAGTCCTGTCGCAACGAAACGTTGTTTTGGTATTCCAAAATATGCTTCATTCTAAGGTGGTATGCCTTCTTGTCCGTTTGCGCGCGCAGGGCGCGCACCGCCGGGCCTTTGCTCGTGTTCAACATCCTCACGTGTATCATCGTCTCGTCCACGTTCTTTCCCATCTCGCCGCCAAGCGCGTCTATCTCCCTCACCAAATGACCTTTGCCGGGACCGCCTATGCTCGGATTGCACGGCATATGTGCTACCGTATCCAGGTTGATCGTCACCATCAGCGTTCGACACCCCATACGCGCCGCCGCAAGCCCCGCTTCACATCCCGCATGTCCGGCGCCGACAACTATTACGTCGTAAGCCTCTTTTTTCATTTTCCCACGCAAAACCTGGTGAATATATCTTCCAGAACCCGTTCGGTTACCCCTTCACCCATCATATCCCCCAGAGCCGACGCGGCTCTCCTCAGGTCTATCGCCAGCACATCAACCGGAACCCCCTCGGACACCAGGACGTCGTCAAGCGCCTCCACCGCCGTCTCAACACACCTCTTCTGCCTCTCATTCGCAAGCGACGCTTCTACGTCAACTTCGAGTCTTTCGACGACCCTCTCTCTGATTATCCCTCTTAAATCTCCCACTCCATCACCCGTAAGCGCTGAAGTCATCACCACCCCCGCGCCGAGCTTCTCCAGTTCCATCGCGTCGAGCGCCCTCGGAAGATCGGTCTTGTTAACCACTATCCTGACGCCCCCCATGCCGCAAACATGTCCAAGCGCCTCCCTCACGCCCTCGTTCATCGGAACCGAAGCGTCAAGAATGAAAAAAACGAGATCGGCGTCATTCATGAACTCCCTTGTTCTCCTGATTCCTTCTCTTTCCACAACATCCTCCGTCTCGGCAATTCCCGCCGTGTCCATAAGAAGAACGTCCATTCCCCCCATCCTCAGCCAGTCGCCCACAAGGTCCCTCGTCGTTCCCGGCACCGGCGTCACTATTACCCTGTCTTTTTCCAGCAATCTGTTCATCAAACTCGATTTTCCCACGTTGGGAGGACCCACAAGCGCCACTTTCACCCCCTCGCGAATCACCCGCGTGCTCCCGTACGAGCGCAGCAGCGCCTCCAGTCTTTCCTTCGCCTCCCGCGCGGCTGTCTTAACCTGAACCTCGGAAACCACCTCGTACGATTCATCGGGATACTCTATCTCGACCTCGATGCCGGCAATCAACGACACCAGCCTGTCCATCTCACCCCTCATCCTCTCGCTGAGGCTGCCCTGAAGGTTCCTCACGGACATTCCCAGGAACTTCTCGTTCCTCGCCGTTATCACGTCCAAAACCGCTTCCGCCTGCATGAGGTCAATCTTCCCGTTCAGATACGCCCTCATGGTGAATTCCCCCCTCTCCGCCAACCTCGCCCCGGCGTCCAGGACCGCCCCCAGTACTCTCTCCGACACCAGTATGCCTCCATGCCCGTAAATCTCCACCGCGTCCTCCCCCGTATAGCTCGCGGGACCCTCGAACCTCACAGCCTGCACGTCGTCCACCTCGACTCCGTCGCGCGGTCTGACGATTACGCCCCGGTACGTAACCCTCGGCTTCATGGTCTCAATGCTCTTCCCCCTCGCGCGCCTGAAAACCCTCCGCAGAACGTCGAAAGATTCACCGCCCGATATCCTCACGACGCACAACGCCGCCTCGCCCCGGGGCGTGGATATCGCCGCAATCGTGTCTTCCACGGTACTCATCGCTCTTTCGTCCGCTCCCGTCGCTTCGTCCACTTAATTTTAAAAAAAACATTACGTCATTAAAACTTCTGAAACCAAACTTTCTCCGCTTCACGTCGTATTCGACACCCCGCTTCTCCGAACCTCGACGCATCGCTGAAAACACCCCTGCCGAAAACGAAGCCGGCGCCCCCGCACGTCAGCCGTTCTCGACAGGGCAGGGGGGGGCGCGGTCAGCCCCTGCTATAAGCATGCAATAGATTCAGCCTCGAAACGCTGGATTCGTTTTAAACACTTAGAAATCGCCCGGGACGGATGTTAAGTTGAAATTCTTTCGCTTTCCTGTCTTTTTCTGCCGTAATCTTTTTTTTCTATGCTCATTCAAACCCGTCGCAATCCCGCTCCCTCAAACACACCCCGCGTCTACCCTTCACTTCTCCCTGTACGAAATGATCACCTTCCTGTCTTTCCCCGTTCCCTCGCTATGGGTCCTCACCCTTTTGCTGTCCGACAGCGCCATGTGTATGGTTCTTCTATCATGCGCGGACATGGGGTCGAGTACAACACTTTTCTTCGTCTTCATAACCTTGATCGCCAGGCTCTTCGCCATCTTCGTGAGGGAAATCCTCCGCTTCTCCCTGTAACCTTCGGCGTCGAGAACCACTTTTCTGGCGCCCCCTCCCGACGCTCTCTTTCCAAGAACCACGTTCGTGATGTATTCCAGACTGTCGAGGGTCTGTCCGAACCGTCCGATCAATATACCCGCCTCTTCGCCTTCAATGCGCGCACTCAGGTAATCCCCGCAATCCTCCACGGCGACCTTTCCCTTTACCCCAATCAAGTCAATGACTTTCTCGAGAAATTCCCTCAACGCCTCCACTTCATCCCTCTCCTTCACCTTCACCTTCAGTTTCACCCCCCTCGCTCCCATCAGCCCGAAAAGCCTCGCGCCCCCCTCCTCAACAACCTCGACCTCCACCTGGTCCCTCGAAACATTCAACCGCCTCAATGCCGCCTCCAGCGCTTCCTCTCGTGTCTTTCCCTCCTGAACGATTTGATCCATGCTCACCACTACCTTTTCTTCTTTTTCCTCTTCTTCCTCTTCTTCTTTTTGCCTTTCCCCGTGTTTTTCCCGGCGCCGCCCGCCTTCACGTGTTCGCCGCCCTTCTTCGCCGCCCCCATATCGTGCGCCCGCCCACCCGCCGCGCCCGCAGCCTTCCCATCACCGCCGGCTCCCTCAACCGCCCGCTTCTCCCCACTCCGCCCGCCCCCAACGGTTTTCACACCCCCCGCCACACTTTTCTGCTGCGACATGAACTTCTGCTGCGCGAGCTGAAGAAAATTCGAAACCCCCCAGTACAACAGCACCCCGGCCGGCATCGTGAAGGATATGACGACGATGAAAACGTTGAACATCATCATCTGGCTCGACTGCGCGGTATCCATCATCATCATCTTCTGCTGAACGATTGTCGTGACGCTCATGAAAACGACAAGCACAAGCGTGGGCAGGTAAAGGTACGACTGGTGGAAAAATCCGATACCCCACTCCCCAAGAATTGAAAGATTCACCATTCCCGGCAGCAACAGCGACAGCCCCGACAGGAAATCCCCCGACAGCCGGTTAAACGCGGCGGTCATCAGGTCCATCCCGTAAAACGTCGCGTTGACGAACATGTAACCGTTCGCCTCCGGTATCCTCAATATCCGAAAAAGAACGATGAAAATCGGCAGCTGTATCACCAGCGGCAGGCACCCGCTCAGCGGGTTCACCCCCGCCTCCTTATACAGCGCCATCATTTCCTTGTGCAGCCTTTCTTTGTCACCCCTGTATTTAGCCTGCAGTTCCTTCAGCCTCGGCTGAATCTTCTGCATCGCCGCCATGGACCTCGTACTGCTCAGAGTCAGGGGGAATATCAGGACCCGGATGAGTACGGTCAGAATGATGATGTCCCATCCGTAATTGTGGGTAAACCTGTTTGAAAACTCCAGAAAATAAAGGAAGATTTCCGTTAGACCCACGGTTCCGACCGGCTATCTACGCAGGGTCATGTCCGCCGCGCGATAAAGGATTGCATCTCAATATCCTGTACACCGCCCTTGCGCCTCCCCTCAGAGCGCCGTACTTCCTTATACTCTCAACGGCGTACTCCGAGCAGGACGGTACGTACTTACACACAGGTGGAAACAGCGCCGATATGGACGACTGGTAAATCCTTATCAGAAATATCAGTACTGTTCTCATTTTTTCCTTCTTAACCCCTCTAAAAGCATCCTCGCCTCTCTCCTCGCGGCGTCTGCCGAGCCGCTCGACGCGTCGCCCCTGCACAGTATAACCACGTCAGTCCCGCCCAGCTCCCCCGCCACTCGTCTCAACTCCTCCCGCAGAACCCTCTTAAACCGGTTCCTCCTCACCGCCCCACCCACGCCGCCGCTGACTATTATGCAGTGCCTCACACCCCTGTCCCCGCTCTCAAGGGCTAAAACCGTCACACGACCCCTTCGTGTTCTTCTCCCGTCCCTGAAAACCCTCTCTACGTCCTCCCTGTTCCTGAGCGTCGCTTTCACGCCGTTAAACCGAAACCCTCTTCCTTCCCTTCCGCCGCCTCGAGGAAACTATCTTCCTCCCCGGCCTGGTGGACATGCGCTTCAGAAAACCGTGTTTTCTCTTCCTCTTCCTCACGCTCGGTTTGTAGGTCGGCCTCATCGCCCCTCCCCGCATAAACAGTAAAAGCCGTTTACGTATTATATATTCGCCGCTTCGAGGTTCACAACCGGAAACCAAAAAAAAGAACCATTGCCAAAGACTCACCCATCTGTTATATTCTCATGGTTGAATATCAAGACCTGCTCTCCACGACCGACCGCGTCGTAAGGACAGCGGGCTTTCGGGGATACTTAGAACAATAGATGGGGGGATTCCGTGCCTCTTGAATCTGTATGGAAAAAAACGCTCTCCCTTCTCGAAAAGAAGATGAACCGCCCCGCGTTCGAACTCTTCATGAAGCGGATCGTCCCCGTGTCGCTCTCCGATAACACCCTCTACCTCAAAGTGCCCGGCGCGCTCTCAATGAACTACCTCGACGAATACAAGAGCCTTATCGAGGACGCCTCCTCCGAAGCCGCCGGCACGCGCGTCTCGGTGATCGCCTCGCACGGAGACACCGGCGCCGCCCCGGAACCTTCCCCCGGCGCCGCCCACTTTCCTCTTCCTCCAGCCGCAGCCGCGCCGCACCAGAAACAGCGCAGGAGGGGCACGCCCTTCCTTAACCCGAAGTACACCTTTGAAAACTTCGTCGTGGGGTCGAGCAACCGGCTGTGTCACGCCGCGTCCCTTTCCGTGGCGGAGGCGCCCGGCAAATCTTACAACCCGCTCTTCATCTACGGCGGCGTGGGACTCGGTAAAACACACGTGATGCAGGCGATCGGTCACTATATCATCAACACGAAGCCGCATCTCAACCTCGATTACGTTACCACAGATGCGTTCATCCACGAAATGATGAACTTCGTACAGGAGGGTAAACTCCTCGATTTCAGGAACAAGTACCTCCGGTCCGACGTGCTCCTCATTGACGACATCCAATTCGTTCAGGGCAGAGAGGGCACACAGTACGAATTCTTCCAGATTTTCAACTCGTTTTACGAGTCGAAAAAGCAGATAGTCATAACCTGCGACAGGCTCCCGAAGGACATACCGACGCTCGAAGACCGTCTCGTCTCCCGCCTCAACTGGGGACTCATCGCGGATATAAAGCCGCCCGACTTCGAAACCCGGCTCGTAATATTAAAAAAGAACGTCGAAAACTCAGCGGTCGCAATACCGGAGGAAGCACTCGAGCTTATAGCGTCAACCGTTAAATCCAACATACGCGACCTCGAAGGCACCCTTAACAGAGTCATCGCTCACGCCAGTCTCAGCAGCAGGGAAATAACCACCTCCCTCACCAGGGAAATCATCAACGATATCGTACCTTTAAAAGCGCCGCTGACCTCGAATATACAATCAATAATAAACGAGGTCTCCGTCTACTTCGGCGTCGAACCGGAGGATCTCATCGGCAGAAGAAGAAAAAGAGAGATTGTCATGCCCAGAATGATCGCCATGTTCCTCGCCAGGGAGATGACCGACAGAACTCTGTCGCAGATAGGAAAGGAATTCGGAAACAAGGACCACTCATCCGTTCTTTACTCATGCGAGAAAATAGAACGTGAGTTGCAGCGCGACTCGTCTGTTCAGCTGGCGATTGATAACATAAAATCAAGGCTTATATGATGCGCCGGGCGTCTGAAGTGAGGCATAATGATTTGAAAGAAACAAAGAGGAAACGTGGGTTTTTGGAAGGCAGGTTAAAACGTGAAAAACCACGTTGTTTTCCAATTTGCCGTGTGTGAAAATTCTTGTGTTAGCAACGCCGTGAAAATGAGATTTACACTTTTTAACAGCTTAATATATTTGTTTTTAAATTTTAAATTTGAAAACGTATATAATTAAAGGAGGATTAAGTCATGAAACTCTCGTGTGAAAGACAAAAGCTCATCGAATCTCTGTCAATAGTTCAAAAAGCCACGGATCCGAAAAGCAGTATTCTGGTGCTCAGAAACGTTTTAATGAAAGCTGATGACGGCGGAAACCTCGAGCTTTCCGCCTACGATCACAGGATGGGCATCAGGACGTCAACGACGTGCTCTACGATTGAAACGGGAGCCGTAACCTGTCCGTGCGATGTGTTGATGGACATTCTTAACGTGGTGGAAGACGACAGCGTGAACCTGTCCGTCGAGGAAGAGATTCTCGATATTGACACGGAAAAACAACATTTCAAACTGAACTGTATTTCCGCCGACGACTTTCCGCCGTTTCCGCAGGTGGACGAAAAAACGACCCTCGAGATCAATTCAAAGGCGCTCGAAAAAGGGTTAAGACAGGCGCTGATAGCGACGGATGAAAACGATCCGAGGGTATACATGGGCGGCGTTTTCTTCGAGAAAGAGGAAGGCGGCGGCATAAATCTCGTCGCTACGGACGGGAGGAGGCTTTCCATCTCAAAAATAACCGACGAGAATGCGAAGATACCGGAAATCAACATGATCGTTCCTGCGCGGTCTCTGCACGAACTCGCAAGGTTGATACATGACACGGAGGGTTCCGTTAAAACATGCGTTGGTGAAAGGTCTGTTTCATTCTCCTTCAACAACGTTTATATAGTTTCAAGGCTTACGGACGCCGACTACCCGAACTATAGGAGGGCGATTCCGTCGGAGTTCTCGGGCACCGCGAGGATCAACAGGATGAAGCTGACAAAAGCGGTGCGAGGAACCGCAATCATGGCGAGATCGAAGGAAACCCAGGGGCTTTTCGAGATGGAATTAAGAGACGAAAGCGTGAAATTTCAGGCGATGACGCTCGATCTCGGAAGTTCGAACATAGAAGTGGAAGCCCTGAAAAAGGGAAAGGACATAAAGCTCGCGTACAACATAAAGTTCGTAAACGATTTCCTCAACGTAATAGATGATGAGGAGATCGTTATAGACTACACAAAGGAGTCGGGACCGGCGGTTTTTCATTCCGATAATCCCGGATATTCTTACATCCTCATGCCCGTTCGGATGTAAAGTCCGTGCCTTGCTTTATGCGAATGGACGAGGACTACAAAGAGGTCTCAAAAGTCGTAGAAAAACTCGGCGGAAAATTCAAAATAGAAGAAAAGAGAAAGGAATTCAAGGTTCTTTCCCGGTGGAGGGAAATTGCTGGGGGCGAGATGGCGTACAACACAACCCCCCTTTTTATCGTGGACGACACGCTCTATGTTGAAACGCAGGGGTCATCGTGGTGCCAGGAAGTCATGTTTAAGAAAGACGAAATCGCCGGAAAAATCAACCACATGCTTGGATCACAAAGGGTCAAAAACATCAAATTCAGGATCACAGAGAGCCGTTAAAACCGAGCAACCCACATGTTGTTTAAGTGGTGATTTTAAAAGACGAAAAAACCCCAACAAACAGCGACAGCCGGAAGGAGACACGAAAACGAACGAAACGCAAGGAACACACGCGATCGCACGCGATCGCGTGCCTTATGAATAAAGACCGTGCGTCTACTCTGAAGACGAACGTTAAAACCGATGAGGCGATGACATAAGGCGCTAAAAATAAATTTTAAATAACATTGACAAAAAAACACGAAGCGCATAGAATTGTGGTATACTTGGTATACCTGCAGGGCACTGAGTGGAACCAAAAATGCACACAACTAAAGAGGTCGCGGACCTCATAGGCGTCCATAAAAACACACTCCTTAACTGGATACGTTCGGGAAAAGTGCCGGAGGTGGAGAAGGACTGGAAAGCCTACAGAGTGTGGACGGATGAAGACATTGAAAAAGTGAGGGAGTTCAAGGAGAAATACAAGCAGTTGAGACTCGAGATAGGTTGAGAACGACCGTTCCAATCGTTTACACGGAGGAGCAGATGCAAAAACAAAAGGGGACAGCGAAAAACGAGGAGTACACGGCAAGAGAGATACAGGTGCTCGAGGGACTCGATGCCGTCAGAAGACGACCCGCAATGTACATCGGCAGCACGGGACCGAAAGGACTTCACCATCTCGTGTACGAAGCCGTGGACAACTGCGTGGACGAGGCGATGGGCGGGCATTGCGACCAGATAGACGTGAACATCAAAGATGACAGAAGCGTCCTCGTCGCCGACAACGGAAGAGGCATACCCGTTGATACGCACGTCCAGTTCAACAAACCGGCGCTCGAACTCGTCATGACGAAACTCCACGCGGGGGGCAAATTCGGGGGAGGAGGGTACAAAGTCTCCGGGGGACTTCACGGTGTGGGTATATCCGTCGTGAACGCCCTCTCGGAGTGGCTCGAGGTGAAGGTTAGCAGGGACGGTAAGGAGTACCGGCAGAAATACCAGCGGGGAGAACCCGTCACGGAGTTGAAGGAGGAGGGCGAGACGAGCGCCACCGGTACGGTCGTTCACTTCCTCCCCGACGCGAAGATCTTCGACAGCATCGAATACTCCTTCGACGTTCTCTCGAAGAGGCTCAGGGAGCTGGCTTACCTCAACGCCGGTCTGAAAATAAGGTTCAGGGATGATATTTCAAACCAGAAAGCCGAATACATGTACGAGGGCGGCATCGAGGAATTCGTGACGATGCTCAACAGGAACAAGGATGTGGTGCACAAGAGACCTTTCTACTTCAAGCGCACGAAGGAAGAAGTGGAGGTGGAGGTCGCGGTCCAATACTTCGACGGCTACACGGAAAACATTCTCACGTACGCCAACAACATCAACACCGTGGAGGGCGGGACCCATCTCGTGGGCTTCAAGTCGGCGCTCACAAGGGCGATCAACGACTACGGAAGGAAGTTCAAACTCCTTAAGGAGGGGGAAAAACTATCGGGCGATGACGTACGCGAAGGCTGCACAGCCGTCATAAGCGTCAAGCTTCTCGAACCCCAATTCGAGGGACAGACGAAGACCCAGCTCGGCAACAGCGAGATAAAGGGCATCGTTGACTCCCTGTTCTACGAGAACCTGGCGATCTTCCTCGAGGAAAATCCTTCCACGGCAAAGCAGATAGTCGCGATGGGACTCACGGCGTCGCGGGCGAGAGAGGCGGCGAAGAAAGCGAAGGAACTCACGCGCAGAAAAGGCGCGCTCGACGGCGCGGCGCTGCCGGGCAAACTCGCCGACTGCTCGGAAACCGATCCAGCCAGATGCGAACTGTTCATAGTCGAGGGCGACTCCGCGGGCGGTTCCGCCAAGCAGGGCAGGGACCGCCGCTATCAGGCGATCCTCCCGATACGCGGCAAGATAATCAACGTGGAAAAATCCAGAATTGACAAAGTCCTCAGCAATGAGGAGGTGCGCACCCTCATCACCGCGATAGGAACGGGCATCGGCGACGACTTCGACATCACGAGACTGCGCTACGACAAGATCATTCTGATGACCGACGCGGACGTGGACGGCGCGCACATCAGCACCCTCCTCCTGACCTTCCTTTTCCGCTACATGAAACCCCTGATCGAACAGGGCAAGGTCTACGTCGCCTGCCCGCCGCTGTTCCAGCTGAAAAAGGGAAACGACGTCAGATACGCGTTCACCGAGGACGAGAAAAAGAGGCGCCTCGACGAGATGGGCGGCAAAGGCGTGAGTATCCAGAGATACAAGGGGCTTGGAGAGATGAACCCCGGACAGTTGTGGGAAACAACGATGGATTTGAAAAACAGGGTAATCCTTCAGGTGGGCATAGGAGACCAGCAAAAGTGCGAGGAAGTTTTCACCATACTCATGGGTAACCAGGTCGAGCCGAGGAGGGAGTTCATCGAACGCTACGCCGAGGAAGTGAAAAACCTCGACGTGTGAACCGCTCGCGACGGCGCGGGAAACCGGCTTGAGCGGCGGGCGCGCAAAGGCAGGACGGACGAAAGGAACTGAACAGGCATGAAGAGAAAAACGGCTGAAGAACGCGAAGACAAATCCAGGATCGTACCAGTCGAGCTGGAGGGACAGATGAAGGATTCCTACATAGATTACGCCATGAGCGTCATCGTGGGACGCGCCCTGCCGGACGCGAGGGACGGACTCAAACCCGTGCATCGGAGAATCGTGTACGCCATGCACGACATGGGACTGGGCCCCGAAAAACCCTACAGGAAATCCGCGAAGGTGGTGGGGGAAGTCATGGGGCGGTTCCACCCCCACGGCGACGCCGCCATATACGACACGCTCGTGAGAATGGCGCAGGATTTTACCATGCGCTACACGCTGATTGACGGTCACGGGAACTTCGGCTCCGTGGACGGCGACAACCCCGCGGCGATGAGGTACACAGAGGTGCGCCTCGCCCCGCTGGCGTCCGAACTCGTCCGGGACATACGAATGGACACCGTTGACTTCGCGGACAATTACGACGCATCCGAACGGGAGCCGGCGGTGCTCCCGGCGCCGTTCCCAAGCCTTCTCGTCAACGGCAGCGCGGGCATCGCCGTCGGTATGGCGACAAACATTCCCCCGCATAACCTCTCAGAGGTCATAGACGGCGTCGTGGCGATGATTGACGACCCCGATTGCGACCCACGCAAACTGATGAAATTCGTCAAGGGTCCCGACTTTCCCACCGGGGGCGAAATCCTCGGGAGAGACGGAATACGCGAGGCGTACGACACCGGAAGAGGAAAAATCACCCTGAGGGGCGCGCTCGGCTTCGAACCCCTGAAGGGCAACAGGCAGAGCATCGTAATAACCGAACTCCCGTACCAGGTCAACAAGGCGGCTTTTATCGAGAGCGTCGCGGACCTCGTGAAAGGAAAAAAACTCGACGGCGTATCCGACATACGCGACGAGTCCGACCGCGACGGAATGAGAATCGTCATCGAGCTGAGACGCGACGTCAACCCGCACGTGATCTCGAACTGCCTCATAAAACACACCCAGTTTCAGGTGTCGTACGGCATTATCATGCTCGCTCTCCACAAGACGAGACCGGTCCTGCTGAACCTCAGTGACGCGATCAAGTACTTCATCGAGCACAGAAGGGAAGTCGTTCGAAGGAGGACGACCTTCGAACTCGCAAAGGCGCGGGAAAGGGCGCATATCCTCGAGGGACTCACCGAAGCGCTGAAAAACATTGACGCGGTAATCGAGCTTATAAAGAAATCCAGGGACGTCGCCGCCGCTAAAACGGGCTTGATGGAGCGCTTCAAACTCACGGAAATTCAGGCGCAGGCGATTCTCGATATGCGCCTGCAGAAACTGACCGGCATCGAGAAAAAAGCGATCATGGACGAATACACGGAACTGATCAAGAAAATCGGCGCCCTCGAGGACGTACTCGCGAGCGAAAGAAAAATCCTTCAGATCATCAAAGAGGAATGCGGGAAGATAAGGGAAGAGTTCGGCGATAAAAGAAAGACCAGAATCACGGCGGAGGAGGACGAGATTGACATCGAAGACCTCATTCAGAAAGAGGACGTCGTGGTCACCGTCACAAGAGACGGCTGGGTGAAGAGGCTGCCTGTAGGCACGTACAGGCTTCAGGCGAGGGGAGGGAAGGGCATCATCGGCGCCATGACCAAAGCCGAGGACGTCGTGAAACACATGTTCGTTTCATCATCTCACGACATCATCCTCGTCTTTTCGAACCGCGGCTCCGTTTACAGAATCAAGGCTTACCACATCCCGCAGGCGAGCCGCACCGCGAAAGGCACCCCCATCGTCAACCTCCTTCAGCTCTCCGGCTCTGAAAAGGTCGCCGCGGTCATCCCCATAGGACAGTTCGACGAAAAACGCTTCCTTGTCATGGTGACGAAAAACGGCATCGTGAAAAAGACGAGGCTCGCCGCATACGACACCCCGCGCAAGGGCGGGATAAGGGGGATCGGACTCAGCCTCGACGATGAGCTGCGCTATGTGCTCCTCACCGACGGCGAGCGCGAGATCGTGCTCGGAACAAAAAAAGGACTCTCCATAAGGTTCGCAGAACGCGAAGTGCGCCCGATGGGACGCGCCGCCGCGGGCGTGAAGGGAATAACGCTCAAGCGGGAAGACGAAGTCGTGGGCGCCGCGGTCGTACAGGAAAACTGCTCCCTCCTCGTCGTGTGCGAGAAAGGCTTCGGAAAAAGAACCAGCCTCGAATACTACCGCCCGCAGAAACGCGGCGGCATGGGCATCAAAACCATTCAGGCGTCCGAGAAAAACGGCTGCGTCGTCGGGATAGAGGTCGTAAGCCTCGACGAGGAACTCCTGATGATTTCAGACCGCGGCATACTCATCCGCCAGCCGGTCAAAACGGTCAAATCCACCGTCGGACGAAGCACACAGGGCGTGCGCCTCATGCGGATAGACCCCGGCGACCGCATTGTCGCGTTCGAAACGTATCTCCCCTCGGAAGAGAACAACCACGCGGCGGACGCCTGAACCGCGGACCGCGGCTTGCAGGCGTTCAAACCAGCAGCCGCTTCACCGCGACACCCGTCGGGCGGCGCCGCTCGAAGACGGTTACGGCTGTTTTTCACGGACCGTGTCCAGAATAGCAAGGAATGCCTCCTGGGGTATGCGCACGTTCCCGACGTTCTTAAGCCGCTTCTTCCCCGCCTTCTGCTTCTCGATCAGCTTGCGCTTCCTCGTTACGTCGCCGCCGTAACACTTGGCGGTAACGTTCTTTCTCATCGGCGGTATGGTCTCCCTCGCTATGACCCGGGAACCAACGGCAGCCTGCACCGAAACCTCGAACTGGTGGCGGGGAATAGCCTTCCTCAGCCGCTCGACTATGCGCCTCCCCCTCCGGTACGCCTCGTCTCTGTGAACTATGAGCGAGAGCGAATCGGCTTCCCTGCCCCCGACCAGAATCTTCAGCTTCACCAGGTCCGAGTCGAGGTACGACGCGAACTCGTAGTTCATCGAACCGTAACCGCGCGTGCACGACTTGAGGCGATCGAAAAAATCGAATATCACCTCGCTGAGAGGAAGAAGGTACTCGAGACTGACGCGTTTCTCCGAAAGGTATTCCGTGTTCCTGAACTCGCCCCGCTTCTCCCTGCACAGCTCCATGACCGCCCCGATGAACTCGACCGGCGCAACGACCGTGAGGCGGACGTACGGCTCCTGAACCTTTAAAAGCTTCCGGTTCTCGGGATACTCTGTGGGATTCTTTATTTCTATATACTCGTCTTCCCTGAGGAACACGCGGTAAACCACGGTGGGCGCGGTGGCGACGATGCTCACCTCGTACTCGCGCTCGAGGCGCTCCTGTACGATTTCCATGTGAAACAGCCCCAAAAACCCGCAGCGGTATCCATACCCGAATATACCCGACCTCTCGTGCTCGAACACGAGTGACGGGTCGTTCAACCCGAACTTCATCAGTGCAGCCCTCAGGTTCTCGAAGCTTTCCCCCTCCGACGGAAAATACCCGGCGTACACCATGGGGACAAGCTTTTTGTATCCGGGAAGAGGTTTTGAAGCGGGGCCTTCCGCAAGGGTGACGGTATCCCCTATCCTTACTTCGCCCGGTTCTTTTATCCCCGCGATGAGGTACCCGACGTCTCCGCTGTCAAGACGTTCACGGGGGCTCATCTCCGGCTTGAACACGCCGATCTCCGAGATCTCATACCGGCGCCCCGAACTCATCAGCGTTATCATGTCTCCTTTGCGCAAAGCGCCCGAAAAGACCCTGACGTAGGCGACAACCCCCCGGAACGTGTCGTAGTGTGAATCGAATATGATAGACCTCGTTTCTCCCTCCTCAATGCTCGGGGGAGGGATTCTTGAAACGACGGCGTCAAGCACCTCGCACACCCCTCTGCCTTCCTTGGCGCTCGCCAAAAGTATGTCACCGGGGTGTATGTCGAGCGCTTCTTTCATTTCCTCGGAGACCCTTGAAATATCGGCGGCGGGAAGGTCAATCTTGTTTATCACGGGAATGATGACGAGATTTTCCGACAGTGCAAGCATGTAATTGGCGATTGTTTGAGCTTCCACGCCCTGCACGGCGTCCACAAGGAGTAAAACGCCCTCACATGCGGCGAGGCTCCGGGAAACCTCATAAGAGAAATCAACGTGTCCCGGTGTATCAATAAGGTTCAAATGGTATAGCTCTCCGTCGGACGCCGTATAATCAATCTGAACAGCCTGCATCTTTACCGTAACGCCCCGCTCGCGCTCTACTTCTAATCTGTCTAAATGCTGAGGCTTCAGTTCGTTTTTAGGAATCGTGCCGGTAATTTCGAGTATGCGGTCGGCAAGTGTTGATTTACCGTGGTCTATATGAGCGATTATACCGAAATTTCTCGTGTTTTTACGCGCCCTAACTTCCCTTGCCATGTCTCTCTCTGCCGGAAAATTTCCTTGCGAAAGCACTGAAAAGTTCCGCAGTCACCTCGACTTTCAATATAAAGCAGAAAAGAATGAAAAGCGAGCCGCTGACGCTCATGTTAACCATTACCTGTATCGCCGGGTGCGACCACGAAAGCACGGCTTTCATATAAAGGCACGTCACACCCATTAAGGCTGAAGCAAGGGCTATTTTCATGAAGGATTTTACTATCGCGCCCGCGTCTAATTCCCTTACACGGGAACGGAGAATGACGAAAAGCATAAGCATGTTTGCGATTGTCGAGAGTGAAATCGAGAGGGCGATGCCCCCGTGCCCGAGAGCCGTACCGCTGAGGTACGCGCATCCAGGAACACTGATGCAGATGACGCTTAAAAATCCGGTGATGAACGGAGTGGTGGTGTCCTTCAGGGCGTAGAATCCGCGCGCGATCACCTGAAGCGCCGTGTGCCCGGCGAGTCCCACCGCGAAATACCTCAGGGCAAGGGCCGTGGCTTCGCAGTCCTCAAGGCCGAATGTTCTGCTCTCGAAAAGAAAGCGGATGACGGGCAGCGACATTATCACGAGAAAGACGGTCGAGGGGACCGAAAAAAACAGCGTCGCGACGATGCCGCGCGCCAGGGTCTTCCGAAACTCGCCCGCGCTTCCCGCGTCGGCCGCCTTGCGCGACAGCGCCGGGAATATCGCCATCGAGAGAGCGCTTCCGAAAAGCCCGAGGGGCACGAGAAGGATCCTGTCGGCGATTTCGAGAGATGAGACTATTCCCTCCCCGAGATACGAACCGAACAGTTTCGGGAAATACATGAGGTTGATCTGGGTGACTGAAAGCCCCAGCATCGCCGGCACGAAAAGCTTCAGGACCCTCGAGACGCCGGGGTGCCTGAGATTCATTTTCGGGTGATAAACGGCGCCCTTTCCCGCGATGACCGGAAGCTGGACAAGGACCATGCTCGCCGCGCCGATGAGGACGCCGAAGCAGAGCGAGAATATACCGTACCTCGAGCTTAAGAAGACCGCGGCAAGAATGATGCCCAGGTTGTGCAGGCTCCACGATATCGCGGGCGCGTGAAAATGGTTGAACGAGTGCAGTATTCCGTTGCACAGCGCGCTGCACGAAGTGAGGATCACCATCGGAAAAATTATCCTGCTCATCGTGACCGTCAGGCTCATCGTCGCGGGGTGCTCCCTGAATCCCGGCGTCACCATTTTGCCGATGAGAAACGGGGCGAAGACCATCCCGGCGGCGATGGAGGCGGCGATCACGAGGACGGAGAAATTGAAAACGGAGCTTGCGACGTACCAGGCATCTTTTTCCTTTCTGTTCACAAGGTATTCGGTGAAGACCGGTATGAACGCGGCGGTAAGGGCGCCTCCGGATGCCAGATAATAAAGAAGGTCCGGCAGCATGAACGCGGCGAAAAAAGCGTCCGTCTCAAACGACCGCCCGAAGATCTCGGTTATCGTGCGGTAGCGCAGAAAGCCGAGCAGCCTGCTCACTATCATGCCTGCCATTACCACGACAGCGGCGCCGCCTACCGTTGCCTTGCCCATCGCGGCAGCTCTCGCCCGGGTTTCCTTTTCAGTTGCCATTTCGATGAACCGAAATTTACTATAGCACCTTGCCGGAACGTTTCAAAACACGAATCAAAATATTTTCGCTCTGTTGATAAAAAAGACAATACGCGCTATATTTATTCTCCGTTGACGGTGCAGGACCGGAAAGGAGACTGGCGACATGCCGAACGTGCGGTCAGCGGAGAAGAGACTGAAGCAGTCGGAAAGAAGAAGGGAAAGGAACAGGGCGGCTAAAGCCGCAATGAAAACGGCATTCAAGAAAACCGTAACTGCCATCGAAACGGGTGACAGAAACGAAGCGGAGAAACAGTTGAAGCTGTTTGTCAGCAAGGTGGACGCAATTGCCCGCAAGGGGATTATCCACAAGAACAACGCAGCGAACAAAAAGTCCAAAATCACGAGAATGTTCAACGGGAAGTTCGCGTAACCTATCAAGCCTTTAAAGGCAATTTCGCAAAAACAAAAAACCCTTTTGGCTTTTTTGGTGTTTTTCCGCCATGTTCGGGGTTACTTCTGCGATGACAACTGAAGCGCTGACCATGATGTTCTTTGCCCTTTATTCGGTTAAAACACGAATAAAAACAGGGCATATTTGAATAAGACAGCTTTCGCTATCACCGACATAATTTCTGAATACAATAATTGATATAGAAAATTGTAGACACACTTAAACAAACTTTAACACGCTGGAAATCCTGCCCCTTCAAAGATCATCAAGGGCCAGCGCGACATGAAGATTTCTGCGCTTGCGGAATTCACTGTATACTTTCAGTAATTTACCGTCCGTTAAAATTGTGACGTCGCCGTCCATATCGGTCCGAAAAACATGAGCGCCGATTTCTCTGTATCTTCTGATGACCGATTCGTGGGGATGCCCGTAAACATTCAGCCTCCCACAGGATATAACCCCGGCAAGCGGTTGCACCAGTTTGAGAAACCTCCATGAGGAGGAAGTATCGCTGCCGTGATGCGGCGCTTTGACAACACTTGAACGGATGTCGTATCCGGAAAGCGCAGCGATGGTTTCCTCCCCGTATGCTTCAATGTCGCCGGTGAGGAGAAAGGAAGCCTGACCGTAGGTTATTTTTAAGACGCTGGAGACCTCGTTGGTGTTAATTGCGCCGGCAATAAAGTTTTGCTCATCAGGGTATAAAAACCTGAATTCAACGCCTGAATCAAGGACAAATTTAAAGCCTTTCATCGCCAGGCGCCGTTCAATGCCGTTTTTTGATATTATTTCAAGAATATCCCGGTAAACCGCCGATTCACCGTCACTGATGTTGCTCCGTGCGCCACCTTTTTTTTCCATAACCGGCGGTTGAACACCCGTGTCAAACCATCTGTCAACGCTCAGGTTTTTCATCACCCACAGAAGTCCGTTCATGTGGTCTTCTTCGGGGTGTGTCAATACGACCGCGTCGAGATGGCGGATCGCCCTTTTCATCAAGAGTTTTCCGACCTTCTTTTCGCCCGGGTCGTACGATGAGCCGCCGGCGCCTCCCTGGCGTCCTCCGCCGTCAACGAGCACCCTGAAACGCTGATAGCCGGCGTTCCCGCAGGGAGCGTCAATCAGTATGGAGTCCCCCTGCCCGACGTCTATGAACGTGACGCTCATTGTGCCGGACGGCGGCGTGAACAGCCATCCCCAGGCAAGCAGCGACGCGCTCATCCCGCCCGCCAGCAGATAGCGGGTTATTACCTCGTCCCTTTCCCTCGGAGCGGCTTTCAGGAACTTCCACCAGCACCAGAGGGACGCGAAGTAAACGGCGGTCCACGGGAGGGACGGCTGCCCCGTCAAGACGCTGCTGAAGGGCAGGGCGGCTGTGAGGCTGGTAAACTCGATTATGAATTTCGTCGGCAGGTACAGCGCCGGGGCGAGAATTGTCCCGGCGGCGGGGAAAAGCGAGGCCGCGCATGTCGCGAAAAAGGCGAACGGCAGAAGTATCCCGACGGCGGGTACGACGACAATGTTGGTCAGCGGCGAGGCGAGGGAAATTTCGTAAAAATGGCGCGCCGTGACGGGATAGAGGGGCAGGGTGGCGCACAGGGAAATGAACAGCGGGGAAAGCCATCTGCTTTTCAGCGCAGCAGGCAGAACGCCCATCAGCGCCGGGTACAGGAAGGCAAGCCCCCCGCAGGCGATGAACGAGAATTGAGCGCCGGGATGGAAGATCATCCGCGGGTTGAGGATCATGATGAAAAGGGCGGCGCCGAAAAGGGCGTTCGTCCTGTCGTACTCACGCCTTACGAGCAGCGAAGCGAGATAGACAATGCCCATTATCACCGCGCGAAGCGTCGCCGGACCGCCGCCCGTCATCGAGTAAAACATCAGAAGCGCCGCCGACAGTACGGCGAACGTCACGTACGGGCTGCGCCTCCACAGGAAACTGAGCCATAAAAAACAGCCCAGAAGCATCCACACGTGCAGCCCGGACACCACCAGCACGTGAACGACGCCCGCCCGGCGGAAGTCCCGCCAAAGTTCGTCCGGCACCTTCACGTTTTTTCCGAACATCATGGACCCGAGAACGGACGACTCCGGCTCGGAAATCATCCCGAAAAGCGTTCTTCGGAAAACGTCTCCCGCCCGGTTGCCGGCGCGGAAAAGAACAAATCTCCCCGCCTCACCCGTCTTCTTCATCCGAAGGTACTCCGGAACAAAGAAGAACCCCGATACGCCGAGCGTCCTGAAGTGCTCGCCTTCGGCGGGACTCATGAAACCCAGCCCGGACACCCTCCCCTCGGTTCTCACGACGTCGGCGTAACCCGGAAGGTCGTCCCTGTCCGCGTTGGTGACGACCATCAGTTTTCCCCCGCGGCGCTCCATGTGCGCGCGGTCCGCGCCGATCAGGCGAACGCTCATCGTGAACCTGGCGCGCTTGCCCGTGACGATAGGCGTCGTTTCCGCGGAACCCTCGACAAAGACCGCCCGCTTCGAGCGGGCGGCGCTCTCAATGAAGCGCGTCAGCTCCGGGCGCGAGGAGATGAGGGTGTCAACCTGGTAGAGCAGGGCGCCCGCCGGAACGACGGCGCACAGAAGCGCGGGTACGAAAACGGCGGAGTTTCTGAGGGCGATGACCGCGAGGGCGGCGGCAAGGGCGAAGGCGACGGCAGTGTAAACGTCCGGCTGCGCCCGGGAGGCGATTACGATCCCCGCCCCGAAAGCGACGGCGATGCCGGGCAGAACGGGGACGTGAGAAATCAGGCGCTTCACCGCAGCTGTCGCGGACGCGGGGGCTTGTCTTTCCCGGCTGCCGTTCAAAGCGGTTTCTTAAGGAAAGTCCCGGAACCTGCGACCCTGCCGTCCCGGGAACCTTGAAGCGGGACCTTACCTTCGGAGCAGAACGTTCAGAACATCCTGACCGATCGTGAGAACGGTCAGGATGACGATCTTCACGTCGAACGCCAGCGACCAGTTTTCGATGTAGTACATGTCGTACCTGACCCGCTCCTCGATTGAGGTGTCGCCCCTCAGCCCGTTCACCTGCGCCCAGCCCGTCATGCCTGCTTTCACCTTGTGCCGTTCCATGTACCGGGCAATCCCCTTCTCGAACTTCTCGACGAAATGGGGGCGTTCGGGCCGCGGTCCCACTATGCTCATCTGTCCCATCAGGACGTTGAACAATTGAGGGGTCTCGTCTAGCGACGTCGCCCGCAGGAGCCTGCCGACGCGGGTCACGCGCGGATCGTTTTCCCTCGACCACGCAGGACCGTTTTCCTCGGCGCCCTGCTCCATTGACCGGAACTTGAACATCCAGTACTCCACGCCGTCCATCCCCACCCGCTTCTGCAGATAGAACACCGGACCCCTCGAATCGAGCTTTATCAGCACGCCCACGACGACGAAAAGGGGCGCCGCAAGCACGATCAGCGCCGCCGAGACGGCAAGATCAAAAGCGCGTTTAACGAAGGCGTTGAACCCGCGCGCCCTCAGCCTCCTGACCCGGATGAGCGGTACACCGGAAATCTCGTCGAACTTCCTCGGCCCCGCCATTAGCCCGACCAGGTCCGGCGACAGCGTGCACTCGATCCCGCGCCTGTCGCACACGTCCACCACCGCCTCCACCAGATGGTGGTGCGTCGGCTTCAGCGTCACGATCACCTCGTCCGGCTCGTAGTGCTCCACGAACTTTTCCATCTCCGCCGCCGACCCGAGGAGCGGAACCGCCGCCAGTTCCCCAGAGTGATCTTCCTCTAAATAACCGAGCACGGTGTACCCCGTCCCGGGTTTCTCGAGCACCTTTCTCACGAGCGTTTCAAAATGACCGCCCGTTCCAATGAACATGAGCTTTTTCCGCCCGTGCCCCGCGGCGAGCATCCGCCTCTCAACGGCTGTCACGAGGCACCTCGAAACGCCCAACATGAAATACGCGATCGCGAACGAATAGACTATTACCAGCCGCGAGTACTCGTATTCCCTGTAGAAAAAAGTGGACGCCATGAGCACGAGAAGAGACACAGTGGAGCTTTTCGCGACGCCGAAAAACTCGTCAATCCCCGACCGCCCGCGCGTGTCCTTGTACGTCCCGAACGCGTAAAGAAAGTAAACGTTGAGAACCGCGAACAGGTAGGCAAGCCCCGCGTAATCCCTCCTCGGCGGCGGCGCCGCCCCAGGCGGAAGAAGACCAATCCTCATCTCGTACGCCGCCATGATAACCCAGTACGACACCACGAAATCCGCGACGAACAGAAAGAGGAAGAACAGAACCCGGAAAGACTTCGGCGACAGTCGTTGTCTCATACTCTCAAATCCCCGTCTTTCCCTTCCACTCCTTCATCTTTTCCTCAACGAAATTCCCGATCTTTTCTTTAAAAACCGCCACGTCGAAACCCAACGCGTGCGCCCTGATCCTCTCCGGATCGAACCTCACGCCGTCCGCCGCCTCGACGGCGCGCATAAGCGACTCCGGCGTCTGCTCGTCGAAAAACACACCCGTCTCGCCTTCAACCACCGTCTCGAGTGCGCCGCCGGCGCGGTAGGCGATCACCGGCCGCCCGGACGCCTGAGCCTCGAGCGGCGTGATCCCGAAGTCCTCTTCCCCGGGGAAGATGAAACCCCGGCAGCGCGAGTAAAGCCCGGCTAACTCCTCGTCGGAAACAAACCCGCGGAACTCGACGTTACCTTTCGCCGGCCCCCTGAGTCTTCCCGTCTCGGGACCCGCCCCCGCGATTACCAGCCTGCGCCCCAGCCGGTTGAAAGCCTCCACCGCGAGGTCTATCCTCTTGTACCTCACCAGCCGTCCGGCGGCAAGGTAATAATCGTCCACTCCGGCGCCGGTGAAGAAGCGAGACGCCTCCACCGGCGAATGCACCACCACCGCGTCGCGGCGGTAGTACTTCGCTATACGGTTCGCGACGTTGCGCGAGTTGGCGATGAAATAGTCCACCCTCCCAGCGGTCGCAACGTCCCATCCCCGAAGGTAGTGAAACAGCACCCTCATCGGAAACCGCAGTACGCGCCGCTGCCGCCCGACGAAATCGTGGTACATGTCCCACGCGTACCGCATAGGGGTGTGAACGAAACAAACGTGACACGTGCGCGGCGCCGTGATCACGCCCTTGGCTGCCATGTGGTGGCTGCTCAAAACAAGGTCGTAACCCGAGAGGTCGAACCCCTCGAACGCCAGCGGAAAAAACGGCATCAGCAGCCTGTGCCTGCGCGCCGCACAGGGTATCCTTTGCAGGAACGACGTCTTTATCACGCGCCCCGGAAACCTGCTCCCCATCGCCCCGCGGTCGTAGAGAGCGGTATATATCGGGGCGTCCGGGTAGATTTCGGCGAACTTCTGAACCACAAGGTCCGATCCCCCCCACGTCACCAGAAACTCGTGGACGAGCGCCACCCTCATCTCAACACCTCGTCGAGCGCCGACTCAACCCCGTCAACGTGGTTCTTCATGGAAAACTGCGTCAGAACCCGCTTCCTCCCGTTCTCCCCGAACTGCGCCGCCGTCGTCCGGTCAATCACAAGCCGCCCGATCGCACGCGCCAGCTCCACGGAGCTCCCGGGCGCAACCAGCAGTCCCGTGCAGTCGTCCAGAACGATCTCCGACGGACCCCCGAGACGCGACGCCACCACCGGCTTCCCAAGCGCCATCGCCTCGATTATCCCCCGCCCGAACGGCTCTTCCTTCACCGTAGGATGTACGTATACGTCGTACGCCTGCATGACGTCGTATATGTCCTTGCGGAAACCCGTGAAGACAACGCGCCGGGCGATTTTCGCCTCCCTCGCCGATATCTCCAGCCGCTCCGGAAAACCGCCGTCCCCGTAAATCGGGCTGCCGGCGATCACAAAATACACGTTCTCAAAATCCTTCACAAGCATCCCCGCCGCCTTCAGAAACACCTCGTGCCCCTTCCACCTCTGCACGCGCCCCGCCATCCCTATCACGACCGCGTCTCCCGGAATCCCCAGTTCCTCCCGCACCTCCCCAGCGTCCCTCGCCGCCCTGACGGACTCCGGGTCAATCCCGTTGTAAATCACCCGCACCCGCCTGCTCCTCACAAGAAACGATGCCGTCGTCTTCGAGTTCGCGATCACCACCGGTCTGAACGCAGCCTGAAGCGCTTTCACCATGACCCGCTCCGGAAACCAGAAAAGCGCGTCCCTGAAATGCCACACCACCGGCAGGCGCGCCTCCCGCCCCGCCAGCACCCCGATCACGTGCGCCTTAAGCGAGTTCGTGTAAATTAACTCGTGCCCCCCGTCAATCGCGTGCCGCGCCACAAGCCCGGCGGCGGCTGCCGCCTGAACGCACTTGACCCCCAGATACGGCGCCCGCCGCAAAGAGAACAGCCCCTCCCTCTCCGTCCTCACGAAATCCTCCGCAACATCCAGCACCCTCGCTTCCACCCCGAGCCTTCTCACCTCGTCCAGAAGCGGTCCCTCGCAAAGGCAGAGCACCGACGGCTCGAACCGCTCCCGGTTGATCCGCCCCAGCAGGTCCAGAAGGCTCATCTCCGCGCCGCCGTGCTCGGCGGCGTGAATGAAAAAAAGCACCTTCCGTGCTTTGAACGGTTGTGGAGCGCCCTCGTCCATAAAGTTGATCAT
>JBFMFE010000082.1:0-8088 GCA_040752295.1 bacterium
GGACAAGGCCGGACCGGCAGCCGCAGACGCAGTTTCGTGGTTTTTCGCCGACCGTTTTTTTTTCGCTGGGGGGGGTCATTTTCCGGCAGCCTGCCGTCCCGGCGGCGAAGACTCACGCGCCGGGGGCTTGGCGGCGGGTGGTCTTCCCGCGCGGCGAGAGCGTGAAGCCCGTACCGTCGAGGATCGCGCCGGCGTCCGCCCCGAGGAGGAATTCAAGCTCGTCTTTTCTTCTCTGGAGTTCGCGGCGGGGGAGCTTTGTGTCGTATCCGGAGAACGCAGGGTGGCATACAAGCTCGGCGGTTCCGTCCCGGACGGAGGACAGCGCTCTCCTCAAGGAGAGAAGAGGGCGCGTATCTTTTTTGAAGTCAAGCTGGAAAGCGGCGCCGCCGGGGCGGAGTCCGCTGCGGCGGTAACAGTTAGCCGAGAAACGTGCGAGTGAGTTGTAAGCCGCGTAGCCGAGGTTCTTCGTGTCCGTCCATGATAAGGGGTGGAACGGCGCTGATGAGGAGCGGAACCAGGTTATTCCGTTTTTGCGCGCGATTTCCGAGACGGTTTCGGCGATGCCGGGCAGAAGGTGGACGTTGTGGTGACTGTCGGCGTGAATGAGGGGGACGGCGAAATCCGACATTTTCCCGAATTGCGCCTCCGCCTCGCGCGCCGCGTCCCGCGGGTCGAGGCGCCGTGTGATCCATTTAAAAAAAAACCGCCTGAATCCGAGGAACCTTCCGTCTTCGCCGACGAGCGAGCGGACCTTCTCCGCGGGCAGGAGAGGTGCTCCCTCCGTGAGGTTCAGGTGGACGCCGAGGTCGGGGTCGGGAGACGTTTTTGAGAGACTGCGAACGAAAGCGTCAACGTCCGGCGCGTTCGGGACGAGGCTGCATCCGGTCACGATCCCCCGGTTCACGAGCCGGGTGAGCGGGTCGAGGGATTCGATGGAAAAGCCCGCGTCGTCGGCGTTGATGAAGAGGAACCTTTCAGTCATGGAGGCGGTTTTTCAAGTCGTCCAGCTTTATTCTGACCAGGTCTTTGAGCATGATCGCCGAGTCCGCGAAGAGCCTGACCTTAGAGCGCGGGGAGTTTCTGCACCGGACGGGGAGTTCCGCCACCTTCAGGTTCGCTTTTCTTGCGAGTGTCAGCAGTTCCGCGTCGAAGGCGAAGCGGTTGACGCGGCTTATGAGGGCGATTTTTTTCGCGGCGGTTGAGGCGAGGAGCTTGAAGCCGCATTGCGTGTCCGCGTAGCGCAGCCCGAGCGGCGCCTTCGTGAGTTTGCGGGCGGAGATCACGACGGACAAAAAAACACCTTGTACGCGGGGAATTATTTCGTTTTTCATCCGATCGTATTATAGGTTTCCGGTCGGAAACCAGTCAATAAAACGGCGCCGCGGCGGCGTCAGAACCGCCTGATTTTGAGCAGGAACCTCCTGAAACCCGCGGGCGGCGACAGCCCCCTGGCGAGCGCCGCCGGACGTCGTCCGGAGGCATAGAATTTGAGGACGGCGAGTTTTTTAAGGGCGGCGAGTCTTCGCGGGTGAAGGGCGATTTTTTCATCGAACGGCGGCGTATCGTAGTAGTTCATCCTGCTGGTATTCACCCTGATGTGGGGAAGGAATCTCTGGTGGAGGACGGTTCCGGGAAGGGGCGTTGCGATGTTAAAGCTGGCTTCGTCGAGGGGGGAGGAGACCGCGAACCTGATTGTAGCGGCGATTTCTTTTTCTGTCTCGGTTGGGGCGCCGATCATGAAATACGCTTGAATTTTAAGCCCGAGTCTTTTCGCGATTGTTATTTTTTCCCGCGCCTCTTCGGGGGTAAAGTCCTTTTCGTAGATTTCGCTGAGGATGCGGCGGCTCGCCGATTCGATCCCGATGAAGATCTTTCTCAATCCGCCTTTTTTGAGTTCCCTGAGCAGGGCTTCGTCCGCGAGTCTCACGTGGGTGTTGCAGCCCCAATAGATTCCCGGGTGGTTTTTCGAGAGGGTTTCCGCGACGCTCATGCACCATTTCCTGTCGGCGGTGAAAGTGTCGTCCTCGAACATGAAGCAGTTTATGTCGTGGGCGTTACGGAGCGCGCCCACGAGTTCCGAGACGTACGCCGGGGAATGTTTTCTTATCGTCCTTCCGAACAGCCGGGTCAGCGTGGGCTGGCAGAACGTGCACCTGAAGGGGCACCCCCTCGTCGCTATTATGTTCATGCCCCTGCTCCGCGGCGAAACGCTGTCGAGTGAGAACCAGCAGGACGTGTATTTTTTCACGTCGAAGAGGGAGAAGTCGGGGAACGGCAGGGAGTCGAGGTCCGGGATCGGTTCCGCCGGCGGTGACAGTACGAACGTTCCGTTCCGGACCGCCGCCGTTCCCGGCGCGGCGTCCACCGCGCCGGACGCGACCGCGGGCATGACGCGTTCGCCTTCCCCGACGACGCACACGTCGGCGCCGGTGTCTTTCAGCGTCTGCTCCGGGAGGACGGTGGGGTGCGGTCCGCCCGCGATGATCTTCATTTCCGGCAGGGCGTCCCTCGCGGCGCGGCACAGCGCGGCGGCGGTTTCGACCATGGTCGTCATAAGGGACATTCCCATGAAGTCGTATTTTTTCGAGTGGAGCGTTTTCGCGAACGCCGCGCGCCAGTTCTTTTTGAAGGAAAGGTCGAACAACTCGACCTCGCAGCCGTGTTTTCTGAGCACGGCGCCCAGGAGCGAGAGACCGATGGGAATGTCCCCCGAGGGGTATCGCGTTCTCGGATAAACGAGGAGGATTCTCATGCCTTTCCTCCCGCGGATTTCACGGGTCGTTTCCCGCGTGCGGTATGAGTCAGGAAACCGGCTTCGCAGCCACGATCAGGTAATCGGCGTAGGGATGGAGGAGAGGCGGCGGCGCCATGTCAACTGTGAACCCCCTCCCGGACAGGAGTTTTTTGAAATCGTCCATGTTTCTGAAGTACAGCCTTTTTGACGGGGTCGGCGTGAAACCGCTTCGCACCATGACGTTTTCGTGGAGGAAAGCAATGGAGAACTTCATGAACGCTTTCACGTGAACGTCCCTGATCAGGAGGACGCCTCCCGGAAGGATTCGTTCGCACTGTTCGAGCACAAGCCCGTCCTGTTCCCGTTCCGGCAGGTAATGGAGCGAGTCGAAAAATATAACGGCGTTCCATCCGCCCGGCGGCGGCTCGGCGGCGGAGGTGAAATGGATTCCAGTCAGTCCTTCCGACGCTTTCCGCGCGATTTCGATTCTTCTCGGGGACGTATCGCAGCCGTATACCTCTCGTCCTTCGCCGGCGATTTTCAGGAAAACCGCCAGTTGCCCCATTCCGCAGCCGAAATCGAGAACTGCGCCCTCCTTCGGGACGTATCCTTCGAGAAGAGTATACTGTCCCAGAAAGTACCGCGCCCGGACGTAGAGTGAAGCCGGCGTGCCGAGTTTCCCGTATCTGCGAAACAATTCCTTTTTCGCTTTACCGGCGTTTTTTTCATTTTCTTCAGTCATTGCTCACGGACATTGACAGGATGTGCGTGATCGTTCCGAAAAAACATTTTTGAGGCGTTTCTTACTTTTCCCCTGCGAACTCCCGCTCCTTCAAGCGCCATCCGCGCGGCAGGCGCGGACGATACGAATTATGGGATGCAGCCGCCCGCGCGTCAATTACGCGGCGTCATGAGTGTTATAATATGGAAAAGAGAGGCTCCCGCGAAAGACGCGCTCCGGGGCTGGGACTTTTCTTTTTGAGGACGGGAAACGTCACTGGAAAAGGATTTTCACGTATCGGGCAAGGGATGAAGATCGTATTCGTTTACCCCGCGTTCGGCAGTCTTGCCATCGAGTATCTTGCCGCGGTGGCGAAGGGGGGGGGTCATGAGGTTGAACTGGTGCTTGACCCGCGTCTGTTCAATGATTCCTTTCTGACGATAGCCCCGCTGGCGAGGATTTTTTCGATGGAGAGGGCGGTGGTGCGGGAAGTGCGCAGCCACGCGCCCGACCTTGTCGCGTTTTCGGTGGTGACAAGCGATTTTCCGTGGTTCAGGAGGATCGGCGGCTCGGTTCGCGCCGCCGTGGGCGCGCCGGTCGTCGCCGGGAACATACACGTCACGTCCGTCCCGGAGGAAGTGCTCAAGCTCGGGTTCGTTGACGCCGTGGTGCGCGGCGAGGGCGAGCGCGCGTTCGCCGGACTGCTCGATTCCCTTGCAGAGGGGGGGATTGACGCGAGCCTGTGCAACCTCGGCGTGCGGGAAAACGGCGGCGTACGCCTGAATCCGCTGTTTCCGCTGATAGAGGACCTCGACACGCTTCCGTTTCCGGATAAATCGGTGTACGGGAAGACGCCGATACTTCCGCGGGACGTTTACACCATCATGGCGTCGCGCGGGTGCCCGTTCAGGTGCTCTTTCTGTAACAACAGCCTTACGAAGAGGCTTTACGGCGCCGCGGGCTTCGTGCGGACCAGGAGCGTTGACAACGTGATCGAGGAACTCGATATCGCGAACAGGACGTACAGACCGAAGTACGTGAACTTCTACGACGAGGTGTTCGGCGTGGGCGGCGGCTGGCTCGCGAAGTTCGCCGAGAAATACCCGTCGAGGGTCTCCATCCCGTACATCGCGTGCACGAATCCCAACGTGGTTGACGGCGATTACGCCCGCCTGCTGAGGGAGTCGGGGTGCACCAAAGTGGACCTCGGCGTCCAGACCATAAACCAGGACAAGCGCAGGGACATCTATCACCGGACGGAGAGCACCGAAAAGGTGCGGGAAGCCATTTCAGTTCTGAAAGGCAACGGAATATTCGTTGCGGCGGAGAACATCACAAATTTTCCCACCGAGACCGAGGCGGACCTCGTCGAGATGGCGAAGTTCTACAACGAGACAAGGCCGGACGTACTGAAGGTGTTCTGGCTCCGTTACTTTCCGGGCACGGAGATCGTGGATATCGCCCTCCGGCTCGGCGCGCTCACGCCGGCGGACGCGGCGAAGATCAATTCCGGCGAGTTCTCAGGCTCCATCACGCTCGACGATTCGTCGCCCTCGCTTCACAGGAAGTTCTACCTCTTTTTCGCGCTGACTCAGATTCTGCCGAGGGGATGGATTGATTTCATGATCAGGCGCAGGCTTTACAGGTTCCTCCCCTCGATGTTTCTGCCGGGAGCCGCGTACACGGCGACACGGCTCCTCATGCGCAAGCCGCCCGGCGTGGAGATAATGCTGCGCCAGCACATGAAGAGGTACCGTCATTACCTGGGGCGTCTGTTTCTGACGGGTTTTGGAATGCGGGTGTGGGAAAGGGGGCGTTCCACGCGGACGTGAGGGAAACGCCCTTGCCCGTGCGCGCGCTCCTGCCCGTGCCCGGTCGTTCTCCCCGGGCTGAAAAGAAGCGGTGAAAGTACTCTTAATCGATCCCAAAAGACTCGGGCTGGAGACGTACCTCATCATTCCCAACGTGGGACTCGGCTACATAGCCGCCTCGCTGCGAAGGGGCGGGCACGAGCCGGAGATATGCAGCGCCGCGAGGGATTCCCTGTTTCCCACTCACGTCGCGGAGCGCGCCGCCCGCGGTGGGTTCGGACTGGCGGGCATCACGGTTTTTACGTCCTACTTCAGTTCTGCCGCAGCGTACGCGCGGGAGATAAGGCGGCTGGCGCCGGGGATCGTTCTGGCGGCGGGCGGTCCCCACGCCATTTTCGAGCCGCAGGAAGTGCTCGAGCGGATGCCGGAGGTGGATTACGTTGTGACCGGCGAGGGGGAGGAGACGCTGCCGCTTCTCGCCTCGATGCTCGAAGGAGAGAGGAGACCGGACGGGGAGGCGCTGTCGGCGATTCCGAACCTGTGTTTCCGTGACGGCGGCGGCGCGGTCGCGACGCCGAGGCGCGTCATCGCGGACATAAAGCCGCTGGACCTCCCCGCGTGGGACCTCCTGGAACCCCACAGGTTCGGACTGTATCCCAACGGGATTTTCACGATGAAGAAGAAGATCGCGCCGGTGGTGACCTCAAGGGGCTGTCCCTACCCGTGCACCTTCTGCGGCGCGGGGACGGCGATGGGAAAAAAGGTGCGGCACCGCGACCCTGACAGCGTCGTGGAGGAAATGAGGCATTTGAGGGACGGGTACGGGATACGGGAGATACACGTCATGGACGACAATTTCACCGTGGACCGCGGTTTCGCGGTGGAAGTCTGCGAGCGGCTGATACGCGCGGACCTCGGTCTCGTCTGGGCGTGCCCGTCGGGGATAAGACTCGATTGCCTGGACGAGGAATTGGCGCGGCTCATGAGAAGAGCCGGGTGGTATTCCACCTCGGTGGGGATAGAGTCCGGCTCAAGCCGGGTTCTCGAACTCATGAAGAAACGCATTTCCCTCGACGAGGTTCCGGGGAAGGTGGAGATGCTCGCGCGAAACGGCGTCAGGGTCACGGGATTCTTCATCCTGGGCTTCCCCGGCGAGACGCTCGAGGAAATGCGCCGGACGGTGCGCCTTGCGCTGAAGCTGCGCCTCGCGAGGGTGAATTTTTTCAATTTCACCCCCTTTCCCGGAAGCGAGGCTTACAGGAGGCTGAAGGACGAGGGCAGGCTGCGGAACGTCAACTACGACGAGATGTACATCCACAGCCTGAGCTGGTGTCCCGATTCGGTCGGCGAAAAGGCTCTCAGGAGCATTCAGAGGCGCGCATACGTCAGGTTCTACATGAGACCGGGGATCATACTGGGCTTGTCCAGGGAGATACATTCCCTCACGCAGGTGAAGATAATAATCCAGAGGGCGTTGAGGATACTGTTTCCGCGGGCGAGGGGGAGGCGCCGTTTTCCCGGACTTCCGGGCGCGAAACCCGCCGCTGGTTTATAATTTTAGAGTGATATTTTTCATCGTTCCCGTTTATAACGAGGCGGAGAACGCGGGGGGACTGGTTGAGGGTCTGTCGGCGGCGAGTGCGTCCGCTGGTGAGCCGTTCCGGATCATCGCCGTGGACGACGGCAGCACCGACGGATCGGCGGAGGCTCTGGAAGCCCTCGATGCCGCGGTCGAGGTGATAAGGTTCGGCGCCAACCGCGGCATCGCGTCGGTTTTAAGAGAAGGATTCGCCCGCGCGTGCGGGCTTGCGGACGATGACGATCCGCTCGTCTTCATCGAAGCCGACTGTTCGAACGATCCCGGGACGCTCTCCTCGATGCTCGAGCGGTTCAGGGGAGGCGCGGACGTCGTGTCCGCGTCGCGGTACGTGAAGGGGGGAAAGATCAGGGGATTCCCGCCCGCGCGCCGCGCCGTCAGCCGTCTGTCCAATCTCGTTCTCCGCCTCCTCGTGCCGCTTCCCGCCGCGAGCGATTACACTTACTTTTTCAAGATGTACAGGGCGCGGACGGTGAAGGAAGCCTTCAGGGAATACGGCGATGCGTTTCTGAAAACCCGCAGGTTCTCCGCGAACGCGGAATTTTTCATCAAGATGAGACGCCTCACCTCCCGGTACGACCAGGTTCCGACGCGGTATGACTACGCACGCAAAGGCTCGGAGAGCAAGTTCGCGCCGATTCGGGAGGTGCCCGAATACGTCCGGCTCATCGCCGTCTGCCGGGCTGAGCTGAGGCGATCCCGTCATGCGGCAGGGTTATAATTGCATTGGAGTCGTTGCCGCCCGCCCGCAGGAAAGGAAACGCCGCCGATGCTCCGGGAAACCACCGGCGAACCCGTGGATTTCCTTTTCGTCAACCCGCCGCTGACGCTCAGGGAGCGCTACGGAGGGCTTGCGATAGGGGGGAGCAATCTTCCGCCGCTCGGGCTGGCGAACCTCGCTGCGGCGGTCAGGGAGGCGGGACGGCGCCCCGCGGTTTTAGACGCCGCCATTCACGGTCTGGACGTCGCCCGGACGGTGAAGAAAATCATAGAGATCGCCCCCCGTGTCGTGGGATTCACCGGCGCGACGGTCGCCGTGGACAACCTCGTCGCGGCGGCGCGGGGGGTCAGGTCGGCGCTCCCGTCCGTGCCGATAGTGGTCGGCGGCGCGCACGTGAGCGCCGTGCCCCGGGAGACGCTCGAGCGCTACCACGACTGCATTGACGCGGCTGTTGTGGGGGAGGGCGACGTGACCGCGGTCGAGCTTCTCAACGCCCTTCTGGAC
>JBFMFE010000083.1:0-5275 GCA_040752295.1 bacterium
TTGTCTTGTTTCGTTTAATGAACATATTAGAGACTACCCGTGTTCTTTGAAATTATATATGATTTGGCAAGGTATGTCAATACATTTATTAAAATTTCATTTTTCAAATTAGAGACAACATTTGAAATCAAAAAAAGATAAAAATATCAGATGCAAAGCCTCCCTTTCTCAATCTTTCGGGGGTAAGTTGGGATTTACAGAAAAATTCCGGTCATGTTCCAGAAATTCTCCGATTTCAGATTTGTTCGTGTAATCACGACCTTGATAAAATTCCATCTTCACGGAGCGTAAGAGAGTACAGCAGGTCCATCTCGCCCTTGCCAGAAATGCGAAAGCCCGGTTTTCAACAACGGCGTTTTTTCAACAAGCCGGCGAGAGAGCGCACTACATCATGAATTTTGAGGCGAAGCGTTCAAGCGCGGGGAGCACTTTTTTCGGGTCGGAGACGGGCATGGCGCAGGCGTTTTCAACGCACGCGTGCAGGACGGGTCGGGGGGCTGGCTGAATTTTCAATTCCAAAAGTCTCGGCGCGTCAGCCGCCGGGTCGAGGACGAGGATGAGCTTGCGGGGGTCGTAGAACGCGAGGGTTTCCCTGAGGAGCGCGCGAGTGGCGGGGTGCGTTCTTGGTCCGACGATTTTTATTTCCAGCGGGTGGCGGGCGAGCATCCAGAGCGCGGCGGCGTAGGGCGCGGCGTCGAGTCCGAATGAGCGCCATTCCCCGGAGAATGAAACGATGATGTTCCGCGCCGCGGTTCCGTATTTCTTTTCCCCGGTGTAGTAGCGAAGCCTGATCAGGTTTCGAGCCATGACGGAGTTGGACGCGAGGGGGCGGATGCGTTTTTTGAGGAGACCCGGGGCGTGATTCGGGGGGGGCGTGTCGAGGAGGGCGCCGTCCGGCGCCGAAAAATTTTTCAGGGCTGCAAGCGCGGCTTTCTCAGCGAGGGACAGGAAGCGGGGGTCGCCGGTCGCCTCGTACACGTCGAGTAAGGCGCGGATCATGTAAGCCTGGTCGGCGAGGAAGTAACCGGCGCCGACGGGGCTTATACGGTGAGCGAAGCCCGCGGTGCGCGAGAAGCCCTCGGCGATGAACCTGCCCAGCGATTTTTCCGCCGTTCGCAGGAAGACCGTTTCCCCCGTGGCGGCGAAGGCGGCGGCGAGCGCGGAGATCATCTTTCCGTTCGGCGCGGCATAGAGGGAGGCGTCAACCCTCGGGACGCCGAGGCGGATTCTGCGCCGGTGGGGAAGGACGAAGTATTCGCTCCCTGCGACCAGCCTTCCGCCGCTGATAAGGTCGGCGTCCTGGCTTGCGTAAAAACCGCCGCGCGGGTCGAGGAGGAACCTTCGCGCGTACCGGAGCGCCCCGGTCGCGGCGTCGAGATACCGCCTTTCGCCCAGTTGCCGAGAGGCGTCGAGGTAAACAGATGCGGCGTCGGCGTTGTCCCCGAGCAGCTTTTCGTAGTGCGGCTGCGTCCAGTCGCGGCTCGAGGCGAACCGGAAGAACCCGCCCCATTCCGGGTCGGAGAGACCCGTCATGTTGCCAAGTGTCAACCGAGCGAGCTTTTCCAGCCGCTCGTCCCCCGGGGCTTTCAGGGCGAGAAGGGCGTACTCGAGCGCCGCGTAGTTCGGCATCCTGCCGCCGGAGCCGAACCCCCCGTTCTCCTCGTCGAACGCGTACAGAAGCACCTCGTTCATCGCCGCAAGCTCCGCCGCCGGGGACGGGGGTTTGCCGCGGGGAACGCCGGGGGAACCGGCATCCGCGCGCTCGAGCGACAGCGCCGATTTTTCGACCGCGTCTTTCCTCGCGCGGTAATAATGCTCCACGTGGACGAGAAGGTTTTTCAAGGCGGGGGGCGTGAGAAAAGTCTCCGTCACGAGCGGTACACCCGACGGAGTCAGAATCGCAACCGTGGGTATGGCGCCGGTGAGGTAGCGGGCAGCCACGTCCGGGCGTTCTTCGACGTTCACCCTGACGGGGACGAAGCGCCCGGCGATGGTCCGCGCGACCTCGGGGTCGGAAAAGGTGGTGAGTTCGAGAACGTGGCACGCGTGGCACCAGGGCGCTGTGAGGTAGAGAATGACCAGGCGGTCTTCGTCTTCCGCCCGGCTGAAAGCCTCCGGCGACCATCCCTCCCATCCGGCGTCGAGCGCGGCGGCGATGGGTGCGGAGCGCGCGGCGAAGGCGAGGCTTTTCTCCTCGACGCGGACGTGCAGCAGCCTGAGCGAGAGAGCGGAAGCGATGAATAGTGCGCAGGCGGCGAGGAACCTCAAGTGCGATTTCCCGCGGTCATGGACTTGTCCCGCCTTTTCCGTTCACGGCGGCTTTCAGATGTTTCCGCAGCGTGGAAACGCCGACTTTCCCCTCGAACGAAGCTATTCTTTCGCCGCGCGCGCCGATCACGTGGATGCTGGGAAGATCGTAAACCCGGAACTCTTCCAAGAGGGTGGAGTTCGCGGGATCGTCAACGTCGAGAAACAGGAAGTTCGCCCTGCCCTCGAACTCGCGGGCGAGACGGTGCAGCGCGGGTCTCATCATCCTGCATATCTCGCACGAGCGTGAGTAGAACTCGACGAAAGCCGGCAGCCCGTTGTCCGGGATTTGCGTCTGCCGCGCTTTTCCGCCCTTTCTGTCAACGAGCGCAGGATAGGCGAGAACGGCGGCGACCGTCAGCGCCGTCGCGATAAGGTAAACCGCTCTCCGCATGGTCCCGGTTCACTCCTCTTCGAGCAGTCTCTCGAAGTACCGCTCGTGATTTTCAGGTATCGAAGCCCCCTCGTATATGATGACGCCTTCCCTGTTGATTATGAAGTTCGCCGGGATTCCGTAGAGATGATACGAGAGGTTCGCGACCTTTCCGTCGCCGTCGAGGAGTATGGGGTACTTCACGCCGAGTTTTTTGATGAACGATTTCACCTTTTTTTCCGATTCCTGAACGTTGACGCCGAGCACTACGAGACCCTTCCGTCCGAACTTTTCGTGGATTCTGTCGAGCACGGGCATCTCTTCGCGGCATGACGCGCACCACGTCGCCCAGAAGCTGAGGAAGACGAATTTCTTTCCGCGGAAGTCCCGCAGCGCCACCTCTCCGCCCTCGAGGTCCCTGAGCGTGAAGAGCGGCGCGGGGTGTCCCACCCGTGCGTCGCGCCGGACGTCTTTCCGTTCGCGCTGAATCATGCCCCTTATCTTTGCGCAGCCGTGGGGCGCGAGGAGCGCGGTGATCAAGACCGCGAGTATGACGGCGGCGGTGGCGGTGTTTTTCATGCGGCTCGTTTTCCTTTCCGTGCGTTCATACGAGCAGTGCGCCCGTTCTGACGAGGAAGTACTCGCCTATGGCGATGAGCGCCCAGCCGAAGGTCTTTTTGACCTTGACCGTCCATCCGCCGGATTTGGGCAGCGAGGCGAGCGCGGCGGAGGAGGTTCCGACGACGATCAGGAGAAGTCCCATCCCGAGCGCGAATGCGAAGAGGGCGGAGACCCCGAAGACAAGGTTCCGGCGCTCGGCGACGAAAGCGAGCAGGACGAGCAGGACAGGGGCGGTGCAGGGCGAAGCGACAAGCCCGGCAAGAAGTCCGACCGCGAACGCCGCGGCGAATGTGCCTCTTTTTTTCACCGGGTCGGCGCCGCGGAGAAATCCCGGCAGGGGGAGTTCAAAAACCTCAAGCATGTTCAGTCCCATGAGAACGCACACGTTTGCGACGAGGAAAAGCGCCCAGGGGCTGGCGGCGGCGCTGCCGAAAAGCCTCCCGGTGAGAGCCGCCGCGGCGCCGAGCGCCGAGTAGGTGACGGCCACGCCCAGAACGTAAAGCAGGGAGAGGACGAAACCCCTCCACGGCGTTGTCCCCGCGCCGCGCCCGCCGATATACGCCGCCGTGACGGGGATCAGGGGATATACGCAGGGCGTGAAGCTCGCGAGGACCCCGCCGAAAAACGCCGCCCCGATGGCGAACGGCGACGCCGCGCTCAGGTAGCCCTGCAGCCCGTCAGCTAATTCCGTCAACCAATACGCTCCCGGTTCGTTTTTCAGGCTTCACTTGTCTTATAGTATAAACGAACGGCGCCGCGTTCGTTAAGATTAAGGCACGTAATGGAACCGGGGACATGAAAAGACTCCCTCTTGAAAGGTTCGAAGGCTGCCTCCTCGGTCTGGCGGTCGGCGACGCGCTCGGAATGCCCTTCGAGGGCTGGCGCCCGAACTGGATACGGCGCAGGGAGGGCGGCGCGGTGAGGGACTTCCGCGCCGCGCCCAGACGCGGACTTCGGGAGGGAATGTGGACGGACGACACGAAAATGGCGCTCCACCTCGCCGAAAGCATCGTCGGGAGCGGCGGCAGGGTCGTCCCCGAAGACGTCGCCCACGGCTACGTCGCCTGGTTCGATTCCGGCGACCTGCGCGGAATCGGCGGTGCGACCTTCGAATCCATCATGCGCCTCAAATCGGGGGCGCCGTGGGAACGGAGCGGCAAGACCGGCGCCTACGCCGCGGGCAACGGAACGGCGATGCGGTGCGCCCCCATAGGACTCATCAACTGCCTCAGCCTCGAACGGCTGAGGGAGGACGCGCGTAACGACGCGATCATAACCCACTCCAACGACGAGGCGGTCGCGGGAAGCCGCGCGGTCTGCTACATTGTCGCGCTCGGCGTCCGCGCCGCGAGAAAACCCTCGCCCGCCCTCATTGACGCCGCCGTCGAGTTCATCGGCGACTGCACCCTCGCCGGGCGGCTCCGGACGGCGAAAACGCTCCTCGAACAAAACACCCCGACCCCCGCGGCGCTGGAAAAACTCGGGACAAGCGGCTACGTCGTCGAAACCGTCGCAAGCGCGCTCTTCACCTTCCTCAAAACCCCCTCCGACTTCGAGACCACAGTCGCGGAGGCGGTCTCTGCGGGCGGCGACACGGACACCACGGCCGCCGTCGCGGGGGCGATCAGCGGCGCGTGGAACGGCGCCGCCCGCATACCCCGCCGCTGGCTCGACAATCTCGAAGCCGCCGACTACATCCGCGCGCTCGCGGCCAAAATCCACGCCGCGGCTTCCGCGTGAACCCCCCCCGCTCCCGGCAGGCGAGGGGCTTATCCAACATTCAACGCCCGACCTCTTTCTCGCCCTTTTTAATCTTTGCAGTTGACCCCGCTTTTCTGGTGGGGTAAACTTATCCCGGATTATTCACACTCCCCCCTGAAGAAAAGAGCCTCCTGAGCCGATTATCATAGAGAGATGTAACAAAAACAAGGCTGAAAGGAGGCTCACCCTATGGGTGAAACGAATTATACCACA
>JBFMFE010000084.1:0-3093 GCA_040752295.1 bacterium
ATTGTGGTATAATTCGTTTCACCCATAGGGTGAGCCTCCTTTCAGCCTTGTTTTTGTTACATCTCTCTATGATAATCGGCTCAGGAGGCTCTTTTCTTCAGGGGGGAGTGTGAATAATCCGGGATAATGATAAACTTTAAGTTTGACATGAGACACGCCAAGCCTCCGATCAAAAGACTGCATCTGATACACCTGGAATTGAAAGCGGGAAAACACCCCAACACCGTGTCGCTGTCCGAAAAACTCGAGGTGAGCCGCCGCACGATTCTCCGCGACGTGGAGTACCTGCGGGATCAGATGTCCGCGCCCATCGAATACGACCCGGAGAAGCGGGGATTCTATTACACGGAACCGTCTTACATGTTCCCCTCGATCCCCATCTCCGAAAGGGAACTCATCGCCGTTTTCATCGCCGAAAAAGCCCTTGCCCAGTACAAGGGAACGCCATACGAGAAGGCGCTGAAATCCGCCTTTCATAAGATCGTTTCCAGCCTTCCGGAGGAGGTCTCGATCAGCCTTTCGGACGTGGACGAGACATATTCCTTCCGCACAAGCGCCGTGACCGTCCAGGACATCGAGATATTCAAAAAACTGTCGAACGCCGCCATCAAAAAGCGGCAGATTGAAATCAGATATTACACTCAGTACCGCGACGAGGTGACCACGCGAGTCGTTGACCCCTACCACCTCGTCAACCTGAACGGCGAGTGGTATCTTTTAGCGTACTGTCATTACCGCAACGAGATCAGAACGTTCATGCCCTCACGGATACGGAGCATCAGGGAGACCGGCGCGAGATTCAAGGTTGACGAGAGCTTCGAGGCATCAAAATTTCTCGGCTTCACGTTCGGAATCTTCACCGGCAGGGAAAAGTACGCCATCCGCATGAAATTCGACGGGTTTGCGTCGCGATACATCAAGGAGAAAATCTGGCATCAGTCTCAGACGCTCGAGGAACTCGAAGACGGGACCGTTATACTCACGCTGCGCCTTAACAGCCTCGTCGAAATCAAACGCTGGATATTATCGTGGGGCGAGCACGTGGAAGCGCTGGAACCTCCCGCTCTTGTCAAAGAATTATCGGATACGGCAGGCTGGTATTCAAAAAAATACTTGAAAAGAAACACCTGAAAAGGACTTGATGCTATAAATGTCGTTGGGGAACCGCGATGAACGGGGAACTGGTCGCGAAAAACCTCGCCGCGCTGAAGAAGCGCGGCAATTTCATCGGGGAACTCGAGCGCGCCGCAACTGGAGAGTACTTATTTGAAATCGTCCGCTCGAAAGCCGGCGGGCTGCCCACGCTCACGGTCACACGCGGCGGAGAAAAGACAACGCTCCACAGCACGTACGACCCCGCGAGGGAAGCCGAAAAGCTCGTCGGGTTGAAGGACCTGCGGCGCGCGGAGACGCTGCTTGTCGTCGGCTTCGGGCTTGGCTACCACTGCGAGGCGGCGCGCAGACTCCACCCTCACCTCGAACTGCACATCGTCGAACCCGTGCCGGCGCTCTTCCTCGAGGCGCTCGGACTCAGGGATTTCGGGGAACTGTTCTCCGACGAAAAGGTGCACGTGATCGCCGGGACCTACTCCGAGATAAAGTACGAATTTCTGCGGCTTCTGAACGAATTATCCGGCAGGCCCGGCGTAAAGGCGCGCGTTTTCGTCTTCCAGCCCGAGCTTCAGCTCATACCCGCCGACGCGGTGGAACTGCGCGACGCGCTAGAGACCTTCCGTTTGTCCGAGCGGAAGACGCCGGTGTTCGAGCGGGAGCGGCTCGCGAACATCGAGGACAACCGCAAAGCCGTGGCGGACGCGAAGGGCGTCGCGGTGCTCTTCGACAAGTTCCGCGGCGTGCCGGCGTTCGTAATCGCGTCGGGTCCCTCGCTCGACACCGCCCTGCCCTGCCTCGGGCGCGCGAGGCGGCTGGGACAGCTTTTCTGCGCGGAGTCCGCCCTGCCGCCGCTCAAGGAAGCGGGCGTGCGACCTCACTACGTGATAAGCGCCGACCCCCAGGAACACACGGCGGGACTTTTCGACGCCGGGCACGTAGAGGACGAGTTCATCATCTTTTTCCCTTCATCGAATCCCGCCGTCGTGAGCCGCTTCGCGCCGGAGCGCAGGCTCGCGGCGTTTCCGTCTGCGGGAGGGCTGGAGAGCGCCATCGGGGGCGCGGAGGAAAAAGGCAAGCTGCTGCTCAGCGGATCGGTGTTTTTAGCGGCGCTCGACGCGGCGGTGAAGACCGGCGCCGATCCGGTGGTGCTCGCGGGGACGGACTTCGCGGTGCTGCCCGACCGCACGCACGCCGCGGGCGTCCGCGCGGAGACACGCGGGGCGACGGGCAGAATGGGCAGAATGCTCGACGTGAGAGGCGCGGGGGGAAAGACCGTCACCACCACGCAGGTGCTCTTCCTCTATCTGCGGGACACCGAGAGGTACATCGAGAAGCTGCGCGGCGCGCCGCGTGTAATCAACACCGCGGGAGGCGCCTTCATCGCGGGCGCGGAGCACAGGTCAATGGAAGAGACGGTCGTTGAAATCGAGCGTGCGAGAGAGACCAACCCGCCGCCGGGACCCGCCGCCGGGCGACCGGGGGTATAATTATCCCGCGCGGGCGCCCCCCGGTGGTCGAAATCTCATTCGGGAGGCGAATCACGCTTCACCGGACGAATGGAAAGGGACACCGGACAGATAGAGGAAATCCTCGCGGCGAAGAAGAAGCCGTTCTACCTGCTTCACGGGCACGACGAATTCCTCGTGAGCGAAGCGGCTGAAAAGGTGACGGACCGGCTTCTGGACGGCGGCGACAGGTCTCTGTGCGTCGAGAAATTCGACTGCGCCGAAGCGGCGCCCGAGACGGTCGTGGACGCGCTTTCGACATCATCGCTCTTTTCCGACCTCAGAATCGTCGTTCTGGAAAACGCGCAGGAGATGACGCTCGCGCCGTCCGGGGAACCGTCCCCGCGGAGAAAAAAGGAGCCGCGCGAAAAGCACAAAAATTACGCGCTGTGGGAGCGTTTCCGCAGGCTGGTGGAATCCCCGCTTCCGGACACGCACGTTGTATTCGCCGCCGCCGGCGAGGTGAAGCCGAGGG
>JBFMFE010000085.1:0-17137 GCA_040752295.1 bacterium
GAACCCCCGCGTGAACGCCGGAAACTCTGAAAGTGGGGAATCAGACACCATGGCCAGCTTCAGAAAATGGATGTTTCCGATACTCCTGATCCTGATTTTCATAACGGGAGTTCTGGGGGGAATCATGCTCGAACGCGTGGTTCTTGCCCCATCAGTGAAGAAGATCGCACCTCTTCCGGCGCAGCGGGGCCGGGATGAATTCATCGGCGTTCTTAAAACCGAACTGTCACTCTCGGATCAGCAGGTTGCGGACATCACAGCCGTGCTCAAGGCACACGAGGAAAAATTCAGAGAATTCAGGATACAGATGAGAGATAAATTTGAAGAACTGGACATGACGCTTTTCAAAAACATTGAAAGCGTTATGGACGAGAAACAAACAAAACGGTTCCGCGAGATTGTGAGAGAAAGGAGAAAAGGCCCGCGCGGTCCCATGCCCGGAGGGCCGGTCTCTCCATCGGTCGACAGTCTCGATGGCGTTCCCCCGCCGGATGCCGAGAGCGGCACGGCGCCCAAATAAGGAAATTGAGGTATAATATCTGTATCCTCACGATTCATCACATTATCGGGGGCGCAGACTATCTCAAATGAATAATCCAGGAAAAAGGAAGAATGAGTTATGAAAAAAACGGCAATTGTATCAGTGCTGGGTTTAATTTTTCTTCTTATGGTTACCCGAGGCGCATCTGGCGAGGATAAACTTTATACCCCGGACGCCCGAATCGCGGATCGTGTGGAGATCGCCGGTGACTATGCGCTTGTGGGTCCCGTGTTCGATTTTGAAACCGGTTTCGGCCGGGTGAAAGTCACGGCAAAAGGCGGCAACGCCGGTTTCACGGCAAAATTAAACAACAATTTTGAAATCGGGTATGAATATATTGATTTTGATATTGATTCGTATTTCAGGGATGCCGCCGTCGGCACATCTCAAACGGATGCGCATCAGTTGTCAGTCAAGGCCGTATTTCCCGCGAAGATGAATATAGAGCCGCACAGAATCCGTTACGGCGCGCAATACATTTATTTGGATAATAGTGTGATTTCCGGCATACATTTCGCAAACATTTTCGGGACGACGAGTCTTGGCACAGTAGAAGCGACGGCGGGCATTTCATCTTATTTCGGAAATGATGTTGACAATACCGTCGGCGTCTTCGGGAATCTGTCCTACACCGCCGGCAACGAGGTGGAACTTTTCGCGGAATATAATACGGCAGACTATTTGAAGGCTGTTCAATACTACCTGATTGCACCATCCGCCGCTAACGTCGGCGTAATCGGTTTAACCAATACTCCCGAAGACGCATTTTCCGTGGGAGTCAAGCTTAACTTACGACAGGGCTATGTTCTGAAATTCGCGGTCTACGATCTGTCCAAGCAAATGAGGCCCGTGATCGGGCTTGCGTTCAAAAAATAATTATGGGGTGATGAAAGTGAAAATCAGGAATATCGGGCTTTTGGCATTATTGGTTCCCATTGCGGTTTTCGCCGGCTGCGGAGGCGGAAGCAGCGACGTCGGCAGTTCCGTGATCCCGCCGCCCGCAGTGACACAGGGCGCGGCCAGCTTGAGCGGAAAAATATACATGCCTGCCGGGGGAGCTGGTTCTCGCGTTGCTGGTCGCGGCGCCGCCGTCAGCGCCACGGGCAAGGACACGCCGGTAGCGGGCGCGCAAGTGTCCGTGTACAGGATCAATTCCGACGGGACGCCTGAATCCCTCGGCAGCCAGTACACCGCTACAACCGACCCTGAAGGCAATTACACCATCCCCTGGGTGCCGATGGAAGAAAATGTTGTGATCATGGCCGAAAAACAGGTGAATGTTGATGGAACGCCCAGGACATTGAGGCTGAGGAAATTAACATCCGTTACAGACACGCAGGTTGGCGGTACGGTCACAGGGCTGGACATAGACGCCGGATCAACCATTTCCGCAGCCGCGATGCGGAACATTCTCATCCAGATTAATCAGAGACGGCCGGAAGGGCAGAAAATAAGAGGCGGGCAACTGCCCCGTGAAATCCTGGCGCAGATTCACACCGACGTGGTTGAGGCGCTGGCCGCCGATCAGACGGGTAGCAACCCCGCCGTTAATCTGATGGCCTGTGTAACAGACGGCGACAACGCACCCGGACAACAACTGTCCAACCTTGCGAATTCATCGAACGGCATCACACTCAGAACCCGGATGGAACAGGCAAGCACCACGTCCAGCCTCCGCGTGCATGTGGCCGAGGGCACAACGGACGGTTCTCCTCTAAAAGACGCTGTTGTGGTCGTTACCATTGACGACGCCGTTTGGAAAAGGACAACGAACGAATACGGGAACGCTTTTATTGAAGGCATCAGCATCGGCAAAAACAGTGTTATCCAGGCGTTCCTCAAAGGTTACTCTATGGGCTCGGTGAACCAAGCCGTCGACAGCCAGCCCGGCACGGTCACGACGGTCACTGTGGTCATGAATAAAGCCCAGACAAACCAGGCACCGGTTGCAATAGCCGGTTCCGACCAGCGTGTGACGATAAACTCTCTTGTAACGCTTTCCGGCGCGGACAGTTTCGATCCCGACGGCGATACGATGACATATACCTGGGCACAGACTCAAGGCCCCACAACCGCACTGAGTTCAAATAACACTGCCACGACAACTTTCACGCCCTCCGCCCCCGCCACTTATACCTTCTCTTTGACCGTCAACGACGGCCGATTAAACAGCGAGCCGGACGTTGTGAACGTAACGGCGGTGGTTCCAGCGTGCTACAAAGACCCGGACTGCAATGATGGAAACGCACTGACCCTTGATGCATGCAGCAACCCCGGAACCATTGACGCTTCCTGCGGGCATACCGCGATTGCATGTAACCAGGATTCAGACTGCTCCAACCCAACTCCATACTGCCTGAACGGCGGAACAGGGATGGCGTTATGTATCTCCTGTAAATCGGACTCGAATTGCAACGACGGGAATGCCTACACCGAGGATATTTGTACGAACGGCAACACCGCCCAGGCAGCATGCACACACGCGGCCATCCGGTGCCTGAGCGATACGGACTGCGATGACGGCAACGAAAACACATTGAACAGTTGCACGAATCCCGGCGCCTCAAGCTCATCGTGTGAAGTGACCGACATCGCCCCCACGGCCAACGCTGGGACGGATCAGACGGTTTCCATCGGAGATGATGTCACATTAAGCGGGGCAGGCTCAAGCGACCCGGACGGGGACACCCTTACTTACTCCTGGGAACAGACGGCAGGACCGACGGTTCAGCTCTCCACCACCAGCGGCGTTTCAACCACATTCTCGCCGGGTGTGACCGGGACATATATTTTCAAACTCACCGTGAACGATGGCCATTTTTCCCGCGCCGACACCGTCAGCGTCACAGCACAGTCCATTCAATCCGGCGACTTTCTGATTGACACCTACTATAAAAGTAAAGCATATAACGGCACCACCCTGTTTTTCGACACGCTCAACACCTATCGGCTTCTCCAGGTGAACATGCGCGGCGAAATCGTATGGACGTACACAATACCCACCGCTTACCTCCAGACCCAGACCATCGGGCTGGACGTGGAAAAACTCGCCAATGGGAATTACCTGTTCTTCACCGGGACCGGGATTTACGAGATAAACAGCGCCGGCGCCATTCAGTGGTCATACGCCACTAATAAAATCTCACACGACGTGCAGCGCCTGCCCAACGGCGACACTCTATTCAATTTCGGCAACAACGATGCTTACGCCGACGCGCAGATGCGGCGTGTGAACAGCGCCGGTTCCGTCGTCTGGTCCTGGTACGCGAAAGACCATATTCCCAACGACGGCATTTCAGACCAGGGATGGACTCACGCGAACGCCGTGATATGGCAATCAGCAGACAGTATTTTCATCAATCTTCGCAATCAGTACAAAACCCTTGAAGCGGATTCCAGCGGTAACATCATCTGGGGAATGGACTGGAGCGTTTTCGGCTCCGACGTGGACCCGCACGAACCGGACATCCTGAGCAGCGGGAACATGCTGATGTGCCTCCAGAACGACTCGCCATACGTTGCCGTGGAGATCAACCGCTCCACAAAACAGTCGGTATGGACATACGCCAACACCAGCCTGCGCACGGCGCGCGACTGCGATCGCCTGCCGAACGGCAATACACTGATTGTCGCCGTGGACACTGGCGGGACCACTGATGTTTTCACCGATGATTATTCCACCATGATTGAAGTGACCTCAAGCGGAGAAATCGTCTGGCGGATGACGGCCAACACAAAAGCCGTCGGCCTGGCGCCGGGCTATTTCTACAAAGCGGAACGGCTCTACACAGGCTGGACGCCTTCCGCCACGGCGGATTGAAAATCGCCTTGTGATGGGATTGTGATAAGAGTTTATAATCTGGAATAAAAGAAGTATTGTACAGGTAAAAACGAACAGATACCGTTCAAGGAGAGTGATTTAATGAGCGCGAGGGAGATATTCGGAATATTTTTCGCCGGATTGCTGCTCACGGCGACGGCATGGGTCGTGACGACCGAATGGCAAGCGGCGGCGGAAGATAAATCATCGGACAAGGGATACATTGATGTCAATTTGCACCTGCTTGGCTCGGCCGCACCCGGAATCCTGCCCGGCGCGGGACAGGGAGGCCCCGGAAAATCTCCCGGCGGCCCGCCCCAGGGAGGAATGCGACCAGGCAGGCCGGGTGGCCCTGCCGGGCCGGGCGGTCCGGGAAGACGACCCGGCCCCGGCGGCGGCCCGCAAGGCGGAATGATGGGAAATCAGCCGGGCGCCGGTCAGCAGAAGAAAGGAGGCACGACAAGAGAGAATTTTATCTCCGCCGGAAAAAAACTGCTCAAGTTGATGGACCGGCAGGGAGTACAGAAATCGGTGCTATTGCCTCCGCCGCGAACTTCACAAAACATGGACCCCGTGGAAGTGCCCGCGCTTGCGGAACTGGCGCGGATGTATCCCGACCGTTTTGTGCTCTGCGCGGGTGGCGACGTGCTCAATCCTATAATACATGACACGAAGCCATCGGAAGTTACCGATGAAGTCCGCGCGAAATTCGAGACTGAGGCCGAAAAACTCATCGGGATGGGCATAAAGTGCTTCGGCGAAATTGCGGCGCTGCACGTTTCTTTCTCCAGCGCGCACGTCTATGAGGAAACGCCGCCGGATCACCCGCTGTTTCTTCTGCTGGCGGACATCGCGGCGCGGCACGATATCCCCATAGATTTCCACATGGAAGCCGTGCTGGAAGATGTGGAAACGCCCAGGGGACTGACGATCATCAGCTCGAACAACCCAAAGACGATGAAGGCCAATATTGCCGGTTTTGAACGACTGCTGGCGCATAATCGGAATGCGCGCATTTTATGGCGGCATGCAGGTTGGGACAACACCGGGGACAAGACTCCCGAACTGATCGGGCGATTGCTGGCCGCTCACCCGAATCTCTACATAGCCCTTCGCGTGGAAGAGCGCACGCGCGACGCGGCCGGAGCGCCGATGCCTAACCGTGTCGTGAATGACAACTGGCGCATCCGACCCGAATGGATGGAGCTTTTCAACAGCTTCCCCGACCGCTTCACCATCGGCTCTGACGAGTTCATCACCATCGAGGGAGACGCCACACAGATGCCCCAGTCGTTCGAGGAAACTTGGCGGATTATGGATCAACTGCCGCCCGACCTTGCCGTGAAGATCGGCCGCGAAAACGCCGTGCGGATTTATAATCTTCAATGAGCCACTGCCATGCTCAATTGCGATCATCGGAGCAGCTGCATGGATAGCGTGACAAGGAACAGCGCCATTACGGCATAGCCGAGAAAGCCTTCTACCATTGAAACCAGACGGGCGATGCCGTTTGGATAGTAGTCGCCGGTTCCAACCGTAGTAAACGTAATCACGGAATAGTAAAGCGCGCTCGATGATTTTTGGTAAAATGTGTTTCGTTCCCGATGCTCGGGATAACTGCTCGATATGGCGTTTTTGGGATAATAGAACAGCGCGAAAAAGAAGACGAGGAACAATCCGAAACGCATGGTGTTCCAAGGTTTCACTCCGTAGCCGCACAGCACGTCCACGAACCAACTGGCTGTGCGTTCCATCTGAGACCGCATCAACTGACGCTCCGTGATTTTGTAGGCATAATAAGCTTCGTCTGCATCATCGTACTGGCCGCGTTCTTTGAAAATGCTGCTCAGAAAGAGGTACTGTTCTTTTACCCCTTCCCATCTTGACGTATAGCGGATGGATTCAAAAGGAACTTCCCGCCCGGCGTAAAGTTGTCTGTCCTCGGAAGTCGAAATGGCCTCGTCCACAACGCGGCCCTTTACCTGTTTCCAGGTGAGTTCCACCAGGTCCTTGTTGGCCGAGACATCTTTGAGGCGGATATACAGGAATTCGGCGCCCCGGAATACAACGCGCTGGTTGAAGGTGGCGCCGCTTAGATCAAGAACATGATCAAAGCGTGTGCGGTGGAGAAGAACGAATCCCTGAAACTCCGACTGAAAGAAACATGCCCGGCCGCGGAAATGCGAGTCGAGAAACATAACATTGTCGGTGAAACGATTCCCGCGAAAAACAACATTTTCAAATTCGGCGTTATTGAATTGCGTGAGAGACGAAAAAGAAGAGATGTTGAATTCAGTTCGACCGGAAAACCGTGTGTCGCGGAAATCAGCGTTGCGTTCAAAAGCAACCCGTTGAAAAACCGCTCCTTTGGAGAAAATCGCATGGCGGAAAATAGAACGTCCCTCAATGGTGGTTTCGACTAACGCGGGCTTTTGATTAAAAACGACCTTGTCGGAGACGGTGTCACCGCCGAGAACGAGGTGTCCCAGTATTGTGGATTTTTCAATCAAGAAGGGCTTGGAGAAAGTCCGGCCCTTCAGGATAATATCACCGTTGACGGTTGCATTTTTCAACGACTGTCCACTCTCGAGCAGGCGCGCGGCTTCGACACCGGTGAGATATGAAGCATCAGCTCGCGTAATGGACCCAGCTATCATCATGCCTATAAAAACAATTACCAAGTAAGGTACGGTTCTTTTCATTGGTGCTCCACCTCTTTTTCTATACCTGAATTATACGAACTTCCGCTCTTATTGGGCATTATAGCGCGAAAGAAACCTCAGATGTTGCCATCTTTCAGGCCGCCGAGGATTTTGACGCATTCGATCCAATCCGTGAAGATGACAGAATCTTTGTTTATACTGAAGCTTTCCCCATAAGTTTGATATTATCAGAACTGCCCTGAAAACGTCTTTGTTTCCATTAAGCGTCGCCTGCGGAGACGAAGGAACGCCTGCCTGTTGCAGACAGGCCGCGCGGTGTTGCAGCATGCCTGTGCCGCCTGCCTGGCTGGCAGACAGGTTGACGCCCGCCGCCTGCTTCCGCCTGTCTGCAACATGCAGTCGTTCGCGCCCCGCTTTCCCTCCTGACGCACTCCCTTCCACCATCATTTGCGGAACTGCTGCGGCGCGAAATGCGTTGTGGTCATTTGCGGGCGCTTCGGTATAATGATCATGCGCCGCGCCCGGGACGTGCGTTCCGCATTGCGTTGCGAGGGGAGGCGGCGCGGGGGACGAGAACGGAAGGAGACCGGCTGTGAGCGCTCCGATTGAAATAGCCGACGGCGTTTACTGCGTCGGCGTCAAGGACTGGAACGTCCGGAACTTCCACGGGTACACCACCGCCCGGGGCACGTCGTACAACTCCTATCTCCTTCTTGACGAGAAGACGGTTTTAGTGGACACGGTCAAGTCCGGGTTCGCCGGGGAACTGCTTGAGAACGTCTCCGCCGTCGTGGCGCCGTCGAAGATTGACCTCGTGATTTCCAACCACGCGGAGCCTGATCACTCCGGGTCGCTGCCCGCCGTGATGGCGGCGGCGCCGCGTGCCGCCGTCGTCGCGACGGCGAGGGGGAAAGACGCCCTCGAAAGGTACTACGCGGGGGCGTGGCGTTTCAACGTCGTCAAAACCGGCGACGAGGTCGAAACCGGCAAAAGGACGCTGCGGTTCATCGCCACGCCCATGCTCCACTGGCCGGACTCGATGTTCACGTACTCGCCCGACGACAGGCTGTTGTTCTCCATGGACGCGTTCGGACAGCACCTCGCCGCATCGGGGTACTTCGAGCGGGACGCCGCCCCGGGCGTTGTGATGGACGAGGCGAAAAAGTACTATGCGAACATTCTCATGCACCTCGGGGGGCAGGTGGCGAAGGCGCTGAGGGAACTGGAAGGTCTTGCGGTGGAGACGATAGCGCCGGCGCACGGTCTGGTCTGGCGGGAGCGCGCGGGCGAGATCATAGAGATGTACAGGGGCTGGGCGGAGGGGAAGCGAGCGGCGAAGGTGCTCGTCGTGTACGACACGATGTGGGGGAGCACCGGCGCGATGGCGCAGGCGATAGCAGACGGGGCTGCGCGGTCGGGCGTGGACGTCCGCCTCATCGCCCTCGCGGTAAACGATCTCACGGACATAGCGACGGAGGTTCTCGACGCGGGCGCAGTGGCGGTCGGCTCCCCGACGCTCAACAACCGCATGATGCCGAACGTCGCCGCGTTTCTCACGTACGTCGGGGGGCTTAAACCGAGGGGAAAGATCGGCGCCGCGTTCGGGTCGCACGGCTGGCGCGGAGGGGGCGCGAAGGAAGTGGACGAGGCGCTCGAAAATACAAGCATCGAGAGGGTGCGCGAGCCTCTCACGTGCGTTTACGCCCCCGACGCGGGGGTTCTCGATAGCTGCCGGGCGCTCGGGGCGTCGCTCGCGGAAGGCGCGCTGTCGCGGAGCGCGGAGTGAAACGGACCGTTCGACGACCGGTGCGGCCCGGACGAAAGGGGACACGGTATGGACAGGTACGAGTGCACCGTCTGCGGTTACATCTACGACCCCGAAAAGGGCGATCCAGAAAACGGCGTGCCCCCCGGCACGCCCTTCGAGAAACTGCCGGACGACTGGGTGTGCCCCGAGTGCGGCGTGGGCAAGGACGAGTTTGAAAAAATAACCTGAACCCGGCACTGGAGCCACGGCGCCGGAAAGGAGAATTCCATGACGGAATATTCGAGCTTTGACGCGCTGCGAAAGGCGCTGGATTTCGAGGAAGAGGGAATTAAATACTACACCACCGCGAGGGAAAGGACGGAGCATCCGTCTGCGCGAAGCGTCTTCGGGATGCTCATCGAACAGGAGCGGACGCACGTCGAATACCTCTCGCTTCTTCACGAGAGGCTGAAAGCGCAGGACAAATGGCCGAGGGAAGTGACCGTTAATCTCGAAAAGGACTTCAAGCCCCTCTTCAGGGACGCGGCGGGGGAAGTGGACGACAGGGTGAAAATAACGACCAACGAATTAGAGGCGCTCGCATTCGCCGTTGAGATGGAGAACAGGGGGCGAGAGATGTACGACCAGTTGAGCGGAGCGGCTTCGGACCCGCTCGAGAAGGAGTTCTACGACATTTCAGCGCGGTGGGAGCAGAATCACGCCGAGTTCGTTGAAAGCTTCTACAACTACTCCGAGGACATGGGGTTGAGGACGGAAGGCGATTCGGGGCTGTAATTTTTCATCCCGGGAACAAATCCGCGCCGCTGATGTTATATGAATACGATGGTCGCGTCATTTTCCGGATTTCGGATGAACAAGCGCGCATTTCGCCCGGCGCCGGTCGTCGCGACGACGGACGGATCAGCGAACGGCGTACGGCGCGGGACCGCCCGCGGCGGGCGCGATCGCGGGCGATGCGGAGCCTGCGCGTGAAAAATTTCAATGGAAAACGATGAAGGAGGGAGATGAGCAATGCACGACATGACAGCCGGAAACCTCCGGAGCGCCTGCGGCGGGGAATCAATGGCGCACATGAGGTACGTCGCGTGGGGCGACAGGGCGGAGGAGGAGGGGTACCCGAACGTGGCGAGGCTTTTCCGGGCGATATCGTTTGCCGAGCGGGTTCACGCGACGAACCACTTCACGGAGCTGAAAGACCAGGCGGGAGCGTTTTCAGTCACCTCCGGAGGCATTTTCGGGTTGGGCGCAACGTCCGAGAATCTCGCGGGCGCCATCGCTGGGGAGAGGTTCGAGATCGAGGAGATGTATCCGGTTTACCTCAACGCCGCGAAGTTCCAGGGCGAAAAGGGCGCGGAGATCAGTTTCGGCTACGCGCTCTCGGCGGAGAAGATACACGCGGAGATGTACGGCAACGCCAGGAAAGCGGTCGAGGGTGGAAAGGACCTGGTGATCGGTCCCGTGCAGATATGCACGAACTGCGGGCACACCGCCGAGGGGGACGCCCCGGACTTCTGCCCCGTCTGCGGCGTACCGAAAGACAGGTTCAGGAGGTTCGCGTGAGGGATTGAACGTCGTCGTTCATACAAGTTAGAAGGGAGGAATTCAAGATGGGACTGAAGGGCACGCGCACGGAAAGAAACCTTCTCACCGCCTTCGCGGGGGAATCGCAGGCGCGCAACCGGTACACGTATTTCGCGAGCGCCGCCAGAAAGGAGGGCTTCGTCCAGATCGCCGACGTCTTCGAGGAAACGGCGAACCACGAAAAGGAGCACGCGAAGCGCCTCTTCAAGCTCCTCGAGGGGGGCGACGTGGAGATCGCCGCCGCCTTTCCCGCGGGCGTCATCGGCGAGACCGCCGCGAACCTCAAGGCGGCGGCAGCCGGGGAAAACTACGAGTGGACGGAGATGTACCCCGGCTTCGCGAAGACGGCGAGGGAGGAAGGCTTCGGCGACGTCGCCAACATCCTCGAGGCGATAGCCGTCGCCGAAAAGCAACACGAGAGGCGGTACATCGGGCTGCTCGCGAACGTGAAGGGCGGCACGGTTTTCAAAAAGGACAAGCCCGTCGCGTGGCGCTGCCGCAACTGCGGATATCTGCACGAGGGGAAGGAAGCGCCGGACAGGTGCCCCGCGTGCGATCATCCGAGGGCGCACTACGAGATACTGGCTGAGAACTGGTGAGAGACCCGCCGGCGGCGGGCAAACGCGAAGGACGCGCGCAGGGAGGGAAAGGAGAGAGGGTATAATTTCCCACGGTAAAGGCGGCGAAAGGAGAACGGGGATGGGCGACTGGAAATCCGTTGACGAGGTTCTGGAGTATGCCATCGGCAAGGAAGAGGAAGCGATACGGTTCTACACCGACCTTGCTGAGAGGGTGACGGTACCGGGCATGAAGGAAGTGCTTCAACAGTTCGCGCTCTAAATCCAACGGGCGGGAGGAGGCATCATCATGACTGAAAAACTCCAGGTTTACAAGTGCGGCACATGCGGCAACATCGCGGAGCTTCTCCACGGCGGCAAGGGCGACCTTGTGTGCTGCGGCGAGCCCATGGCGGTTCAGGTCGAAAACACGGTGGACGCCTCGAAGGAAAAACACGTCCCCGTCGTCGAAAAAACCGATGCCGGCGTCAGGGTCAAGGTCGGAAGCGTACCGCACCCCATGGTCCCGGAGCATTACATCGAGTGGGTACAGGTGAACGCCGGGGGGAAGTCGTACCGCCGGTTCCTCAATCCGGGCGAATCGCCGGAGGCGGAGTTCAGCATCGAGGCGGAGGGCATCACGGCTCGCGAGTACTGCAACCTGCACGGGCTGTGGAAGTCCTGATGTAGTGTTACAGTAACGGCTTTACAACGAAAATTTCGGGCACGGGCGCGGGTATGGACACGGGCAGGGGCACGGGCAGGGGCACGGAAAAATCAAAGAAAAAAGGTTTACGGACGACGTTGATGGGCAACGGTTCATTGTAAAGGTTTGATGGAAACACTACACTAACAATCACCATCCGCCGGAAAACACACGAGCGGGCGCAGTTTCAACAGGGTTCAGTTTCAGGTTTGCGCGGTCGTGCGGAATGGAGACGCCGCGCGCGCCGCGAACGGACAGGGAGTAGGGAGGGAGGGATTTTCGGCGCGGCGGGCGAAACGCGCTTTACACGTGCTAAAATGAGTCGTCAGGACGGCGACGGGATGAAAAAGCCCGGCGGAAAAGCGGACGGTCCGGAAGAGGAATGGAAGACGCGCCGCAGCATAGGATTGTACAGCGGCATACCGTGGACGCTCGTGGCGGGTTTGCTGATCGGTTACGGTCTGGGGTCGCTGCTTGAGAGGAAATACCACACGGGGGGTGTTTTACTCGGGGTCACGATGCTTTTCTGCGTCGGTGTGGCGCTGTACAGTATTCTCAGGACGATTATCAAAGAAAGCGATAAATAAACGGGCATAATGGAGTCCGAACAAGAGATAAAACCGCAGGAGACCCCTTCTCAGGCGAAGGCGACGGGAATCGTTGAAAATCAATCGCTTGACAACAATTTTATAAACCGTGTAATATTTACGACAATTTGGTTGACGGCGCTTGTATGTTTTTTTCTTCTGATATACAGGGTGTCGCCCCGGTTCCGGTGGGGTTTCCTCATAGGCTCGGCGTGCGGCACATCCAACCTGTACTTCCTGAAAATGGTGATCACCTCGTTTGTGACACCGGGGAAGAAGAACTGGACAGCCGGGATAACGGGCGCGGCGCTTTTGCACGCGGCGGTCGGAGTTTTCCTTTACGCCGTATACCTGGGGCGGTGGAGTCCCTGGGCACTATTAACGGGTTTTTCACTGTTCATGCTCACGGCTTTTCTGAAGGCGGCGGGAATGGCGATAACGCAGAGGGAATGAGGGCGAGTGTGACAGATGTCCTCGGCTCATGACGCAGCCGGACCTGCCGCCGCCGTTCGCGGAGCGGAGCATCTGGGGGGCGCCGTACACGGCGCGTCTCATGCGCCGGGCGCGGCGAGCGCCGCCGCGGAGCACGCGGGCGGACACGCGGTCCCCGAATTAGACAACTTTCTGACGATACTCCAGAAGCAGTTCGGCGGGGTTTTCGACGCGCTTGTTCACTACCAGGACGCCGTTTTCGCCGGCATCGTGATTCTCATGCTTTCCATCGTCGCCGTCGCGGCGTCGCGCAGGCTCAGAAAAATCCCGACCGGGTTTCAGTGCCTCCTCGAGTTCTACGTCAAATCAATGGACGATTTCGCGCGTGGAGTGATCGGCGAGAGATACGGCAGGGGATTCGCCCCGTACGTCGGCACGCTCTTCCTGTACATCGTCTGCATGAACTACATGGGATTCATCCCGTTCATGAAGGCGCCCATAGCGTTGAACATCAACGTCCCGCTCGCGCTGGCGATCGTCACGCTTATAACCGTCCACTATCACGGAATCAGGAGCAACGGTCTGATTAACTACCTGAAGCATTTCATCGGCGATCCCTGGTGGATGTTCCCGATAATGACGCCGATCCACGTGATGGAGGAATTCGCGATCAAGCCGGGGAGCCTCACACTGCGTCTTTTCGGAAACATCACGGGCGAGGACGTCGTCATTGCCGTGCTCGTCATCCTGACGGCAGGAGCTTTGCCAGCGTTCCTTCCCATTCCCGTTCAGGCGCTTTTTTATCCGCTCGCGCTGCTGTTCGGTCTGCTTCAGGCGTTCGTTTTCACGATTCTCAGTGCGGTTTACATCCTTCAGATGACGCCGCACGGGGAGCATTGATGACACAGGTCGCGGTGATACCGCCCGAAGGACGGCTGAAGCGGGCATCGGGATAAAACGGAAACGAATTTATACGTCGTGAGAAAGGAGGAAACCGCATGGAACCGGCAACACTGTTGGGGCTTGCGCTGCCTCTCGGAGTCGGCATAGCGGCGCTGGGGTCGGCATTCGGACTCGGACGCGCCGTCGCGGCGGCGATGGACGCCATCGGAAGGCAGCCCGAAGCGAGCGGCAAAATTCAGACCGCGATGATCATCGGGTGCGCCCTCATCGAGGCTCTCACGATCTACGCGCTCGTTACCGTGTTCGTGTTGATGGGAAAAGTCGGTTGAACTTTTCCGGCGCGCGAAAACGTGGGATCCGGTTAGCGGAATCTCAGGACTCCATGGAGGCTTACCGTGAGCATTAATCTGGGCATTATAAACATCGAGCCGGGGCAGCTCGTCATTCACATCGTCGGATTCATCGTTCTCTTCCTTGTCCTGAGGAAGTTTCTCTGGAAGCCCATCCTCGGCCTCATGGAACAGAGGGAGCGGGAAGTGAAGGGCGTTTACGACCGCGCCGAAGAGGTCGAGAAGAAAACGCTCGAACTGAGAAGCGACTACGAGGAACGCATCGCGAAGATAGACGAGGAAGCCCAGAAGCGGCTCGCCGAGGGAGTGAAGAAAGGACAGCGCATGGCGGCGGAAATAGTCGAGGACGCCCGCAGGGAAACCGAGAAGGAGAGACAGAAGGCTTTGAACACCATACAGGAGGAGACGAAGAAGGCGCGCGTCGAGCTGCGCGACTACATCGTCAGCCTCTCCTTCAGCATGGCGGAAAAGCTCCTCCACAGGGAAGTGAGCCGCCAGACGCATCAGGACCTCGTCCGGCAGTTCCTCGACGACGTCGCGTCGAAGGGAGGCACCAATTAGGTGGTCCACCGCGTAGTGGCATCGCGGTACGCCGGCGCGCTCTTCGCCGCCGCGCTCGACGCCGGCGCATGGAAACAGGTTGACGAGGACTTCCCCGCGCTCGTGGAGACCGTCGTCGGAAACGAGGAGTTCAGAGACTTTCTTTTCCATCCCGCCATCGGCGCGGCGGAAAAGAAGGGCGTCGCGGAGCGGACTCTCCGGGGGAAAATCGCGCCCGTCCTCTACGATTTCCTCATGCTCGTCATCGAAAAGAGGCGCGAGGTCTACCTGCCGCTCATTCAGGAGAAATACCGCGAACTGGTGATGAAGCACGAGGGCGTAAAACAGGCGGTGGTCCACACCGCCTTTCCGCTCACCGGCGACCAGCGCGAAAGGCTCGCCGGCGTACTGGGCGGAATCACCGGGCTTAAGATCACCGTCGAGGAAATCGTGGAGCCTGCCCTCCTGGGCGGAATCCGCGTCCGCGTCGGCGACCTCGTCATTGACGGCACGCTGCTGAACGGGCTGAGGCAGGAAAAGGAGCACCTCACGTCGGCGCGCGTGCACTGAGGGGGGACCCGCGGCTCGCGACCGCGCCCGACGTTCCCGCCGGCGCGGCGCGGTCGGACGTGAGTCATGAAACAACGGAGGGACTGATATGAGTCTTCGACCCGAAGAAGTCAGCTCGGTTCTGAAGGAACAGCTCGAAAAATACCGCTCCCGCGTGGAGATGGCGGACGTGGGAACGATACTTCAGGTGGGCGACGGCATCGCGCGCCTTTACGGACTGGAAAACGCCATGGCGGGCGAGCTCCTCGAGTTCCCCGGCGGCGTTTTCGGAATGGTGCTGAACCTCGAGGAGGACAACGTCGGCGCGGTCCTCTTCGGCTCCGACCGCCACATAAAAGAGGGCGACCTGGTGAAGCGCACCGGCAGGATCGCCTCGGTCCCGGTCGGCGACGCGCTCCTGGGGAGGGTAATCAACTCGGTCGGTCAGCCCCTCGACGAAAAAGGACCCATCGTCACCGACCAGTTCCGCGAGATAGAGATCAAGGCCCCGGGAGTGTGCGAACGGCTGCCGGTCAACCGCCCTCTCCAGACGGGGATCAAGGCGATTGATTCCATGATCCCCATCGGGCGCGGTCAGCGCGAACTCATCATCGGCGACCGCCAGACGGGCAAGACCGCCCTCATCGTTGACACAATCATCAACCAGCGCGACACGGACGTCGTATGCATCTACGTCGCAATCGGACAGAAAAACTCCACCGTCGTCAGCGTCGTGGACACGCTCAACAAGCACGGCGCGATGGACTACACCATCGTCGTTTCCGCCACCGCGCTCGACCCCGCGCCGCTCCAGTACATCGCGCCCTACGCCGGGTGCACCATCGGTGAACACTTCATGCATCAGGGCAGGCACGTCATGTTAGCCTACGACGATCTTTCCAAGCACGCGGTCGCGTACCGTCAGCTCTCGCTGCTGCTTCGCCGTCCGCCCGGGCGCGAAGCGTACCCCGGGGACATCTTCTACCTGCACTCGCGCCTGCTCGAGCGCGCGGTGAAGCTCAACGACAAGCTCGGCGGCGGCTCGCTCACCGCCCTCCCGGTCATCGAGACCCAGGCGGGCGACGTTACCGCCTACATCCCGACGAACGTGATCTCCATCACGGACGGGCAGATTTACCTGGAGTCCGACCTGTTCTACTCCGGCGTGCGCCCCGCCATCAACGTCGGGCTGTCGGTGTCGCGCGTCGGGGGTAAGGCGCAGACAAAAGCGATGAAGAAGGTCGCCGGCAGGCTCCGCCTCGATCTCGCCCAGTACCGCGAGCTGGAATCGTTCGCAAAGTTCGGCTCCGACCTCGACAAGGCGACCCAGGCACAGCTCACGCGCGGCGAGAAGATGGTCGAAATCCTCAAACAGGGGCAGTACGTTCCCCTCCCGCTCGCAAAGCAGGTCATGATCATATACGCCGGCATCAAGGGGTTCCTCGACGACGTCCCGAAGGACAGGGTGAAGGACTTCGAGGAAGGCTTCTACGAGTTCGCCGCCGACAAGTATCCCGACATCGAACAGACAATACAGAAGACCGAGGACATCGAGGAAACGGCGCAGCTCAAACTCGACAAGTGCATCAGGGAGTTCAAGGAGAAATTCACGGAGTCCTTGAAGACCCGTTGACCGCCGGGGGTGATATCCCATACCTGCCAGCCCGCGAAAGATACGCCAGAGGATCACCGCGATAAGGAACACGCGGAAGATCACGAGCGCGATGAAGATGGTCTCATCGGCGCGGCTCAGGCGCGCCGAGGAACGCGTCAGAAACGCGCGCCCCTACGTCGAGCACATGGAGCGCATCTTCTCCCTCATCGCCTCCGCCGTCGCCGGGGACGTGCTTCACCAGCTCGCTGAAGTCAGACCCGCAGTCCTCAGAACCGGCTTCCTTGTCCTGTCCAGCGACCGCGGCCTGTGCGGGAGCTACAACACCAACCTCTTGCGCGCGGTCGAAAGCCATGCGGCCGGCGTCCACGGCGAAAAGGTCATCTACGCGGCGGGGCGCACGGCGCGCGACTATTTCAGAAGGAGAAAATGGAACATCGCGCGCGAATTCGTGAACATAAGCTTCCATCTCGAATACCGCGAGATCAAAAACATAGTGGACGCCGCGGCGGGGGATTTTCTCGCCGG
>JBFMFE010000086.1:0-18033 GCA_040752295.1 bacterium
GCCATGGTCCGCCTCCTTGTTCTTGTATCTGTTAGCGTATTAACTAACAGATTATAAGTCAAAAAATATATGATGTCAAGTAGGTCTATGCTAAAATATCATTGTGAAAAAGTGCGAAAGTTCACATTCTGTAACATTCACTAAATCAACCCCTTTTTCCACTCACGCTTAGTTACAGCCTTACAGCCTGCCACTTCGGCCCCGCCGCCCGGTAATCGCCTGTCTGTTGCAGGCAGGCCGCCTCCTTCCGACCAGGGTGATTTCCGTCAATCCCACCTGCCTGCCGCGTCCGCGGCGCAGGCAGGCTGATTTTAAATTCTACCCGATCAACCGGAGCCGGGCAAGAGCCGGGAAAAATCGGTAATTTCGGCGCGCTCCTGAAATTCGTCGAGAAAGTCCTCCGGGAATAACGCGGACGCACCCGGCATCGTCGCCGGGTTCTGCTTTAGAGCGGCTGCCCCGTATATCTGCTCCCCTGTTGTCGTAACTATTGAGGTTTGCATAAGTAATGGAAAATCTCCTCTCTCTTAAATTGCCTGTTGACAGGCTGGAAGCCTGTCCCACAATTACAGGAGAATCCTTTTTAAGTGGGACAGGCATCTTGCCTGTCTGAAAAAGATCACCTTGTATTCTTTGATTCCGGCGCAAAAAACCCTTTTCGGCGCGGTACGCCTGCCTGCCGCGCCGTTTTGTTCCGCGGCCTGTCTGCCGTGCTCGGCACAGGCAGGCATCGGGGCAGGCAGGCGCGCAGGCAGGCGGGGAAGGCAGGCGGCACAGGCAGGCATCGCACAGGCAGGCGGCAGACAGGCATTCCCGTATGCCGCCGCCGAATTTGATATTTTTGACTTTTTGCACCTGGGGGGCAGTCCCCGTTTCTCCATCGAAACTACTATACGTGCACCAGAATCAATCTTCACAATCGTCCTTTCCGTCCCGAAATCCTCCCCTCCATACCGCCTCAAGGCGCGAAAAACGCCGGTTCAACCGTCCTTGACACGTTCCGCCCGCCCGGTGTTATAATAGTGCCGTTAAGGGCTGAAGCACGTCCCGCGCGGCGCGTTCAAAGTGGGCGCAGGGAGGCGGCAGGCCTTGATAAATTTTCTCCACTCACTCATCAACACGGACGCAATTGCTTCCGACCGGAACGCGAGGTACGTCGCGTCCGCGGTCATCGGCGCCGTCTCCGGCGTGTTCGTCATCAGCATCGTTTACTTCGTCATCACGGCTGTTTCCAGCCTCATATCCCGTGTCGCTCCTTAAGGATTTCTTTTCACGCTTTCTTATCGCCGTTTTCTTCAGCGTAACCGGTTTGTTCCTCGCCTGGTACAGCCGCTTCACGCTGTTCGTTCTCATATCTTCGTTCGTGCTCCTCGGGCTGCGTGAATACGCGAGCCTCGTGGAACGCGGCGGCAGCCGCCCGATGCGTCTTTCAGGGTACGCGCTGGGTCTGTTTTTCATGACGACGGGGTATCTCGGTCCGTTGAGCCTTCAACACCACGCCGTCGTTATCGCCGTCGGCGCGCTCGTCGCCCTCAAAGCCGTCCATCTCAACTGGGACGCCCACCGCGACACGGTCAACGACCTGATACTCACACTTTTCGGCAGTTTATACGTCGGAGGCGCACTCAGTTTCATCATGAATCTGCGCACGATACACGAGATGAGATTCGACGTGGTGACCCACAGGGACTACCTGTTTCTCCTGCCGTTCATCGGAGCGTGGGCTGGGGACACGGGGGCATACATAGCGGGCAATCTTTTGGGGAGGGAGAAGATTGACGCCGAGTTGAGCCGCGGGAAGACGGTCGAGGGTTTCATCGGAGGGATGGCGTCCGGCTTCGCCGCCATATACATATTCGGAAGCGTACTGCGGTTTCCGGTCATTCTCAGCGTCGCGATGGGAATAATCGTTCCCCTCGTGGGGACGGCGGGCGATCTTTTTGAATCGGCGCTGAAACGAAGGTTCGCCGTCAAGGATTCGGGGACTTTCTTTCACAGCCACGGCGGCGTGCTGGACCGGTTCGACAGCGTTTTTTTCGCCCTGCCGGTCGTGTACTTCCTCGTTTACTATTTCTACATTTATAGAACATGAGGGTGGTCCCGTTGCGAAAAAATTCGCTTCCTTATTGACAGCGCGGGCGGCGCTGTTCATAATACCCATAGTCCGAACGGCGTCTGGTTGAGTCGCCGGGCGAAAAAAAGAGATGGTCTTTCTTGAAAGGCTGGAAAAGGCGCCTTCTCCTTAGAGGGGAAGGCTTTTTTTTTATGTCTCGCGGAGGGGGCACGTTGCTTCGGGAGGAAAAAACTGGGGAAAGCCAGAAGGTTTGAGATCGTAAACGCGCAGGGAATAAAGCGCATACTGACGCGGATCGCCCACGAGATCATCGAAAAGAACGGCGGCGCCGGCGAGGTAGCCCTCGTGGGGCTTCAGACGAGGGGCGTCCCGATTGCGCGGCGCATAGCGGACATCATCAGGGAGATCGAGGGGGTCGAGGTGCCTGTGGGGGTGCTCGACATCACGCTCTACCGCGACGACCTCTCGCACTTCAGCCACCAGCCCGACGTTCAGAAGACCGACGTCCCTTTCTCCGTCGAGGGCAAGAAGGTCGTGATCACCGACGAAGTGATCTACACGGGACGGACAATCCGCGCCGCGATGGACGCCATCATGGACCTCGGGAGACCCAAGCTGATACAGCTCGCCGTCATCGTTGACCGCGGGCACCGCGAACTGCCGATACATCCCGACTTCGTGGGCAGGAACATCACCACCTCAAGAAAGGAATGGGTTTACGTGCGCCTGCGGGAGGTTGACCGGAAGGAAGGGGTTTTTCTGTCGAGGAGTTTAGACAGGGCGGGCGAATGAAATGACCACGGTTGGGGTTTGCGGAAACCTGCTCGGGATACGTGACCTTGACGGGGCGCGGATACTGCATTTTTTGGACCAGGCGGAGGCGTTCAGGGAGATAATGGACCGCGACATCAAGAAAGTTCCCACGCTGCGGGGCAAGGTGCTTGTGAACATGTTCTTCGAACCGAGCACGCGGACGATGACCTCGTTCGAGCTTGCGGGCAAAATCCTCAGCGCGGACGTGGTCAACTTCTCGTCATCCTTCAGCAGTCTTTCAAAAGGCGAGTCCATCAAGGACACCGCCCGGACGCTCATGTCCCTGGGCGCCGACGTCGTCGTCGTGAGACACCCGCACACGGGGGTCCCGGAGTTCATCTCGCGGCTCATCCCGGTTCCCGTTGTAAACGCCGGTGACGGGATCGGGGAACATCCGACGCAGGCGCTGCTCGACCTTTACACCGTCAGGCGGCGGCTGGGGGAACTGAAGGGCGTCAACGTGACCATAATGGGTGACGTGTCGCACAGCAGGGTCGCCCGGTCAAACATCTTCGCATTCACGAGGGTCGGCGCGCGTGTCAGGCTGGTCGCCCCGCCGACGATGCTCCCCGCCGGCGTCGAAGAACTCGGCGTTTCGGTCTTCCACTCGCTTGAGCCGCTCTATCACGACACGGACATACTGTACCTTCTGAGAATCCAGCGCGAGCGCCAGTCCGAGAGCCTCGTTCCGTCGCTGAGGGAATACTCGAACCTCTACGGCGTCAACGCGGGAGTGCTGTCGCGGTTCAAGAAAAATGTGCTCGTAATGCACCCCGGACCGATCAACCGGGGGGTGGAAATCAGCGCCGACGTCGCCGACGGGCTGTCGTCACTCATCGAGGAACAGGTACGGAACGGGGTCGTCGTGCGGATGGCTGCGCTTTATCTACTCACGCGCAGGGAGGGATGAGTTGGGGACGCTGATCACCGGGGCGAGGATAGCAGACCCGCTCGGGCGCCTGCCGGCGCAGGCGGACGTTCTCATCGAGGGCGGCAGGATAGCCGCCGTCGGAAAGAAGCTCCCGCGGGGAAAGCACAGGGTTGTGCGCAAGGACGGACTTCACATTCTGCCCGGACTCGTTGACATACACGCCCATCTGCGCGAACCGGGGTTCGAGTACAAGGAGACGCTCGAGACGGGTCTGCGCGCCGCCGCTCTCGGCGGCTTCACGTCGGTTGTGTGCATGCCGAACACCAGCCCCGCGATAGACAACAAGTCGGTGGTCAAGTACCTGAAAGACCGCTCGCGCGCGGTGGGCGCGGCGCGGCTGTACGTCGCGGGCGCCGTCTCGAAAGGCAGGCGGGGCGAGGAACTCGCGGACATCGGCGAGATGTTCGAGGAAGGCATCGTGGCGATTACGGACGACGGCGCGCCGGTGATGAACTCGCGGCTCATGCGCCGCGCGATGGAATACTCGAAGATATTCGGCATTCCCGTGATGTCGCACTGCGAGGACCTCAACCTCACCGCCGGGGGGCTTATGAACGAGGGGGTCGTCTCGACGAGGCTGGGGCTTGCCGGGATACCCGCGGCGGGCGAGGAGATCATGACCGCCAGAGACGTATCCCTCGCCGCCCTCACCGGCGCGCGGCTCCACGTCACGCACGTCAGCACGAGAGGCGCGGCGGAGACCGTGCGGAACGCCCGCAGGAAGCGGCTCCGCGTCACCTGCGACGTCACGCCCCATCATCTGCTCCTCACCGATGAAGACGTCCGCGCCTACGACACGGCGACGAAGGTCAACCCGCCGCTGCGTACCGCCGGGGACCGCGAAGCGCTCGCGGGGCGGCTCGCCGACGGGACGATCGCCGCAATCGCGACCGACCACGCGCCGCACGCGGCGCACGAGAAGGAGACCTCGTTCGAGGAGGCGCCGTTCGGCGCGGTGGGGTTCGAGTCGGCTGTCCCGGCGCTGCTCACCGAACTCGTCCACCGCAGGAAGCTGCCGCTCGCGCTCATCGCGCGGAAGATGGCGCTCGAGCCGGCGCGCGTCATGAACCTTCCCGGGGGCAAAATCGCCCCCGGCGAACCCGCCGACCTCACCATACTCGACCTCAACGCCGGGTTCACCATACAGCCCGGAAACTTCGTCTCGCTCGGGCGCAACTGTCCCTTCGCGGGCATGAAAGTCAAAGGCAGGGTTGACACCGTAATAGTGGGAGGCGGAACCGTCGTAGAGGACGGGCGGCTCGTCCGCTGAGGCTCGAGACGCGGCGAAGAGCGCCCGTCCCGCGGGAGAAAAGCGTGAAGGCGATACTGGTCATCGAGGACGGCACGACGCACGAGGGGGCGTCCATCGGGAAACCCGGCACGACCTTCGGGGAACTTGTGTTCAACACGAGCATGACTGGATACCAGGAAATCTTCACGGACCCCTCGTACGCGGGACAGGTGGTCATGCTCACGTACCCGCTGATAGGGAACTACGGCGCGAACGAGGTTGACCAGGAATCGTTCAAGCCGCACATAAGGGGGATCGTGGTGCGGGAGCTTTGCGCGGCGCCCAACTCATGGCGTCAGAAGTTCTCCCTCGGCGAGTTTCTCAGCCGCCACGAGGTGATCGGCATGGCAGGGGTGGACACGCGCGCCGTCACGAGGCACATCCGGTACTTCGGGACGATGCGCTGCGGGGTCTCGACCGAGCTTTCCCGCAGGGAGCTGCGCGAAGCGGTGCTCGGGTCGCCGGACATATCGGGTCAGGACCTGGTCGGCGCGGTCACCACCTCCGCCCCGTACAGGTTCCTGTACGCCGTGGAGGACGAGGGCGCCGGTCTGGACAGGGTCGCGAAAAGATGGAAGCGCCGCGTCGTCATCGTGGACACGGGGGTGAAGTACAACATACCGCGCTCGCTGATACGCCGCGGGTGCGCCGTGGAGGTGGTTCCCGCAAAGACGGGCGCGGAGGAAGTTCTGGCGCGCAAGCCCGACGGTGTGGTCCTCGCGAACGGACCCGGCGACCCGAAGGACGCGCCGTACGTGATCGCCGCGGCGCGCGATCTTTTAGGAAAAGTCCCCGTCATGGGCATCTGCCTCGGGCACCAGATACTGGCGCTCGCCCTCGGCGCGGACACGTACAAGATGAAATTCGGGCACCGCGGCGCCAACCAGCCCGTGAGGGACGTGGTACGCGACCGGGTGGTGGTCACTTCCCAGAACCACGGGTATGCCGTGAGGGATGAAAACCTCGCAAAGAAGGGCATCCGCGTCTCGCACGTCAACGTCAACGACGGGACGATCGAGGGGATCGAGCACGACGGCTATCCGATTATCTCCGTTCAGTTCCACCCGGAGGCATCGCCCGGACCGGCGGACTCGAAGTACCTCTTCGACGAATTCATGAAGCTGATAGACGAATGGAGCGGGTGAGTTGCCAAAGAGAAAAGACCTGAAACGCGTCATGGTCATCGGATCGGGACCGATAGTCATCGGGCAGGCGGCGGAATTCGATTACGCCGGGACGCAGGCGTGCAAGGCGCTCCGGGAGGAAGGGCTTGAGGTCATACTGGTCAACAACAACCCCGCGACCATAATGACGGACACCGACATCGCCGACGTGGTGTACCTCGAGCCGCTGACCCTCCCGTTCGTGTCCGAAATAATCAGGAAGGAGCGCCCCGACGGGATTCTTCCCACGCTGGGGGGGCAGACGGGTCTGAACCTCGCCGTGGAGCTTGCGGAGTCCGGCGTCCTCAAGGAGTGCGGTGTCGAACTCCTGGGCACGCCGCTGGAAACGATCAGGAAAGCGGAGGACAGGAAACTATTCCGCAAGCTCATGAACGACATCGGGCACCCGGTTCCCGAAAGCGCCATCGTCACCACGATCGAGGAGGGGAAAAAGTTCGCCGGTTCCGTCGGGTTCCCGCTCATCGTGCGCCCCGCATTCACGCTCGGCGGCACGGGCGGCGGGATCGCGAAGGACACCGAATCGCTCGAGCGCACGCTCAAGAGGGGACTGACAATGAGCATGATCGGGCAGGTCCTCCTCGAAAAATGCGTCCTGGGCTGGAAGGAGATCGAATACGAGGTGATGCGGGACGGCAGGGACAACTGCTTCATCGTGTGCAACATGGAGAACATAGACCCCATGGGCATCCACACGGGGGACAGCATCGTGGTTGCCCCGAGCCAGACGCTCACCGACAAGGAATACCAGCTTCTGCGGACGGCGTCGCTGGACATCATCCGCGCGCTGGGGATAGAGGGGGGATGCAACGTACAGTTCGCGCTCGACACGGATTCCATGGGGTATTACGTCATCGAGGTCAACCCCCGCGTCAGCCGATCATCCGCGCTCGCGTCGAAGGCGACGGGGTATCCGATCGCCAAAGTGGCGTCCAAGATCGCCGCCGGTCTGACGCTCGACGAGATCGTCAACCCCGTGACGAAAAAGACGTACGCCTCGTTCGAGCCGGCGATAGACTACGTGGTCGTAAAAATCCCCCGGTGGCCGTTCGACAAGTTCATGTTCGCCGACCGCGTTCTTTTCACGCAGATGAAATCCACGGGGGAGGTCATGTCAATCGGCAGGACGTTCGAGGCGGCGCTCCTGAAAGCCGTGCGATCGCTGGAGATCGGCGTCACGGGTCCGCGCCTGAAAGACCTCGAGCTGTGCTCGTACATGGAACTGGAGAACAAACTCGAAAACGCGACGGACGAACGCCTCTTCGCGGTCATGGAAGCCTTCAGAAGGGACATGGTGCTCAGCGACGTCGCCCAGATAACCCGCATAGACCCGTTTTTCCTTGGGAAGATGCGCAACATCGTCGAAAAGGAGCGCGAAATCGCCGCCGGCGGCGTCAAAAAACTCACGGCGCGCAAACTGCGCGAGATCAAGGACTTCGGTTTCAGCGACCCCTACGTGGCGTCGCTTCTCAACGTTCCCGCCGGCGAGATAGAAAAACTCCGCAAAAGGCACGAGACGCGTCCCGCCTACAAGATGGTTGACACCTGCGCGGGCGAGTTCGAGGCGGAGACGCCGTACTACTATTCGTCCTACGAGACCGCGAGCGAGGTGAAGGCGAGCGGGAAGCGGAAGATCATCGTGATCGGCTCCGGACCGATCCGCATCGGTCAGGGCATCGAGTTCGACTACTGCTCGGTTCACTCGGTGTTCGCTCTCAGGGAGGAAGGCGTTGACGCGATCATCGTCAACAACAATCCCGAGACCGTGAGCACGGACTTCGACACCGCCGACCGGCTTTACTTCGAGCCGCTCACAAAGGAAGACGTCGTCAACATCTTTCACGAGGAGAAAGCCGACGGTGTCGTCGTGCAGTTCGGGGGGCAGACCGCCATAAACCTCGCCGGACCGCTGCACCGGGAGGGACTGCCGATTCTCGGGACCTCCTTCGACAGCATAGACGTCGCCGAGGATCGCGACAGGTTCGACAAACTGCTCGAGCGCCTCGGCATCCCCCGCCCTCCAGGCGGGGCGGTGACCTCGTTCGACGCCGCCCGCGCGGTCGCCAACCGCGTAGGCTACCCGGTCGTCGTGCGCCCCTCGTACGTCCTCGGGGGACGCGCCATGGAGATCGTCCATGACGACAGGGAACTGGAGCGCTACGTCTCGTCCGCCGTCCTCGTCACACCGGAACACCCCATCCTGGTTGACAAGTACCTCGTCGGAAAAGAGATCGAGGTTGACGTCATAGGCGACGGGAACGACTTTCTCGTTCCCGGCATCATGGAACACATCGAGCGGGCGGGCGTCCACTCCGGCGACAGCATGGCGGTGTGCCCTCCGCAGACCGTGCCGGGCGACGCCGTCGCCGCCATCGTCGAATACACGGGCAGCATCACCAAAGCCCTCGACATCAGGGGGCTGATGAACATACAGTACGTCCTTTTCGAAGACAGCCTCTACGTTCTCGAGGTCAACCCGCGGGCGAGCCGGACCGTGCCGTACCTTTCCAAGATCACGGGCATCCCCATGATCAAGGCAGCCACGAAAATCTTCCTCGGCAGGACACTCAAGGGCATGGGGCTTCCCACCGGCGTCCTCGGTCCGACGGGGCACGTGGCGGTCAAATCCCCCATTTTCTCGTTCGCAAAACTGATTGACGTGGACATCGCCCTCGGACCCGAGATGAAGTCCACCGGGGAGATAATGGGTATAGACTACGACTACGCGCGCGCCCTGTACAAGTCGCTCGTTTCGTCCGGCTTCGGCATTCCCGACCACGGCGCCTTTCTGGTCACCATCGCCGACCGCGACAAGGAGGAATCGCTCCCCATCGTGGAGGGCTTCAGCCGGCTGGGCTATAAGATCATCGCCACCGGCGGGACCGCGCGGTTCCTCAAGTCCCGCGGCATCAAGGCTAAAGCCGTCAACAAGATCGGCGAATCCAGACCCACAATACTCGACCTCGTGTACTCCGGGAAGGTCGGGTTCCTCCTGAACACGGTGTCTCAGGACAAGGCGGCTGAAACGGACGGAGTCAAAATCCGCCGGGCGTCCGTGGAGCTGAACATCCCCTGTCTGACGTCGCTGGACACGGCAAGGGCGCTGCTGTTCTCGCTCACGCAGCTCAACAGCAGGGAAGACAAGACCTTCGCCTGCCTGCCCATAAACACGTACCAGGAAGCAATCCGGCGGGGCTGAGGGGGAAATGCGCCCGTGAGACGCAGGGGGCGGCGCCCCGCGGGGTCCGCGCCGAAAAAGCCCGGAAATTTGACAATCTTCCCGGCGGGTTAATAGAATACAAAGTCGTTTTTTCGAGCGGAGCGGTCTGGAGACTTCGAGCGGTCCGTACCGGGGGCGTACGCCCGCAGGCGCGAGATTCACCCGTGAACAACGATAAAGGAATGCTGATAATCGGCGAGAGGATAAACGCGACGAGGAAATCAATCCGTGAGGCGATACTGGAGCGCGACGCCGGGAAAATCGCCGCGGAGGCGGTCGCGCAGGTGAAAAGCGGCGCGCAGGCGCTCGACGTGAACGCGGGGTTCGATCCCGAGACGGAGACGGGAAACCTCCTGTGGCTCGTCGGGACGGTTCTCGACGCGGCGCGGGTCACGCTCTGCCTCGACTCGACCTCGCCGGAGGCGCTCGACGCCGCGCTCGAGGCGTGCCGCGCGCGGGAAAGCGCGGACGCCGCTTACCGGAACGGTTCGTCCGGCGCCCGGAGCGGCGGAAATGACGCGCGGCGCGTCATAATCAACTCCATATCGGGTGAAACGGGGCGCTATTCCGCCGTGATCCCGCTTGTGAGAGAACACGGGGCTTCGGTGATCGCCCTGTGCATGGACGACGGGGGCATGCCGGCGGACGGCGAAAAAAGGGTGAGGGCGGGGACGGCTCTCGTGGAGCGCCTTCTGGGGGACGGCGTGCCGCCCGGCGACATCTTTTTAGACCCGCTCGTGGTGCCGGTGGGCGTGAACCCGTCCGGGGGTAAAGACGCGCTCGACTCGATAGGGAGGCTGAAATCGGCTTTTCCGGACGTGAAGGTCGTGCTCGGCGCGTCGAACGTCTCGTTCGGGATGCCCCGGAGGTCCGCCCTCAACGCGGCATTCGTCGCGATGGCGGCGCTCGCCGGCGCCGACGCCGCAATCGTTGACCCGCTGGACGATGCCCTTATGTCCGTCCTGAAAGCCGCCCTCGCGCTCGCCGGCAGGGACCCCTTCTGCGCCGGCTACATCGAGCACTTCAGAAAACGCCGCACAGGATGATCTCCAGACTTCTCTTCACCGGAGCCTGTCTCCTTGTATATCTCTTACTGTCGTACCTCTCGCGGTACGCAGGACTGCTCATGTGGCAGACACTTCTTCTGCTCATGCCGTGGGCGTTTCTCGCCGCGGCGCTCGGGTGGACTTCACCGCGCATGGACCTGCCGGAAACGGACGACGTCGTCCATTCGCCGATAGAGGACGTAGAGAACCCGTCGAGGAAAATCATGTGGTTGAACGGGTTGTGGGAGTTCAGGCTGGCGCGGGCGAGGCGCTGGCGCCGGATACAGGTTCCGCGCTCGTGGAACACATTTCCGGGGCTGGAATTTCACACGGGCAAAGCGACGTTCAGGCGGCTGTTTTCGGCGCCGGAGGAGTGGTCGCTCGGGCGCGTTTTTCTGCATTTCCGAGGTGTGAACCACAGGGCGGAGGTCTCGATAGACGGCAGGCAGGTGGGGACGCACGACGGCGGCTACACCCACTTTTCGTTCGACGTCACGGAGAGGGTGCGCGGTTCGCGCGAAAAGGAACTCGAGGTGACGGTTGCCAACAGGCTCGACCGGGGCACGGTCCCGAGCGTGGCGGGGTGGCGCAACGAGGGGGGGATCATCCGCGAGGTGTACCTCGAAACGTGCCGGCGGGTGTTCATCCGCGACGCCTTCGTAATCGCCGAACCCGACCTGAAGGGACGCGCCGCAGCCGCTCTCTCCGTCAAAATTGACAACCCGGAATGGATACCGCGCGACTACCGGATCGAAGTCCACGCTCCCGGCGGCGCCCTCGTGCACTCCCACAGGGTGGAATCCTGGACGATGCAGACGCTCCAGCACCGGTTCTCGATCAACTTCGTCTCGCTCTGGGCGCCCGGGTCGCCGTCCCTCTATACGTGCAGGGTGATCCTCGAAGGGGCGGAAGAGGACTCGCTGACCATCCGGTTCGGCGTCAGGAAGGTCGAGTGCCGCGAGAACGGGATACTTCTGAATGGAAAGAAGCTGAAGCTCGCCTGCGTTGACAGGTGGGAAGATTTCCACGGGACCGGGTGCGTCGGGTCGCTTGCCGACGTCGAGCGCGATATGCGGCTTGCCGCCGGGGCGGGTTTCAACGCCGTCCGCCTCACGCCGCACCCGCATCACCCCGCTGCGCTCGACATCTGCGACCGCGCGGGCATACTCGTGCTGGAGGAAATCCCCGTCTGGAAAGCCGTCGCTTCAGACCTCGTTGATCCCGTCTTCCAGCAATCCGCCGAAAACCAGCTCTCCGAGATGATCCTCAGGGACAGGAACCATCCGTGCGTGATCATGTGGGGGATAGCCAACGACGTGGACTCCGACACCCGGGAGGCGAGGTGGTTCATCGAGCGGCTCGCGCGCGTCGCGCGCGGACTGGACTCCCGCCCCCTCTACATCGTCTCCGGCGAACACGAGGAGGAAGCCTGCGCGGATTTGGCGGACGTCGCCGCCGTGAGCTTCCGCTCGCTGCTCAGGGCGGGGCGCGAGGAGATGGACGCCGCGGTGGCGCTGTGGAGAAAACGTTTCCCTCATCTGCCGCTCATCGCCGTGGACTTCTGGGCGGCGGGCAGAACGAAGCCGCCCGGAAGGATACCGCCGAGGTACTCGCAGCAGGCGCAGGCGCTCGCTCTGCTCAGGTTCCTGAAGTTCGCGTCGGAAAACCGCGACCTTGCCGGCTGGTCCATCGCGTCGCTTTCAGACCGCTGGAACCCGGGCGCCTTCACCGCCGCGCCCCCGTTCTTTTCCTCCGAAGGCATCCTCACGCACGAACGCGAGCCGAAAGCCTCGTACAATGCGGTCCGGCGCTTTCTCACGGAAGGCAGGGAAGAACCTCTCAATGCGCCTCCGGAGCCGCGGCGCGTCTCGCTGCCGTTCGTGGTTTTCATCGCCGCCGCCCTTGCCGGGCTTTTCGCCGCCGCCCGCGAGCCAAGTCTGCTGCTGTTTCTCGCCGCCTTCCCGGAGCGCGTTCCCGAAATCTTCCCCGGGACGTTCAGAATCCTTCTGTTCGCCACACTTTTCAACGCCGCGGGCTGGACGATACTCATACACCGGTTTTTCCGGCGCGCGCCGCAGAATCTCATCGGCTCTATTGACATCCCCTTCTTCCGCCTCATATCGGCGGTCCTGAAGGCGGAGTGGAGGCTGTTCGCCTTCTGCTACGTCACGATCATCATGCTCTGGATATACGACGTGACGATGCTGGACATGGCGCTTCCCGGCTCGTCCTTCACGCACCTCGTGAAAATGACCTCCGCCGTCACGCTTCCCGACGTGTTGTTCGGCGCGTGCGGCGTGACGGGGCTGCCCCTGTGGGTCGCCCTCCTGCTGTTCCACGCGTGGAAACTTTATCTCGCCTTTTTCGCCCTCGGGGCGCCCGGCGCGCTCATCTACGTCGTCCTCGGCCCCCTTGCCATCATAATCGTCTGCGCCGCTCTCCTCGAATTCAGGTTCCACGTGCTGAAATACATACGGAAACTGCTGTGACGCCCCGCAATCAGTCCCTGTAGGGTATCTCCAGTTCCATGAGGTCCTTTGCGACCTCCGTGTCGGGGAATATCTTTACCGCCTCGTTTCTCAGGTCGGAACGGCGCCAGTAGCGGGGGCTGAGGTGCGTGAGGACGAGACGCCTCACGTTCGCCTCGCGCGCGAGCGTCGCAGCCTGTTGCGCGGTGGAGTGCTTCCGGAACCGGGCTTCCTCGGCAAGCTCCGACGTGAACATCCCCTCGTGTATCAGCAGGTCGGCGCCGCGGCAGAACTCCACGAGCCGCGGCTCGTGGAGCGTGTCGGTCACGTAAACCAGGCGCCTTCCCGCCCTCGGCGGACCGAGAATTTCCCCCGGCGTCACGACGCGTCCGTCCTCAAGGGTTATCGTCTCGCCCCTCTGGAGCAGCCCGTAGAGGGGACCTTCCGGAATCCCCATCTCCCGCGCCTTTGCGACGTTGAACCGCCCGGGGCGGGTTTTTTCCTGGAGCGCCAGAGCGAAGCACGGCACCGAGTGGCGCACGGGGGCGGCTTCCACGCGGTATTCGTCGTCCTCAGCCACGACGCCCTCCGCGATGGGCGAGACCGTGATGGGGAACCCGCACCGCAGCCGTATTGTCTTCTTCAGGGAGGCGATGAACTCCTCGATGGAGTCGGGTCCGTAAACGGCGAGAGGGCGTTCATGGTCGAGAAGGGTCAGCGTCATCAGCAGTCCCATCAGCCCGGAGAGATGGTCGCCGTGTATATGCGTGATGAAAATCCTTGTGATGCGCCCGAAACCAAGCCCCTTGCGCATGATCTGACGCTGGGTTCCCTCTCCGCAGTCGAAAAGCATCATTTCCCCTTCGCGGAGGACGCACACGGAGGGAAGATTTCTGTTCGGGGTGGGCAGCCCGCCGCTCGTTCCCAAAAAGATGACTTTCATGGATCAGACCCTCAGGTACGGGTGATGTTTCCTCAATTCGTCGGCGAGCTTCAGCGCGTAGGGAGACGGCGGCTTCGCCGCGACCGGCGGTTCGCGCCGACCGAGGAGCGCTGCCACCGCCGCCGCCGCCGATGAGGACAGCGTGTGAAGGTTGTATCCGCCCTCGAGGACGAGTCCGATGGGGCAGTCCGCGCCCGCCGCCGCGGCAAGCGCGTGCATCATCCCGGCGTACCCGTCCTCGGTGAGCAGCGTTCCGCTGAGGGGGTCCTCGGCGTGCGCGTCGAAGCCGGCGGAGATCAGCAGCAGCCCGGGGTCGAACCGCCGCACCACGCCGGAGACGATGGTCTCGGTGAGGAACAGGTAGTCGGCGTCGTCCGACCCGGCGGGCATCGGCAGGTTCAGCGTGTACCCCTCGCCCTCCCCCGTCCCCACGTCGCCCGCGCGTCCCGTTCCGGGGTAGTGCGGGTACTGGTGAAACGAGGTGAAGTAAACCGTGGGGTCGGACTCGAAGGAGTGCATCGTCCCGTTGCCGTGGTGGACGTCCCAGTCGAAAATGAAGACCCTCTCGATGCCGCGCTCGCGCTGCGCGTACCGCGCGCCGACGGCTACGTTGTTGAAGAGGCAGAAACCGAGAGGCTCCGCCGCCTCGGCGTGGTGACCCGGGGGTCGGACGAGGGCGAAGAACGCGCCGATGGCGCCGTCCGCCGCCGCGTCAATCGCGGTCAGCACACCTCCCGCGGCGAGAAGCGCAACGCCGTAGCTTTCCGGCGACACCACCGTGTCGGGGTTAAGGTACCGCCGCCCGCGCGTTTCCGCGCACGCCCGGCGGACGTACTCGATGTACTCCGTGTCGTGTATCCGCGCGACCTGCCCGATGTCCGCTTCGCGCGGTTCAAGCCAAACGAGTTCGCCGCTCCACGGCGCGTCCATCAGCGCCGCCCGTATCGCCCGGAGCCTGTCGGCGTTCTCCACGTGACCCCCGGTGTCATGATCGAGGTAGCGATCGCTGTAAATTATGCCTGCTTTGTCTCTCATTTCACTTCGCCCCGCTCCCCGGGTTTAATCACGCCCGCGCCCGGCTTACGGACGGGGGCGGACCCGAACCGCGCCGCGCCCGTTCAACTCCGCACTATACGCAAGTATAATATATCCCGAACATCATGCGCACCCCGCGGACGATCATCCGAACGGACGCCCGCGGGCGCCGGAACGGTTCGCGGCACAACCTGCGAGGTGAAAACCAATGGCTGTACAATGCGAAGTGATCCCGGTTCAGACCCCTAAAGGCGTCGCCGACGGAGTGTCGCTGAAGTGGGACAGTTTCTCGCTTCTTCTGATCGGCGCGCCGAAGGGGTTCCTCGGATGCTGCATCTTCGACCTTGGCGTCACGCAGGGGTTCAAGGTCCCGTGCGCACTCGTCGAAAGCGCGCCGGGGAATCCCATCGGGACAATCGAGAGGATGCGGACGCGCAGGATCATGTCCGTGAACGACGAGGCGAAGAAGCTGGGCATCGAGGTCGGAATGCCCGCGCCGGAAGCCCTCGAGAAGCTGTTTTAGCGGCGCTGCCGCATTTTAAAAAAAGACGCTCTCGACGGTGCAAGATGGAAGGGAAAATATAGCGCTTCAGGATTTACAATGGGCAGCCTCAATGCGTTTGGGGATTGAGAAAATGACTTTCATCGAAGCGACCTGCCTGTCGCCAGCCTGTGCGATGCCCGCCTGTGCCGCCTGCCTGCCCTGATGCCTGCCTGTGCCGCCTGCCTGCCCCCGCCTGACTGTGCGCCTGACTGCCCGCTGCCTGCCTGTGCCGAGCACGGCAGACAGGCCTGCCTTTGCCGAGCACGGCAGACAGGGGGCGGCAGGCAGGTATTCGTCACCTGTCTGCGCCTGGCTGGCTGGCAGACAGGTGAATTGCGCGGGCAGGCGTTGGACAGGCACCCAGACAGGCGCTCCAAAATTCAATTTTCAAGCTCAGACCCCATTCTCCCCGACCCCATTCTCCCCAGACCCCATTCTACACTGCGCGGCTGCGCGCTGGAGTGGCCGGGTGACAGGGAATTGCTGGCTGAAAAGGACACGTCGAGCAAGGTCGTGGATGCAAAGCGGAGATTTACCGAGCGGCGGAACCTGACGAGATTCTCATGGGAACCCTCGAGGAAGATTATGCAAGAGGTACGCCGCCTCGTTGAAAGGCGCGCAGGCGTGGAACTGCCGTGGAACAAGTGGCCGGGCTGGTCAACATGGCAATAAACATCTCCGCTCCCGCATCGCCCGAATGGACTATACTTCAAAACCTTGCCCGGTTCTGCGTGATCTTGTAGAATTGAAAGGCAGTGGGATTGCAGAAATCATTCTTGGCGGAAAGGGGGCAGCGATTACCGGCGGGCGGAGCCAAACAGGCAGGCTGGAAGGCTGTAACAAAGCGACAGTAAAAATTACTTGGGAATCAGTGTATACTTCTCGTTTTTACCGTAGTAATCGAGGGGAATAATCCGTAAATACATTTCTTAAATTTTACATATTGTCAGGCAACGTACTCGCACTACTTTACGGCTTCGGCCAGATGTTTCGCTATGGGTTTCGCCAGCTTTTTCGATATGTCGGATATCTCTATGCCAATCACTTTTCCGTCCTCGCCGTATTCCAGTCTCACGTTGTCTTCCACCTCTTCCGAATGCGGGGAAAAACCGCCGCCGAACGAAACATATAAAATATCCACTTCCTCGTCGAACCAGACTTTTACTTTATTCTTACCCATCTTGCGCCCTCCTTCTTTTTCAGTTCCTTCTCAAGGCCCCGGCAGGGATATACCGTCACGATCTTGACCGTGTTCTCCGTTTTTATGAACGGAACCACGAGGTTGGTTTCAACCCCGCCGATTTTCACCTTCCTTATAGCGACCATTGTACGTGATGCCAGATCGTAGTACACACAGTCCGGGATCGCAACCGTTTTCTCTATGTCAGATGTTCCAATCCCGCGTTCTCTCAGTTTGAGTTTCGCGTGCTTTGAATATTCTATTTTCATTTTTGTTCCGGTTTTTCAGGAAAATTACCAACCACGGATTTCACGAATTTTCACGAACTTTGCCATTTCATCCCGTCCGGTAATCACTCTGTATTTTGTGTCCTCAACTCTTATCTTCTTTTCCTTCATTATATCCCTCTAAACAGGCAGGGGCAAGGTCGTTTCTCCCAAAACGCAACCGGCCGGGCGTTCGGGCCGCAGCCCTACCGGTCCGGCCGGCTCTTCGTTTTTATTCGGACGGCGGATAAAGAACGGGTTGCAGGGGGCAGGGGAAAGATAGTTGGTGCAGCCGAATGTATTTTGCTGATTATTTCTCAAGGGAAGATATCAGTTTGTTCAGCATGTCGCCCGACCTCTGCCACCTCTTCCAGAACCTTCGACCCGTTCTCTTTTGAAATATATTCCAGGTCTCCGGCCATGGACAGTTGCGTTTCAAGTTCCGCGCACGATCCATCCGCCACTTCCAGAAAATGGACTTACTCCTTTCTCCCTCTTCTGTACCCCTCCGCAATATTCGATGGAATTGAAACCGCGCATCTTCTCATCTGGGACACAATACCGTACATCTCTTCCTTCGGAAAGCCTTTTATAAGACCGTAAACCACCAGTCCCAATTCATAAGCCTTCTGATAAACAATCAAATCCTTATAATTTTTATCCGCCCCTTTTCATCCATGCCTCTTCCTCTACCCGGTTAGCGCCTTTATTTTTCCCTGCCCCTTGCACCCCGCACCCTATCTTTTTTCAGTCCTGCGCACAACGGAAGCCGAAAGCATCGACCGCATTCGCAGGAGCACTCCCGCCGCGGCTGGAAACTCTCATGCCGTACGAGATGTCGAGCCACGAGCCGCCGCGAAGAACCAGAAAATCACCGGATGACGGCCCCGGTGGATCTGTTAACGGGCTGTATGAACCCGGATTATTCATACGGAGTGGATTTTACCGGATTTCGGGTTTGATTTCAAGGGGATTTGCGGGGGTTTGAGCCGCGCGGGGTCCTGCTGGAGATGTTCCGAGCGGTTTTAGCGGTGATTTAAG
>JBFMFE010000087.1:0-8071 GCA_040752295.1 bacterium
CGCGGCGCGGCGTTTAGCGATGGCGGCGGGAACGTCAGCCCCTTTCAGCCGCGAATTCTCTGACCGGTTCCTTGTCGAGATTGAAGCCCGATTTGATGTACGGCATGAGCTTCATGGCTTCCTGCACGGGTCCGGTCACCGAGATTTTCCCGGAGTTGAGAGCCGCCATGAGGTTCAGTTTCTGTGTCCAGAAAAGGTGTGCCGTTTCGGAGTGCATGCGCATGACGACCGCGGGTTCGACGTCCGTATCGCCCGTTGTGACACTGATCTCCCCGCCGCGGGGATCAACCGTGATTATGGTTTCGACCCCCTCGCCCCAGCGCTCGTCGTAGTACCTGAACTGAATAACGAGACCGGATTCCTTGAGCTTCTGCGCGAGCGTGGGATCGGCGAAGAGTCTTTTCGTGAATTTTTCGGAGACCCTGTAGACTTCTTCTGGTTCGACGAAGGGCGCTGTTTCAGCCGGCTGGGGTTTTTGCGCGGGTTTTTCGGCGGGCTGCGCCTTCTGTGCCGGTTGCGCCTTCTTCTCCGCCATGGGTACCGCGGCGGCGGGTTCCTCGCCCCTGAACGCCTTCATGAGGACCTGCTTGATTTCGGCAAGGTTGGCGGTGCGCGGATTGGTGAACATTGTGCCGTCGAGCATGGCGTCCTCGGCGACCTTCGGCACTCCGTCTTCGGGAATGCCCGCCTCCCTGAGGCTCTGCGGCAGCCCCAGTTCCTTCGTGAGCCTGCGGACGGCGGAGATCGCCGCGAGCGCCGCGCCGCGGTCGTCCATTTGCGTTGTGTCAATTCCCATCGCGCGCGCCGCTTCGGCGCAGCGGTCGGCGGCGGCGTCCATGTTGTACTCCATTCCGTACGGCAGGAGTATCGCGTTGGCGATTCCGTGCGGGACGTCGAAGGCGCCGCCGCAGGCGTGTGCCATCGCGTGCACGCACCCGACCATCGAGTTGCTGAACGCCAATCCAGCGATCGTGCTCGCGAGCAGCATTGCGCCCCGGGCTTTGAGGTTGCCCCCGTTCCTCGCGGCTTCAACCACGTTTTCCGTGATCATCCTGATGGCGTGCAGGGCGAGCCCTTCGGATACCGGGTTTCCGCTCAGCGAGCAGAGCGACTCGACCGCGTGCGTGAGCGCGTCCATCGCGGTGGACGCCGTGAGAACGGGCGGCATGGAGGCGGTCACGACGGGATCGAGTATCGCCATGTCCGGGCTGAGGTGGTAGCTCTGGAAGCCTAATTTCTGCTTGCGCTTGTAGTCCTTGATGACGGCGGCGCTTGTGACCTCGCTGCCGGTGCCCGCAGTGGTGGGGATGGCGATCAGCGGGGGCATCGGCCTGTCAAGCACTCCGACCCCTTCCCTGAGCTTTCCCCCGCACACGATCATGATCCCGATGCCCTTTGCAGTGTCGAGCGTGCTTCCGCCGCCGACGGCGATGAGCGAGTCGCCCGCGCTTTTCGTGATCGCGTCATAGCCCCTGGAGACGATAACGACGTCCGAGTTGGGGGGGATATCGGTGAACACCCCCGCGCAATCGAGTCCCGCCTCCCTGACCTTCTCTTCGATCCTCGCGGCGGTTCCGTTCTTCGCCATCACGTTGTCCGCGACGACGAGCGGCTTTCTCATTCCCAGTCTCTTGGCGAGCCTGCCGACCTCTTTGAGCATGTCGTTTCCGAAGACGAGACGCGTTCTGCCTTGGAATTCGAAGACCTCTGGTATCTCCATTCTTTCGACCTCCCGTGTCTGTACCGCGCCGGAGCGCTTAAAGGGATATTATAACAATCGCCGGGATTGACGGGGAAAGCCGGATGATTTTCGTCTGAGGGAGGACTCAGGCGCCGTGCTCGGCGCGCGCGATGATGTCGTTCTGAATCGAGGCGCCCAGATCGGTGAAGTACGCCGAATAGCCCGACACTTTCACCACGAGGTCGCGGTGCAGGTCCGGGTTCCGCTGGGCGTCGCGGAGGGTCTCGGTGGAGACCACGTTCGGCTGAACGTGCATTCCGCCCATCTGGAAGTAGGCGCGGAGCATGTGCGTGAAGGATTGCAGTCCGTTCGGGGACGCGAGCGCGGTGGGGTGGAACCTGAGGTTGAGAGCGACGCCGGAGGAGACGGGTTCCGGGGGGATGGCGGCGGCTGCCTGGAGTACGGGCAGCGGACCGCACGCGGCGTCCCGCTGGTTTGTCGGCGAGATGCCGTTTGAGATCGGCGCGCCTGCGGGGCGCCCGTCGGGCGTCGCCGGAAGGAAGAAACCGTCTATGACGTGGTTGCCGTAGGAGTAGAAGCACAGCCGGAACCGCCCGCCCCGCGCGTTTCTGTGACGCGAGGTTTCTTCGTGAAGCCAGGATATGAGTGAGACGGCGAGTTCGGTTGGGCGCGGGTCGCCGCCGCCGAAATTGGGCACCTCGCGGATGAGGCGCCGCCGGAGTTTTTCCATCCCCTTGAAGTCGGAGAGGCACGCCCGCGTCAGCCCGGACAGCGTGAGCCATTCTTCGTCGTACACTGCCGTTTTGACGGCGAGCAGCGAATCCACGGCGGTCGCCAGCCCGCGCACGTCTATGGAGGTGAAGTCGTACCGGGCGCCCCCGCGGGTTGCGTCGCGGGCGTTCTCGATGCAGTCGTCCATCAGGGCGGAAACGTAAGGCGCAGGCAGGAACGCGGCGTAGGCTTCGTCCTTGGCGCGGACGGCGCGTATCAGCACCCGGACCTGCCGGCGGAGCTGCCGGCGGAACGCACCGATGAAGTCGTCCCAGGTTGTCAGGGCGTCCGCTCCCCCGGCAGGCAGGCCCGGGCGCTGCCCCGGCGCGGGCGGCGGAATTCCGCCGTTCGTCATCGTCATCATGAGCACCGCGGGCAGCGTGAGTTCGTGCCCTCCCGGACACCCGTGAGTGTCGGCGCTGCCGGAGGTCTCCACGCATCCCACGATGCAGTAATCGCGCGCGTCTTGCGGCGTCATGCCGTCCGCGGTCAGCGCCTTTATCACCGCCTCGTCCCCATAGAACGCGAGCCCCGAAGTCCGCCTCAGGACCGCAACCGCGCGCTCGAGAAAAGCGGGGGGCGTGCGGGCGGAGACCCGCACCGACAACTGGTTCACGCATCCACCCATGCCCTCGAAGGCGTCAAGCATCAGGTAAGACAGCTCGTTGACTGCGTCTTCGCCGCCCGGCGTCAGCCCGCCGATGGTTATGCAATGCTGGCTGTTGCCGAGCGTGCCGTTGGTCTCCGATCCCAGTTCCGGGATCGGCTCGACGTTTGCCGTGAGTTTCAGGTTCAATTCCTGCAGCAGTTCTATCGCCGTCTCAGGCGTAATGCGACCGGCTTTCAGGTCGGCGTCGTAGAAGGGGTACAGGTACTGGTCGCACCTGCCGGGCGCGAAAACATCGTGGGTGCCGTACTGGATTTCGCCGACGAGATGTGTGAGCCAGAGCGACTGCACGGCTTCGTGGAACGTCTCCGGCCGGCGGCGCGGGACGCGGCGGCAGTGGCGCGCGATGGCGGTGAGCCGTTCGCGCTCCCCCGGATTTTCGGTTTTTTCCGCCGTTTTTTCGGCGAGCGCGGCGAAGCGTTCCGCGTAAGCCACTGCGGCTTCGAGGCTGATGATGCACGCCCGCAGGAATGAGGCGGCGGCGTGGTCCGCCGGGTCCTCTTCCCGCAGCCGTTCGAGCCGCCTCTCAATCCGCCGGATGATTTCATCCATGCCGTCGGCGATCACCTTTTCGACGCCCAGGCACAGATGACCCTGGACGTCGAAGCAGAAAACGGCGGGGGTCGGATTGTTGTACGCCAATTCGTGGCGGAGCTGAAACAGCGTACGGAGAAGCGCGGGCGGGCGCTTGCGCCCGATGGCGGGACCCGCTATTTTTTCGAGGTTTTTCTTCCCGACGAAACGCCCGATGCGGCGGGCTTCCGCGGCGTCGCGCACGAGCGAAACCGGGTCGGCGGATGGCTTTCGGACTATGCCGTCGCGTATCCAGGCGGCGGTTTTCCGGTCGCGCAGAGACCGTCCAGCCCAGTAGGGAAGGATTTCTTTGAGAAAAATGTCCCTGTCCCGCCGGGAAATTTTGAAGGGGCGCTTTTTGAGGTGCAGGGTGTCTATCTCAAGCTGGAGCGAGCGGAGAAAGTCGCCGCGCTCAACGGAGAGCGGTCCGGCGAGGAACTTTTCGGTCTTTGACCCGGCTATCCATTCGTCCGGCTCGATGCGTATCTTCTGGTTTTCGAGCGTCCGCTTGAGCGCGAGGGCGTTGCGGATGTGCGGGTCCAGGCTCTCCGTTTCGCGGTACACCCGCGTGAAATGGAGCGCGCGCGCCATGCAGATTTCGTACGGCGCCGAAAGGAGCCGCTCCTTGATGCGGGCGATGCGCGGAGACAGCGGAGGGGGATGCGGAAGCGGCTTCGCTGCGCCCTCCGGTCTTGCTTTTTCAAGAAAAAGGCTCATCGTTTGAAATCGCGCAACGTGCCCGTCCGTCTAATTATAAGCCCCGGAAGGGTTTTTTGCGTCGCCTTCCCGTTCCCATTCGCGGTTGGCGACGATCCTGCGGGCGGCGGCTTCGTCGTCGGCGTCGAGTTCGCCCGAGACAACCATGTCCGTGAGGTGTTTCACGGCTTTTCCCACGACGACCCCCCCGCCGGAGGGACCGGGTTTTATGCCGAGGATTTCCATTATCGCGTTGCCGTCTATGGGCGGTTTGGGCTTGAGTACTCTTTCCTTGTCGAGCGATTCGACGCGCCTGGCGAAGTCGGCGAGATGTTCCTCGCGGCGCCGTCTGCGCTCGGGGTCCTGTCCCGTTGCGTCCGCCATGGAGAAGACGATGGCGTCGTCGTAGAGTTCGCCCAGGTCGTGGAGGGCGCGCCGGACAGCTGCGTCGCTCCATTCCGGCGTGTACTGGTGCAGGCGGTGGTGCTTGCGGACGAGGGCGGCGACGCGGCGTATTTCGTCAAGGCTGAGGCGGAGCCGGCGGGCGGCGGCTTCGGCGATTTCCGATCCCGCCTTTTCGTGACCGGTGAACGTGCACCTGCCGTCCGCCATCCTGCGGGCGGCGGGTTTTCCGGCGTCGTGAAGGAGGACGGCGAGCATGAAGGCGGGTTGTGGCGCCGGCCGGCGGAGTTCGGAAGCCCTGTCAAGCGCGCCGAGCGTGTGCTCGAAGAGGTCTTTGTGGCGGTAGCCCGGCTCCGGCTCGACGCCCTTCAGGGCGGCGAGTTCCGGGAGGATGAGGGGGAGGATAACCAGGTCGTCCATTAGACGGACGGCGCGGGAGGGAGAGGGGGCGGCGAGGATTTTAAAGAGTTCGAGACGGGTTCTTTCGCCGGAGACGGCGCGGATGAGGTTGGGGCTGGTCGTTGCGAAATGGATGATTGCCCCGCGCGTGCGCGGTTCGATATCGAGGGAGAAGAGCGCGGCGAAGCGCACGGCGCGGATGGCGCGGACGGGGTCGTCCGTGAGGATGGCGTGAGGGGGACCCGGGGTGCGCAGTATGCGGTTGTGCACGTCCGCGATGCCGCCCGAGGGGTCTGCGACGGCGCCGAACCCGTCGGGCGTGACGTCAATTGCGACGGCGTTTATGGAAAAGTCCCTTGACATGAGGTCGGCGATAAGGGGCGCGGTGAAAGGGTCGGCATCGGCAGGCAGTTTCAGGTCTTGTACTTTTCTGAGCGGTGTTATTTCAATTTCGGCGCCGTTTTTAAGGATAATCCCTTGTGTTCCGTAGCCTTTTGAGACGGATTTATCGAAAATGGCGGAAGCCGGTCGTCGCATAATCTTGCGAATGTCCGCCGAACAAGCAGTGGTGACGAAATCAAGGTCCATTTCTTTCGCTTTTCCGAACCATAAATCCCTCACCGCGCCTCCCACGAGCCAGACCCTTTCACTGTGCCGGGCGAAAATTTCGCCTGTTTTCTTGCAAATTTCAAACTTCTCCAGCGGAAGAAGCGAAAGAATGTCTCTCATCACAAAATCAACACCCAAAAGCCTGTTTTTGTTTAAAACATGGTAAAACGAAAACTGCAAAATGTAAATGTCCGGTTGCCCGGGTAAAAATTTTTTTTAAAAAGGGCTTAAGTTTTTTGAAGACATGCCGATAATATTAGCGAGAGGCGGAGAACCACATGGTTGAGATGCCGCAGGTCCCCAGAACGGGTGTTCCGAAGACAACGGACACCTCGCGGGTGGAGAACGCCCCGGCATCCAGACCGGGGGCGACAAAAGACGCGGGGGCGGTTTCCGATTCCGTGTCGCTTTCCTCCCGGGCAAGGCTTCTCCAACACCTCAGAGCCAGGTACGACGAGCTTCCGGACGTGAGGAAGGAAAAGGTCGAAACCCTGAAGGAACGCATAAAGGAAGGCACGTATAAGCTGGACAACGAGGAAATAGTACGCTCGATTCTCACCGGCTCCCTTTTCAGGGAAGAGTGAGTTGTATTCAGGTGGTGCCCGGTAAAGCGTTCTTTGAAAGGGCGCTTTTTAGTTTGCGGCGCGGAACGCCGCAAAGAATGACTGCGGCGCTGCGGGCGGCAGGGTTTCACAGCCCGTCAGCCTGGTATAATCTCGAGTGTATTTTTCGGGGAGGTGTCGAATGGGCGTTCGGGAGAGGGAATCAAGGGATGTGTGCGGAAAGGGCTTCGCGCGTGTGAGGCGCGGCTCGACGGCGTGTCTGTTTTTTGTGTTATTTGCGGCGGTTTTGTCGGCTGCGGGAGTGAGCGCCGCAGACGGCGGGGGCGGTTCGACGGCGCCCGGTCCGGCGGCTGTCGGCGGAGTGCTCGAGGCTCGTGTTGCGGACAGCCACGTTCTTTTCGTATGCGGGGTGGGGGAGGGTGTGGGGAAGGTTTTTATAAGGATTTCGTTTCCGTTTCCATCCGCGGTGCGCGTTGAGGGCAGGTTGAACGGCGAGCCGGCGGGCGCGGTCGAGTCTGTGAAATTCGAGGTGAAGCGGGACGAAGGCGTTTATGAGGTCTCGAACGGCGTCGTTTCGGTGAGGGTCGAGGAGCGCCGGTGGAAGATGAGCATAACCCGGAACGGCGGCGGGGTCGTTTTTGCGGAGTTTGACGGAGGGGGGGATTTCAGCGGCATGGGCGTGGGCGCGGGGATGGTGCGCGTTACCGCCGCGATGCATCCGGGGGAGCGCTTTTACGGGTTCGGCGAGAAATTCGACGGGGTGGACCAGAGGGGGAAAGAAGTGACGATGGAGCTTTCCGACGCGTATCAGTCCACGACGGGGGCGACGTACAAGTCAATCCCGTTTTTCATATCGTCGGGAAGGTACGGCATTCTGTTGAATTCCCCCATGAGATGCGTTTTCAGGATGGGGAGCGTAAGCGACGGTTTTTACTCATTCGAGGTTCCGGATGGGGAGATAGATTACTACGTTTTCGCAGATGAGGGCCCGCTGGGGGTCATAAGGGATTACACGGAGGTGACGGGGCGGATAAAGCTCGTGCCGAGGTGGGCGCTGGAGCCGTGGCTGTCGCGGCGGGAAATGGTCGGCTGGACGAACACTGCGACGGCGGAAGCGGACGTGGACATGATGATCGCCGACGGGTACAGGCTGGGCGTGGTTCTGTGGGAAGGATTCAGGAGGCGGTTTTACAGGACATACGAGAAGCAGGTCCCGGACATCACCGACCTTGTGAACAGGTGGCACAGGATGGGATTGAAGCTTGTTTTCTGGAGCATGACGGGACAGCTGGACGACACGCCGGAAGAGAGGGAGAAATACGGTTTCAGCGAAGAGAGAAACGGCGAGTTTTTCGTGAGGAACCCGGACGGGTCGTTTTTGCTGGGCGGCATTCACGGGGGCAAGGTATACATTGACCCGACCAACCCGGAGGCGATGGAGTGGTGGCTGAAGACGGTTTACGAGCACCGTTTGTTGGGCGAGGGGGGGGCGTCCACTCGCGAGAAGTGGAATCTGGACGGCGTGAAGATTGACTTTTGTGAGTTTTTCCCCGGTGACGAGACGCCGGTTCTCATGAAGGACCGGCGCAAGGGGATGGCGAACATTCACCCTGTGCTGTTTTCGGAGAGGGTTTATGATTGGCGTCAGGAGATGAAGCCGGACGGGGGCATCACGTGGGTACGCGGTGG
>JBFMFE010000088.1:0-3586 GCA_040752295.1 bacterium
GGCTGGGGACACGGACGCCGGTGACGCTGCCGCAGAGGATCACGGACAAACTCACCGACGGGATCGCGCGTTTTCACGAGCCGGGCAGGAGGGAGATCGTGATCGTCACGCACTTCGAGCACCCGTACGAGATCACGCCGCAGTCCATGGAAGCCGTTCAGAAGTTCAGGCGGCGCGGACTGGACGTGTACAACCAGCTCGTGCTCACGTTCTACAACTCCCGCAGGTTCGAGGCGTGCGCGCTGAGGGCGAAGCTGCGGCTCATCGGGGTCACGCCGTACTACACCTTCAGCACGAAAGGCAAGGAAGAGACCGACGACTTCCGCGTTCCCCTTGCGAGGCTGCTTCAGGAGCAGCAGGAAGAGGCGCGGCTCTTTCCGGGGACAATCCGCACCGACGAGATAGTTTTCAACGTGCCGCGGCTCGGGAAGAACTACCTGCGGGCGGGGCAGCACCACGACGTCATATCAATCCTTCCCGACGGGCGGCGGGTTTACGAGTTCCACCCGTGGGAGAAAAAACTGTCGCTCGTTGACACGTACCTGTACACGGACGTGTCAATATACGGTTACCTGAAAAAGCTCAAGGCGCGCGGCGAGGACGCGGACCATTACAGGACGATCTGGTACTATTACTGACCCCGCGTGACGGTTTGCGGGAGAAAGACGGGGTTCCGGTTTTTCAGCATTCCGTTTAAATACGAAAAAAGAGGTTTCCGTTTATTCAGTTGAAAGCCTTCTGTAGAGTGCCGCTTGCTGCGCCCTGAAAATAAAAGTGCGGAAGTTCACCGTATTTATCTTCGCTTTATTCACAAACTGCAAATCTTCAGGCAAGAATCAAAACCCGAATGCTGAAAAACAACGGGCACAGAAAAACACCGCGCCGGAGTTGTCTGATAAAACAGTATTTCACAATTCCAGAATCTTGACGCTCTCATCCCCGCTCAGTTTCTTGTAGGCGAGCAGATAAATCAGCGTGCCGATCGCGAACATGGCGCCGAAGTAGATGAAGGTGACGGGGAACGACCAATAGGGCACGGGGTACGTCATGCGGCCGGCGCCCAGTCCGCCCACCACGATGTTCTCGAAATACGTGGTGATCATGGCGGTAAGCCCGATGAACGATATCTTGCCGTTGTACCCCATGTCCTCGACCTTGAAGATAAGTATCCACGAGCCGTAGCCGAAAAACCCGATCAGGAAATATAACGGGCTGTCGGCGCAGAACGGCACGTGCCACAGGAAGTGCATGAGCAGCATGTCTGCCACGCTCAGCGCCGCCCCCACCACGCAGCCCGCCGCCAGCCGCGCTTTGCGTTTCAACAACAGGTTTATACCGGCAAGAACCAGCCACCCCGCGCCGAACACTATTATGCCCTCGCGCACCCAGTCCATGCCCGATTGAAACACGCTCTGCATCGCACTCAACTCCTTTTGTTAAAAATACGCAACACTTCAATGAATGACAAAGGGTATTATAGGAAAAACCTGTTGTGTTTGGTTGTAAACTTTCGCACCTTCTGGTTCCCGCTTCACGCTTGTCTGCCGTCAGACAAACAGGCAGACGGTGATTTATCACCGCTTTGCCTTTCCCGGCGAGTAATCGCCGGCATTGAAAGCGGCGCTGAAGCGCCGCACTCCAAGGCCTGCCTGGCGCATGCCTGTGCGGGTGGGCATCTCCCGCACCTGTCTGCCCCGGCCAGGCAGGCGCAGACAGGGCAGACAGGCGGCTGACGCCGCAACCCATTATGACGAAGAATGTGCGAAAGTTCATTCAGGCGGCGGGGGTTTTTGACCTTCTTCATGCGTCCAAAGGTGATTTCGACCTTTTGACATGCGCCGGAATCAAATATGGTATGATAGGGTATAATGATGGGGTACGCATGGGGCGGGGGGTTGGCGCTTTCAGATGCTATTCGCGCGTAAAAAGACCGCCGGCGTCCTTAAAAAACAACTCTTTCTCGCGCCGGCGCTTGCCGCCTTCCTGCTCGCGGGGGCGGCGGGCGCGGTCGAGATCAGGGACATTCCGGGGTTCCCCGGCTCGGGGAGGGCGCTGGGTGAACTTTACAGGACCATGTATCCGCCCTGGACGTACGATGTGAAAATAGGGGCGGACGAGGACGGCTGGGGCGCCGTGGAGGCGGTCGTTTACAACGACCGCGACCTGACTGACGACGAAACGTACGAGGTTTACATCGTGTATTCCACCGATTCGGGGGAGAGCTGGGAAACGGTGGAGCTTGACCAGGGCGCCGGCGGTCAGAAGTGGTTCGGCAGGCTGCCGGAGGAGTTGGAGGAGAAAGAGGAAATTCTCTATTACATAAAGGCGCTGGACACGTCAACGAACGTTTACACCGAGCTTGCCTGTCCAATCGGAGACGCGGAGGACGCGGAGGACGGCTGCTGGTTCGACGTCGCGGTTGACGAGCCGCCGGTGGACGACGAGACGGCGGTGATACCGGACGAGTTCGACATACGGTCCTTCCGCGCGGGTTACAGCGAGGATTACCTTTATCTCAGTTTCCTCGTCGAGGGGGAAATAAAGGAAGGCACGGCGTCGCCGCTCGACCTTCACGGTCACGTCGCCGCGATAATCAATCCCGACCGCGGCGACCCCGTGGAGATACTCACACAGGGCTTTCTCGCGGCTTACGCCCCGCTCGCCGAAATGTTCACTTACCCCGGATGCATGCTCGTTTATTACCCCGGTTCGCCCGACGAGGATTATTATATTGACAGGGAATCCATACGATGTTACACGGACGGCTCATACCTTACGCTGGAGATTGACAGGGGGGCGTTCGGGGAGAACCCGAGCGGATACCTGAAGGTGGCGGGGGGCAACGGGAGGCTGGCGAGCATCTCTCCCGTGTCGGGAAACTTCTACGACCTCACCCACGTCAGTACTTTGACGTTCACGAGCAGGACGCTGCGCCCGTAGTCGGGCTTACAGATTCATAAAAGCGACACGAACACGTACGGGGGCGTGGAGGGGCTGCGAAGTATAATGGGTTGTTCCGCATCAGTATGACCTCCCGAATAACGCCGGAGTCCAGAGGAAAGCGCGCTGTAAGTCTCATGGTTATCCTTGCAATTTTGATTATCGTCCGTGTTTTTTTTCTCTTGACTACCGAAAGAACTCTGGACATGGACGAATGCGTCGTTGGCGTTATGACGCAACGCATCGCACGGCAGGGAGAAGTATTCGTACACCCTATCGGAGAAGATTACGGAGGGGGGAATGCTTTTATCGCCTATGTTGCCGCCATGTTTTCGAAAGTTTTCGGGTTGAGCGACATTACGATCAAATCCGTCACCGTCATGTTTTCCGTTCTTGTCATATGGGTTTATATTCATCTTGTGGGCGCCATGATCGGGTTCCGCGCGGGGCTTGTGAGCGGGCTGCTGCTTTCGTTCCTGCCTCCATACCTGAAGGCTTCGCTTAAAGTGGACGGTTATATAGTGAACTTTCGCAGAAATTCTACAGTCATCAAGCGGCATGAGCAAGGGCGTAGATCAGGGTGTTGAGGATTTTTGTATTGAGCGAAGCATTTTCGGAGTTTGAAAAAACCCTTTTACGCCATAGA
>JBFMFE010000089.1:0-23195 GCA_040752295.1 bacterium
CGACGCCCGCATCACCATCATCGAACGCGGCGGCACGCTTTCGTACGCCGCCTGCGGACTGCCCTTCTTCATCGCCGGCGCGGTGAAAGACCTCAGGTTCCTCTCCGACACGCCCTACGGCGCTGCGCGCGACGCCGGTTTCTTCGCGGCGGTCAAGGACGTCGCCGTGCTCAGCCACACGGATGCGCTCCGCATCGAGAGAGAATCGAAGACCGTCGCCGTCAGAAACCTCAAGACGGGCGCGGCGGACTCCGTTCCCTACGACCTTCTCGTCATCGCCACGGGGGCATCGCCCGCAGTGCCCCCGATAGAGGGCGTCAACCTGAAAAACGTTTTCACGCTCCACACCCCGCCGGACGCCGCCGCCATTCTCAAAGCCGTCGAATCCGGCGCCGAAAAAGCGGTCGTCATCGGCGGCGGCATGATAGGGCTTGAGGCCGCCGACGCGTTCCACAACCAGGCGGTGGACTGCGCAATCGTCGAACTCCGCGAGCACCTGCTGCCCGACGTCGTGGATGCCGACGTCGCCGCGCAACTCGAAAGAAGAATCTCGGAGATGGGCGTCGCGGTCCATACCTGCGAAAAGGTCGTCAGGCTCGAAGGCGGCGGGGACGGCAGGGTGAAAAAAGTCGTCACCGACAAACGGGAATTAACAGCCGACCTTGTTCTTCTCTCCACGGGAATCCGCCCCAACACAGCGCTCGCCCGCGACGCCGCGCTCGACGTCAACCCTGAAACGGGCTGCATCGCCGTTGACGACCGCCTCCGCACGAGCGACCCCTCCATCTTCGCGGGGGGTGACTGCGTGGACTGCCTGCACCTCGTCACCGGAAAACGCGTCTTCGCCCCCCTCGGCTCCACCGCCAACAAGCACGGCAGGGTCATCGGGGACAACCTCACCGGCGGCGATTCCGCGTTTCCGGGCGTCGCCGGCACCAGCGTCGTCCGCGTCCTCGGCATGAACGTCGCGCGCACCGGCGTCACCGAAAAACAGGCGGCAGACGCCGGGTTCAACCCCGTCGCCGCGCTCGTGCCGTACACGGACCTTTCGCACTTTTTCCCCGGCTCAAGGCACATCGTCGTCAAGCTCGTCGTGGACGCGGACACAAGGAAGGTCCTCGGCGCGCAGGTTTACGGCGCCGGGGACGTCTCGAAACGCATAGACGTCGTCGCCTCGGCGATCACGTTCGGCGCGGCCGTTGACCGGCTCGCGAACCTCGACCTCGCCTACGCGCCGCCCTTTTCGGCAGCGATGGACGCCGTCATCCACGCCGCCAACGCGGCGCGCAACAAGCTGGACGGGCTTGCCGCCGCCGTCAGCGCCGCGAAAATCAGAGAGAAGCTCGAAAGCGGCGCCCCGTTGCGCATACTCGACGTCCGCTCGCCGAAGGAATTCGAATCATCGAGGATGAAAGCGCCCGTCGTCTCGCACGTCCCCCTGGACCAACTCCGCGCGCGCGCCGGCGAACTGCCGGGCGACGCCGGGATCGTCACCGTGTGCCCGGGCGGACTGCGCGCCTACGAGGCTCAGCGCATTCTCAACGCCGCGGGATTCCGCGACGTCGCCTTCATGGACGGCGGGATGAGCGCCTGGCTCGAAGATTAGCTCCCGACCGGCGCGGCTTCCCCCGGTTAAGCGTGAGGATACGTAACTATTTACCGATCTGAAATGACGTGAGCGAAAGAGAAATAAAAAGTGAATGATGAGGCGTAAGGCTCCATGACGGAGCATGGAGCCAGCAAAAATTAACTGTTCTGTCAAAAACGAATAATGAATATCGAACAAGTAATATCGAATGACGAAGTGTTTTTCCCTTTGTCATTCCACGGTTCCTTGTTCGATATTCAATATTCAATTTGCGGCAGGCGGCAGACAGGAACGGAAGTTTTTACTTCTACATTGGATATTCATCATTTTAGATTCTACATTCCTCTTTTAATGCTTCACTTAGCTGAACAGTTACAAGGATACAATACCGTGGATACAATATCGGGTGGTCGGAGGTCGCGATGAACGGCGATAACGACAGAGACGGACACACGGGGCAATCGCCCCGCCGCCGCCCCATGCCGCTCTTCGTGTCCATGTCCCGCAGACCATGCCTCGTGATCGGGGGCGGCGCCGTCGCGTTGAGAAAGATCAACCGCCTCCTGTCGGCGGGGGCGGACGTCACCGTCTGCGCGAGGGAAACATCCGGTGAGACCGCCGGACTCGTCCGTGCCGGCGCGGTCCGCGTGATGCCGCCCGAACGCGTCCCCCACAACCTCGACGTCTCTCGCTTTTTCCTCGTCGTCGCGGCGACGGACGACCCGGCGCTCAACCGCAGCGTCGCCGCACTCTGCCGCCGCGCTGGCGTCCTTGTGAACTGCGCCGCCGAACCCGAGCACGGCGACGTTTTCTTCTGCTCCGAATCCGGCGCCGGGGAACTGCGCGTCGCCGTCTCCACCGCCGGCGCCGCGCCGCTCCTCGCCAAATGGTTCGCCCGCCGCATACAGTCGCTTCTCCCTCCGCGCCTCGACGCGTTCATTTCCGAGTTTTCGTCGCTGAGGAAAAAGCTCCTCGAAACCCGCGGCGCGGACGACGCCCTCTGGGACGAAATCCTCTCGACGGACCTCGACGCCGGAATACGAAGCGACGGCGGCGCCGCCGTGCTCGAAAAAATGAGGCGTAAAATATCGCCCGCCGGTGATACTTCCCGGGCGGACGACAAAAGCGATGACTGACGTGAAAAAGAAAAAAAGGGCGGGAAGCAAAAAGGGGAAGGTCTTTCTCGTCGGCGCCGGTCCCGGCGACCCCGGACTTCTCACGGTGAAGGGAAGGAAAATCCTCGCCGCCGCCGACGTCGTCGTCTACGACCGCCTCATACACCGAAAAATCCTCGCGCACTGCAGGAGGAACTGCGAGAAGGTCTACGTCGGCAAGCGCGACGGACTCCACATCAGGTCGCAGCGCGAGATAAACGAGATACTGCGGCGCAGGTATCAGGAGGGGCTGACGGTGGTCCGTCTCAAGGGGGGCGACCCTTTCATATTCGGCAGGGGCGGGGAGGAGGCGGAGCTGCTCGCCGAGAACCGCATACCGTTCGAGATCGTCCCCGGCGTCTCCTCCGCCAGCGCGGTCCCGACGTACGCCGGGATTCCGCTCACGCACCGCAGGTTCGCCTCGTCCGTGGGGATCGTCACGGGACACCGCAGCGGCGGAGACGCCGCTTCGATACAGAACTGGAAGCACGTCGCCCGGGCGTTCGACACGCTGGTCATACTCATGGGCGTGCGCAACATGGAGAACATAATGAAGAGCCTGACGTCCGCCGGCGTGAAAAAGAGCACGCCCGCCGCCGTCATCGAGTGGGGGACCACGGACAGGCAGCGCATCGTCGCGGGCAGCGTCGGCAACATCGCCGCGAAGGCGAAAAGCGAGGGAATCAAGCCGCCCGCGATCATCGTCGTGGGGAGGGTCGTGTCGCTCTCCAGGAAGCTGCTCTGGTACAGGGCTTGACCCTGGACGCAGACGCGCGCCGGTCCCGATGAGGCGCAGGCGGGAGGTCGCGCCCCGCAGGGTGAAACGACGGGAGACTATTTTTCCGCGTTTTTGCCGAAGTACCCGCCGGTGAGGCGGAAGACCACGCCGCCGAGGGCGAAGAGGGCTATCAGGTTGGGTATCGCCATGAGTCCGTTAAGTGTGTCGGACACGTTCCACACGGTCTCCAGTTTCCATATCGCCCCCGCAGCGACGAAGGGGAGCCACAGCACCCTGTAGAGCGGTCTCGATCCCTTGCCGAAGAGGAACGAGGCGCAGGTCTCGCCGTAAAAGCACCACGCCAGATTGGTGTCGTAGGCGGTCATAATCATCGAGACGGCGACGATGAGGGAGCCGATTTCGCCGGCGTAGGTTCTATCGAAGGCGAGCATGGTCAGTTCGGCGCCGGTTTTGCCGCTCGTCCACGTCCCGGAAGCCATTATCGCGAGCGCGGTGGCGGTGCAGATCACTATGGTGTCAATGAAGACCTCCATGACGCCCCACATGCCCTGCGCCACGGGGTGGGGCGTCATCGCCGTCGCGTGCGCGATGGGGGCGCTCCCGAGTCCCGCTTCGTTGCTGAAGACGCCGCGCGCCACGCCGTAGCGGAGCGCCTGCATCATCGTCGCGCCGGCGAATCCGCCCGCGGCGGCGGCGGGCGTGAAGGCGCGGCTGAATATCAGAGCGAACGCCGCCGGCAGAGCGGCGGCGTGGTAAACGATTACCCCGAGGCAGCCGAGAAAATACAGAACGCACATGAAGGGGACGAAGACCATCGCGACCTGGGCGATCCTCTTTATGCCGCCGACGGTGACAAGACCGACGGCGACGACGAGGAAAAGCCCCGTGTATATCCTGGGCACGCCGAATTTTGCGAAGCCCTCAGCCACGGAGTTCGACTGCACCATGTTGCCGATGCCCAGCGCGGCGAGCGCGCCGAAGAACGAAAACGTCGCCGCCAAAAACGTGAATCCTCCGCCCATGCCCCTCTTTATGTAGTGCATCGGACCGCCCGCCATCGGTCCGCCCTCCTCGCGCACGCGGTAGTGTATGCCCAGCGCCACCTCGCCGAACTTTGTCGCCATGCCCAGGAAGCCCGAGACCCACATCCAGAAGACGGCGCCGGGTCCGCCGAGGGCAATCGCCGTGGCGACGCCCGCGATGTTGCCCACGCCCACCGTTCCGCCCATCGCGACCGTGACCGCCTGGAACGGTGTCACGTCGCCCGCCTTTCCGCCTTCCCGGTCGAACATCCGCCCGAAGGTTTCCCTGAACGACGCCCCCAGTTTGGCGAACTGCACGAGGCGCGTTCCCATGCTGTAGTACAGTCCGACGCCCAGCAGCGCCGCGAGCATGGGCGGTCCCCACACGAGGGAGTTCGCTTTCGCGTTGACTGCGGTCAGCAGATCGAGCATCGCCTCTACACGCGGGAGCGCGGGACGGCGTACAATCCGTGAAATTCCGGCGCAGCCTTGCAGACCTCCGCCCGCTTGAGCGCGGGACGGCGGTTTTCGTTTCAGTTTTTGCTCTTCAGTATCTTCAGCGCCTCTTTCACGGAGGCGTCGCCGTGGACGATTGCGCTTATGGCGGCGACCATGCGCCGCGGGCTTTCCGCCTGAAAGACGTTCCGCCCGATGGAGACGCCCCTGCCGCCGGCGTCCTTCATTCCCCTGACCATGTGGAGGACTTCCTCGACGGTCTCCATCTTCTCGCCGCCCGCGATGACGACAGGGATGGAACAACCCTCCACGACCTGGCGGAACGATTCGGGGGTTCCGGTGTAGTTGACCTTCACTATGTCGGCGCCGAGTTCGGACGCCACGCGGGCGGCGTGTTTCACGACGTTCACGTCGTACTCGCTCTTCACCTTTTTCCCGCGGCAGTACATCATCGCCAGCAGCGGCATCCCCCAGTCCATGCACGCGAGCGACACCTCGCCCAGGTCCCTGAGCATCTCGCTCTCCGTCTCGGCGCCGAGGTTCACGTGAATGGAGACCCCGTCGGCGCCCGTTCTGATGCAGCGCTCGACGTTGCTGACCAGCACCTTGCGGTTGGGGTCAACGTTCAGCGCCGTGCTCGCCGAAAGGTGCAGTATCAACCCCACGTCCTTCCCGTAGCCGCGGTGACCGTGCAGCGGAAGCCCGAGGTGACCGAGCACGGCGTTCGCGCCGCCCTCGGCGACCTCGTCCACCGCTTTGCCCATGTCAATCAGCCCCGCTATGGGTCCCACCGTCACCCCGTGGTCCATCGGGACGATCACCGTGCACCCCGTCCCGCGGTCAATCAGCCTTTCGAGCCTTATCTTTTTTCCCGTCATTCCGGCGCGCCTCCCTTCCCGTTCCCTGCGCGGCGCGGCGCCGCCGCTTCCGTTTCCGCCTCGCCGCCGCCCGCGTCAACCCCGGTTCCGCCGCTGATTATATCCCGCGCGCCGGGCAAGTCAACAACGAGGCGGCGGGGATGCGTTTGACAACGCCCGGCGGCGTGTGTCATGCTTGAGTCCGACGGTCTCCCGGCTGTTAACGCTCCGGTTGTGCCGCCGTTTTCCCCGTTTTTCTTCCGATGGACGAGCCGTGCAAGATAAAGAGACGAAGCCGCGGAAAAAGTTGAACGTCGCCGTCTGCCTCGCCGAAGTGACCGACCCGGAAGGTCCTCTGCGCGCCGACGCCGCGGGGGTGATTACGGCGCCCGGCGGGGGCGGCGGGGGTTTCCGGCTCGACGCGAGGAGCGAATTCGCGCTTGAGATCGCGCTGCGGCTGAAAAGGAGCTTCCCGGAGACAACTGTCCACGCGGTCACGCTCGGACCGGCGCGCTCGGAGAGCGTTCTGCGCCGGGCGCTTGCCGCGGGCGCAGACGCCGCGCTGAGGGTTTGGGACGCCTCTTTCGACGCGCCCACGCCGCTTTTCACCGCGCGCGCCCTCGCCGCCGCGCTGAAACGCCTCCGCCCCGATGCTGTCCTGTGCGGCTCCAGAACGACGGATTCCGGCACGGGACTTGTGGGACCCGCGCTCGCCGCAGCCCTCGACCTCCCCTTTCTGGGCGACGTGAGCGATCTTCATGTCGCGCCCGCCGCCGCCTCGGCGCTCGCCGCGTGCAGGCGCCGAGGCGCGACCCTTACGTTCGAATGCCCGCTGCCCGCGCTCTTCTCGGTCGAGCACGGGAAAAACTGCCCTCCCGCGCCCCTGAGAAGCATTATCCGCGCCGGCAGGGAAAAAATCCCGGCGCTCGACCGGGAAGACCTGAAACTTTCCCCCGACTGGACGGACGCGCCCGGACCGGGCGCGCGCGTCGTCAAACTCACGGCGCCGAAGCCAAAGGACAAGCGCGGACTGGGCGTGCCGGAGAACCTGCCGCCACGGGACCGTCTCGCCGGAATACTCACCGGAGGACTTTCCGGAAAAAAGCACGGGATCAGGCTCGAAGGCGCCGCCCCGGTGAACATCGAGAAGCTCTTCGAATGGCTCGCCGGCGAGGGGATAATACAGCGATGACGACCGCCGCGGACACGTCCCCGGCGCGCACGGGCGCGCGGGAACGAACGGACGTTAAGCCGGTTTCCCCCTGGCGGCGATGCTGAACCACGCCGTGCGGCTATGAACGAGCGGAGAATCGTCTGGGTCTATCTCGAGAACAGGAACGGCGAGGCGTCCACGCCCTCGCTGTCGCTGCTGCGCGAAGGGGCGCGTCTGGCGGTCGCCGCCGGCGCCGCCCTCGAGGCGGTCGCCTTCGGACCCATCGCCCCGCCCCCCGGCGCGGCGAAACTCCTCGACGTAAGGCTGTCTCTCGCCCCGGAGAAATACCCCTGCCTGCGCCGCCGCGCGCTCGCGCGGCTCGCCGGGGAACACAATCCCCTCATCTTTCTGTTTCCGGCGACAACTGAAAGCCGGACGCTCGCCGCGCTCACGGCGGTGGAACTCGCCGCGCCCCTCGCGCCGGACTGCACGTTCCTGAGAATCGCCGAAGACGCGACCCTGCACGCCGCCCGCGAAGCCTACGCCGGAAGGCTCTCGGAGACGATACACGTCCGCCTCGAAGCGCGCCGCACGGCGGTCGTCTCTGCGCTGCCCGAGTCTCTCCCCGCCCGCGCGGCGCAGCCGTGCGAACCGCGCGCCGAAACCGTCGTCGTCCCGTTCGAGCACGATGAAGACGATCTGCGCATCCGGCTCGTGGACCGGCGGACCGTGACGGGAGGGGACGAGGACGTGGGGGACGCTGAAGTGGTCGTTTCCGGCGGACGGGGAGTCGGCGCGAAGGAGAATTTCGAATTGTTAAGGCGGCTCGCTGAACTGCTCGGCGGGACGGTGGCGGGAACGCGCGGTGCGGTCGAACGCGGATGGATAGAGCGCGGGCGCCAGGTGGGGCAGACGGGGAGGACGGTGGCGCCCGAGCTGTACTTCGCGTGCGGGCTGTCCGGCGCGCCGCAGCATCTTCTGGGCATGAAAAACTCGCGGCGCGTAGCCGCCGTCAACACCGACGCTCACGCCCCCATCTTCGCCGTCGCGGATTTCGGGGTGGTCGGCGACCTTTTCGAGGTCGTCCCGGCGCTGATCGAAAAAATAGGCGCAGCCGGAGCGTCTGCCGATAGAGACCGTTTTTCCCGGCTCTTGCCCGGCTCCAGGTGATCCGGTAAAATTGAAAGCCAGACTTGGCAGGTCAACACGAATTAAGCGTTATATGCTTCGATTTCCGATTTTCGGGACGGTGAACCATGACTTTTCCCAAATCCAGGCTCGATTCCATACTCGTGAATGATAAAAAGAAAGAAAAACCCAACAATGAATCAGCAGGGGCAAAATGGCGGCATCCCGGAGGCAAGCTGTTCGACAGCGGCGCCGAAAACCTTTCGGACACCGAACTCCTTGCCATTCTTATTTCCACCGGAATCAAAGGAAAACCAGCCGAAAAAATAGCCGAGGAGATAATGTTGAAATTCGGCTCGATCAGAGGGCTGACCAACCAGCCGGCTGCTGAATTTCTGAAAATAAAGGGGCTTGCCGATGTCAAACTCGCGAGAATTATCGCCGCGCTCGAAATCACCAGAAGATGCGTAGATATAATTGTCAGGGACTTGAAAGAAGATAAGGAGTTTCACAAAGAAGTTTTTGGCGAGTAATATTTACAGAATATGACGAAGCGAAAAAAAACAAACATAAAAACGCCTACGGCTTTCAGTGCGGAAACATACAAAACCGAACGATCCGCCGTGGCCGTGTTTATGCATTGGATGCGGGAAATTATCACGAACAAAGGTATCGAACTGGGAATGCCGGACGTGGAAACCTCGGCAGACGACAGAAAGATGCCGGACACGATTATTTATGAATCGCCGCGCGGCAAAAGGGTTTTGTGCGTAATAGAAGCGAAACTGCCCGCTTTTGATATATTCGATGAAAAGCAAATAAAAGAGCCGGCAAGGGCAAAAGCCACGGCAAGAAGGGCGAAATACTTCGCCGTGACCAACTTCAAAAGACTTTTATGGTTTAACACCGAAAAGGTTAATGCGCTCCTGCCCGAAGAAGAACAGATTGTCGAAAAATACGCTCTTTCAGAAATCACGGACATCAACGAACTGGAGCAAACAAGATTCAGCAGTCCCATAAAAAGGGAGCTGGAAAATTTTCTTCGGAAACTGGCGGCCGTTCATACCGGCAAAGAACCCGAACCGAAGCTGGCAATAGACGATTTTCTGGTTTTCAGGCTTCATGAAAAAATAAACGCGCTTTCCGTTTATTACAGAAGAATCATTGATGATCAATGCCACAAGACCCCTTCGTTCGCGAAAAATCTCGGATTGTGGTTTTACAGTCAGGGCTGGGATTTTAATTGGCAGCCGCAGGATTTCGACAAAGCGGCGAGACAGACCGCGTACCTGCTCGTAAACAAAATCATTTTCTACAATTTGCTCCAGGCCAAAAGGCCGCGGGATTTGGACCCGCTCGATATCCCCGAGACTCGCACTAAGGGCGCGAGGCTGCGCGCCGACCTCAAGGCTTGCTTCGATGATGTTTTAAAAATAGATTACGAGACGATTTTTACGACTGATTTCATAGACACGCTCGCCTTCCCAGACTCGGATGAGGTCGTTAGCGAGATAAAGGAACTCATCGTCGTTCTGAAAAGATATAATTTCTCCTCGCTCGGCTTCGACATAATAGGAAGGATATTCGAACGGCTCATCCCCGAAGAGGAGCGCCACAACCTGGGGCAGTATTTCACAAGTCCCGACGTCGTTGACCTCATTCTCGGATTCTGTCTTCAACACGAAAACGACATGATACTCGACCCATCCTGCGGCGCCGGCACGTTCCTCGTGCGGGCATATCAGCACAAAAAGCTTCTGAACCAGAGACTGCCGCACAATAAAATTCTCGACACCCTTTGGGGATGCGACATCGCCAAGTTTCCCGCCCATCTTTCCACGATTAATCTTGCCGTCAATGACCTGGGCGTGGACAGGAACTACCCGAACATAATTCATGAAGACTTTTTTAAGTTGCTTGTCGGCGACAGAGGTTTTGAAGCGCCGCGCGCCTGGCGTAAAGCGCGCGCATCCACCCTCGGTGTCGAGGAACGTGAAATAATCTGCCCCGCGCGCTTCGACGCCGTGGTGGGCAATCCGCCGTACACCCGGCAGGAGGAAATTTCCGAAACCGGCGTTGACAAGCAGAATCTGATAGAAAACGCGTTGGAACATTCAGGAGCGAAATCCGCCAAAATATCAAAACGCGCCGGCATCCACGCCTATTTCTTCGTCCACGGCACGAAGTTCCTCAGAGAAGGCGGCGTCTTCGGATTCATTGTCTCCAACTCATGGCTGGACGCCGATTTCGGCAAGGGACTTCAAGCTTTTTTTCTCGAAAATTACAAAATCACTGCAATCATCGAATCAAAGGTCGAGCGCTGGTTCGCTGAAGCCGACATCAATACATGCATCGTCATACTCGAAAAATGCGCGGACGAAAAAGCAAGGGGTGAAAACCTTGTCCGCTTCGTCCAAATGAAGAAGCCCCTGCGCCGCTTTATCCCCCCGGCGCAGGACATCTGGGAAAAACGAGTTGAACGGCGCAACGCCATAGACAGCCTCAAAAAAACCATCCTCGCGCACAACGATTTTTACGAAAACGAGGATTTGAAAATATTCCCGATAAGACAGAAACTCCTCTGGGATGAGGGATATGACGGTGAAAACAAGAAATACGAGGGGGCAAAGTGGGGAAAATATATTCGGGCAAATGGAATATACTTCAATGTGATGGAGAAAGGAAAAGGGAAACTTGTACATTTGGCGGAAGTAGCCGATATTTGCCGCGGTTTTACCACCGGTGCTGATCCATGGTTTTATGTGTCCAATATTACTGCCACAACCGAACATGATTATGTTAACCGCATGTTTCGAAGCAGCGGCTACGAAGGGAAATTATCCGATTTAATATTGGTTCAAAGCGGCGACGGCACAAAATGGCTTGTTGAAAACAAATATGTCTTTCCAGTAATTAGAAACCCGGATAAATACAGCAGCATTTTTATTGATGTCAATGAAATTAAAGACTTTGTTGTAATTATAAGGGAACCGAGGAAAAAGCTGAAAGGAAGTTTGGTGGAAAAATATATAAGACACGGTGAGACCAAACAATACAAGATGGGTAAAGAAAAAGTGTCGGTACCCTCCAAGACGGACACATGCTCTAACAGGAAGTATTGGTATCAGTTGCCGGAAATTTCCCCTTCACGGATCTTATGGCAGAAAGCATTTTACACCAGTTTCAGACACAATCTCACGAATAAGGTCGTGTTCGCGAACCAGAGGTTTTATCATTTATATCCTCTCAAGAAAATGGATGTTGAGACGATTGCGGCGAGCTTGAACTCGACATTAATTCCATTTCATCTTGAACTCCAGCGCGCAGCCTTGGGTCTCGGCGCTGGTGAAGCGACAGTGGAAGAAACAAGCCGGATTATGATAGTCGCGCCAAATGCGCTGCAAGCTTCCACAAAACGCAAGCTTGTGAAAACATTAAACAAACTGGGCAGGAGGGAAATCGGCTCCATCTTCGACGAACTTGGAGCGGCGTCGCCTGAAGAGACCGCTCTTGAGAAAGTCAGGTCCGACAGACGGGAACTTGACAAAATCATAATGGGCGAGATTCTCGGATTGGACGACGAGGAGCAGCTTGACGTTTATCGCGCGGTGATTGATCTTGTGAAGTCGCGCCTCACAAAGGCGAAGAGCCTTAACAATAACAAAAAGGCGAATGAAGACGGGGAACTTGATGCGATCACCGATACGATAGTGGAGCGATTGAAAACGGTGAATCGGCGATGATGCTCATCGGCGAATTCTACAAGGAAAAAATACTCTCCCTGCCGAAGAAAGCTCTAATGGAAATGGAACTTCCATACGGCTCGGAGCCGTCAAGAGTTGAGCAGGATTTGTTCGGATGGAATCTCCGCGTCGGCAAGGAGCTTATCGAATGCCGCTCCGAGGAAGAAGCACGATTCTTGAAAGTATTTCAGGATATAGGTTACAGGGATGTAATGATACCTAAAAGCCTTGACTATATCAAGGAGCTGATTTCCGAATTAGAAGACCTCAGGGCGGGAATGGATGAAGTAATTGATTATTATGTCGAGTGCTTGATAAGCCTTAAGAAGCGGGAACGAGTAAGGCAGATGGTTTATTCAAGGATTCGCTCATGCGAATGAACGAGTCCCGACGAATTGGACCTTTAATTGGGAATATTTGCATAACTGAATTTCCTCTGCTTTTCAAAGTGATCGCAAGCTGAAGCTAACCGAAGTCCTTAAGACCTGCTATAGTCAACCGCGAACCGGCGTCCGGAGACCGGAATCCGGTCTCACAACTGTTTCATCAGATTCGCCATTTCCACCGCTGCGAGCGCCGCGTCCGCGCCCTTGTTCCCCGACTTGGTTCCCGCACGCTCCACCGCCTGCTCGATCGTGTCGGCGGTGATCACGCCGAAACTCACCGGCACGTCCGTCTTAAGCGGTATCCCACCCAGGTTCCGCGTGATCGACCCCGCGATGTACTCAAAGTGCGGCGTCGCACCCCTGATTATCACCGCAAGGCATATCACCGCGTCCACCCTCTTGCTCATCGCCATCTTCTGCGCCGCCAGCGGCGCCTCGAACGCCCCGGGCACCCACGCCACCTCGATCGCGTCCCTCTCGGCGCCGAGCCGTATCAGCGCGTCAAGCGCTCCGTCCAGCAGCCGCCCCGATATGAAATCGTTGAACCGGCTCACAACTATCCCGAACTTCAACCCCTTCGCGTTCAGCGCACCCTCGTATATCTTCGCCATGTGCCTCCTCCTTCCGGCGGTCATCTCACTTTATCTTCAGCATGTGCCCCATCTTCTTCTTCTTCGTCCGAAGGTACTCTATGTTGTTCCTGTTCGGCTCCGTCTCGATAGGTACGCGCTCCACTATCTTCAGCCCGTAGCCCTCAAGCCCCACCACCTTCCTCGGGTTGTTCGTCAAAAGCGCTATGTTCCTTATGCCCAGGTCAACCAGTATCTGCGCCCCCGTCCCGTAGTCCCTCAAATCGGGCGGAAAACCAAGTTCCGCGTTCGCCTCAACCGTGTCCTTTCCGGCGTCCTGAAGCTGATACGCCCTCAGCTTGTTGGCCAGCCCTATCCCCCTGCCTTCCTGGCGCATGTAGAGCAGCACCCCCTTGCCCTTTTTCACGATCATCTCCATCGCCTTGTGAAGCTGCGCACCGCAGTCGCACCTCAGCGAGTGGAACGTGTCACCCGTGAGGCACTCCGAGTGCACCCTCACCATAACGGTCTCGTCGCGCGTGAAGTCCCCTTTCACCAGCGCCAGATGGTGCTCGTTCTTGATCGGGCACTCGTAGGCGATCGCAGTGAACTTGCCCTCTTCGGTGGGCAGAACCGCCGTGGCGACCCTGCGCACGAGCTTCTCGGTGCAGAGCCTGTACTGTATGAGGTCCTTTATCTGTATGATCCGCAGGTCGTGTTTTTTTGCGAAGTCCACGAGCTGTGGCAGCCGCGCCATCGTGCCGTCCTCGTTCATTATCTCGCAGATCACCCCCGCGGGGTAAAGCCCCGCGAGCCGCGCCAAATCCGTTGCCGTCTCCGTGTGCCCGGCGCGCGTGAGAACGCCCCCCGTCCGCGCTTCGAGGGGGAAGATGTGCCCCGGCCGCGAAAGGTCGCCCGGCTGCGTCCGCGGGTCCACCAGCGCCCGTATCGTCAATGCCCTGTCGTGCGCCGAAATCCCCGTCGTCGTGCCCTTTTTCACGTCCACCGAGACCGTGAACGCCGTCTCGTGAGACTCGGTGTTCTCCGTCACCATCGGCGCGAGATCAAGCTCGCGGCACCTGTCCGCCGTCAGGGGCGCGCATATCAGCCCGCGGGCGTGCCTGCACAGGAAATTGATGTGCTCCGCCGTCACAAGCTCGGCAGCCGTTATCAGGTCGCCCTCGTTTTCCCTGTCCTCGTCGTCCACGACGATGACGAACTTGCCGAGCTTGATGTCCCTTATCGCGTCCTCGATGCCGCTGAAAACGCCGCCGAATTCAGTGTTTTCGCTCATTGCAACGCATTCCCCGCCGCGCCCGTCAGATTTTGAAACCCGTCAATTTTAACACGTCCGTCTCGATTATGCAAATAATTTGTTGCCGCGGCATGGATTTACTGTTATTAGAAAGAATAAATTAAAGATATTCACGTATTTATTCATGTTTTTTAAGGAATAGCATTCATTTCCCGTGTAAATATCTTAATATAATACACTTCAACCCCTCTTTACCTTTGTTTTTTCGTCGCCTTCCATGTTCTCCGCGGCGCCCCTCATCCTTTTCTCCGCTTCTCCTCACTCATCTTCTTCGCCCCGTCCCTGTACCCGTTGTCGAGGTTTACGTACAGGTTCTTGATTATCTCCTTCTCCACGAAAGGTCCGAACACGGGCATCCTTATCTCAATGAACCCGTCGCATATCTGTATCGTCTTCTCATCGCTCACCGGATGATAGCTCCATGTCCCTTTGCACGTGAATATGCTCGTGAAGTAGAAGGGTATTATCTGGAAGCTATACACGAGCGCCGCGGGGTCCCACACACCCGTCTCGCGCCAGCTGAGCATTCTGGGTTTGATAAGGTGCTGGATGAACTTCGGTATCTGCCCGTGGGCGCTGTAGAGCACGGTCAGGTACGTCTTCCCCTCCCGCTCCTCCCGCTTCTGGAGCTTGCAGCTTCTGATGTTCGGCAGGTCGCTGAACGGGTTCTCCTGCGCCCAGATGTCGAAGAAGCAGACCTTGAGTACGGTGTCAAGGTCGTGTTCGAACTCATACCTTCTATAAATCTTTACCATCCGTAATCACCCCGCGCGGATTTCAAAGAGATTCGTTCCTGTCCGCAACGTAAGCAATCTTAATCAATCATAGTATCCGCCCCTTGCGCATTCAAGATTTACAGGCTGTTTCATCATTGTAATCATTCGCACATTCTTCGTCACGATGGATTGCGGAGTCAGCCGCCTGCCTGCCCTGTCTGCGCCTGCCTGGCCGGGGCAGACAGGTGCGGGAGATGCCCACCCGCACAGGCAGGCGGCAGGCAGGCCTTGGACTGCGGCGAGTCATCGCCGCCTTCACTCCCGCGCGGAGCGCGGGAAACAAGGCGGTGTTTGCACACCAGCCAGCTCACCTTCTCGCGGGCCTGCCTGCCGCGCCTGCCTGTGCCGAGCACAGCAGACAGGCCGGCGGCGCAGGCACGGCGCTCGCAGACGTATGCTCCTTCTTCGTCGCACGCTCGCCCGCACTTTAGGGCGCATCACGCTTATTGCAAATTTGGACTGCGGCGCTTCAGCGCCGCTTTCAAAGCCGGCGATTAATCGCCGGCAAAGGCAAAGCGGTGATAAATCCCCGCCTGTCTGCGTGCGTTCACGCACAGGCAGGCACTCCAAGGCGCTTCGCGTCCTGATCGCCGCCCTCTGAATCCCGCCGGGATTACGCGATGAAAATAAATTTTGTGTTTTCAAGCGGTTTTTAACCGCTGGCTCCATCCTCCGGGATGGAGCCTACTTATGGCTCCATGACTGAGCATGGAGCCGGCAAATCGGAGAATTCGTGGCCATGACCGGAGTTTTTCTGTAAATGTTTTTTCTTTCGTGCCCGTGAGCGTACCCGAAAAGAAATAAAAGAATGCGGGCACGGGCACGCCTGTCTGCGTGCGGACACGCACAGGCAGGCACACGGGCAGGGGCACGTTGACTGAACCGCTGGCTCCATCCTCCGGGATGGAGCCTACTTATTGCGAAAGTCCGGATAAAGTTGTATTTCCGGGCGGTTGTTGGCTAAAATGTTCGGTAAAGCAGCGGATTTGCGGGCGGATGAGTGGGGGGAGGAAAGCGTGTGAGACTTCTCATATTTTCGTTCGAGTACCCTCCCCGGATATACGGGGGACTGGGCACGTACGCGCTCGAAACAACGAAAAAGTACGTGGAGTTCGGGCACCGTGTCTGCGTCGTCGCTCCCAATCCGGGGGGACTTGCGGAGCGCGACACGTGGAACGGCGTGGAGGTTCTGCGTCCGGCGATGTGCGACTGGGCGGCGGGGCTGCCGTTTTTCGTCACCGAGGAGTTCCGCCGGTGGGGCGACGGGCTTTCGTACCTCGGCGAGGTCATAGGCTACAACATGCTGGGCGCGAACGCGGTCGTGACGGAGGGGCGGAAGTTCGACGTAGTGGTGGGACACGACTGGCTGGGCGCGATGGGTGCGGCGGTCGCGGCGAGGCAGACGAAGTCGCCGTTCGTTTTCCATGTCCACTCCACGGAGGGCGGACGCCAGGAAGGCGCCGGGTCGCCAAGCATAAGGTTCATGGAAGTCTGGGGCGCGACGGTCGCCGACAGGGTCGTCACGGTGTCGCACGCGATGAAGGACGAAGTCGAAGGCATGGGCGTTCCCCCGGAGAAGGTGGCGGTGGCGTGGAACGGGGTTGACGCCGCAAAATACGACCCCGCGCGCTTCGACGGCGAAATGAGGGAACGGTTGAGGGAGCGCTACGACGTCGGCGCGGGCGAGACGATGGTGCTTTTCGTCGGGCGGCTCACAAAGGTCAAGGGCGTCGTCCCGCTCGCCCGCGCCGTCCCCATTGTGCTCGACCGCTTCCCCCGGGCGAAGTTCGTTTTCCTCGGGCGCGGCGAGCTTGAGGGACAGGTGAGGGGCATACTCAGGGAAGCGGGCGTCGAAAGCCGCGCCGCCGTGCGCGCCGAGTTCGTTGACGAACGGGAGCGCATTCTGCACTACGCCGCCTGCGACCTCGCCGTCTTTCCCTCCTTCTACGAGCCTTTCGGCATCGTCTCGCTGGAGGCGATGGCGATGGGTAAACCCGTGGTCGTCGGCGCCCAGGGCACGAGCGGGTTCAGGGAGCAGGTCGTCACGGAGGGACCCGCCATGTGCGGCGTGCACGTCAACCCCCGCTCGCCCGAGGACATCGCCTGGGGCATCGGGCTGCTGATGGAGGGGGACATGGAGCGCCTCGGACGCAACGCCCGGCAGCGAGTCCTCGCCGATTTCACGTGGGACAGGATCGCCTCGAAAACACTCGATATTTACGAGGGAGTAACCGGCGCCCGGGCGGGTGACGGCGGGGTATGAACGGGCGGGGAAGGCAGAGCGGCGATGAGGCGGCGCGCGCCAGATACACTTAGTGTCGCGTCAACAATAAAGTGACGTATTCGAGCCTGTTATATAATTGAAGGACGGGGTCGCCGTACCCCGCCGGACGGAAAAGCAGGGCGTGATAAATCGAATGTCGAATATCGAACAGGAAACCGCGGAATATCGAAGGAAAACGCAGGAAAACTTCATCATTCGACATTCCCTGTTCGTTATTCGACATTCGTTTTTCAGCGCGACATGTGACCGTTGACATGACGCCAGGCGGGAAAGGAAGTGAGCCATGAACAGGTTCCAGACGGCTCTTCGCGAAGTACCGCTCTTCAACGAGTTCTCGCAGAGGGAGCTGAAGGTCATCGCCCAGGCGGCGACGGTGAGGCGCTACGAGAAGAACGAGGTGATCATACACAAGCTGGAGAGGGGCGACACGTTTTTTTCCATCATAGACGGGCGGGTCAAGGTCATACTTTCGGACGAGGACGGGAAAGAGTTCATCGTTGACGTGCTCAAGCCGAAGGAGTTTTTCGGTGAACTGGCGCTCCTTGACGGCGAGCCGCGCTCGGCGACGGTCGTGGCGCAGGAGCCGACAGAGGTGCTCGTCCTCACGCGCGAGGAGTTCCTCAACCAGTTGAAAAAGCACCCCGAACTCGGGATCAAGATCATGCGCGTGCTGGGCAGGAGGCTGCGCAGGGCGAACCAGCGCATCGAGAGCCTCGCCTTCATGGACGTCTGCGGGAGGCTCGCCGGCACGCTCATAGACCTCGCGGCGTCCTCGGGCGAGAAACAGTCCGACGGAGTCAACGTCCCGCTCGACTTCAGCAGGACGGAACTCGCCAACCTCGTCGGCACGACGCGCGAGACGCTCACGCGCGCTCTGCGCACGCTTCAGTCAATGGGCTACATAAAAATAAAAAAGAAGTTCGTCGTCGTAACCAACATGAAAGGTCTCGAGGGCAGAATGTAGGGCGCCTGCCTGCCCCAGTGTGTTGGGGAAGTCAACTTTGAACTTGCAGCTTGAAACGTTCTTTCCCCATGCGCGGGTAAATCTGGTGTAGCCTGTAGCCCGCAGCCCGAAGTCTTTGGTAGTTCAGTTTTTTGCCGTAGCCTGTAGCCCGCAGCCCGAAAGGACGGGTGAGCTTACGGGAGATCGAGCACGCATGAAGCGGTTTTCTCAAGGCATTAAGCCGGTGTGATGAAAATCACACGAAATTCCTCTGGACTTTTCCCGGTTTCCGTGTATAATCCCTCTTAAATGCCGTTGAAATCCGGTTTAAAAAAATTTTTAAGACACCGCTCCAAATCGTTGAAAGTGTGTTATAATTTCGGTCATCTGATCTTTTAAAAGCGCTGATTGATGAGTCGTCCGTCGTTAAAAAAAATTTTTTTCAAACGGGGGTTCCAGATGAATGCAACGCGTCTTTTGTCAATCGTCGGTCTCACCGTGGGACTTGTCGTCGCGGCATCGGCGGCGTCCCACGCGATACCAGTCAAAGCGTCACTGACGACGATAACAGGCGACGTGCAGGTTCAGCCGCCCGGCGGCGGCTGGATTCCCGCGACAGAGGGCATGCTCGTGGAGAGCGGCGCCATGATAAAGACGGGGGCGAAGTCATCAGCCCTTCTCAGGTGGGGCGCGGGGAACACGCTCAAGCTGACGGCGTTCACGAACTTCACGGTCAACAACATAGACGTTGACCCTCGTACGAAGACCGTCAATTCCGACATGGGGCTTATGATCGGCAAGCTCAAAGGGCGCGCCGAAAAACTACAGAACCCCAGCTCTTCGTTTGAAATCTCCACGCCGACCGCCGTGGCGGGCGTTCGCGGCACCGTCTTCGACATGGAGAACGCCGCAGACAACACCACCGCCGTCACCACCTACACCGGCAGCGTTGACGTGACCGCCCAGGGGCAGACCGTCAACGTCCCCGCCGGAACGCAGGTCACAGTCAACCCCGGAGAAACTCCGGGAACCCCAACGGAGGTTACCGAGGACGACATGTACTCGTGCGAGGTGAACGAGGACTGCTGGAGCGGAAAGTGCGAAGAGGGGAAATGCGTCGGCGAGGAACAGGCGTCGCAGAGCGCGTGCTTCGTTGACGGAGCTGAGTGCGCCGACGATTCCAGCTGCTGCTCAGGCAAGTGCAGCGAAGGGCTGTGCGTGAAGGAAGAAGAAGAAGAGGTGGCAGCCGCCTGTCTCAAAGACGACGAGGCGTGCGAACGGGACGAGGAGTGCTGCAGCGAGGACTGCGTGGACGGCAGGTGCGTTCCGAAGGGCGAGGAAGAGGAGTGTCTGGACGCCGACGAGGAATGCGCGATGGACGAGGAGTGCTGTTCCGGTGCGTGCGTGGAAGGGCTGTGCGCGGAAGCCGAGGAGATATTCGCGCTCATCACGGAACCCTCGGACGGCGACGAGTTTCCGCTCAGCGCCGGAAAGATAACGGTGAAGGGGGAGAGCATCCCCGGGGCGGTGTGCGACGTGGAGGGGGTGGTCGTAACCGCCGGTGACGACGGCACGTTCGAAGCGGACGTTGAGATATCCGAAGGCGAACTCGAGCTTGAGGCGACGTGCACCGACGACGAGGGCAACGACGCCGGTACCTCCATCGCCGTGTCGGTCGTCGGACCGCCGACGCTCATAATCACAAGCCCGTCCTCGGGGTTCACGAGTTGTCCCTTCGTGGACCTTGCCGGGATAACCGACCCCGAGGCGCAGCTCGTAGTGAACGGCGTTCTGATATTCGACCTCGAGACCGCCGTCGTTTACACGGACGGGTCGTTCCAGATTGACAACTTCGAGCTTGGCGAATGCGCCCAGACGCTTGTGTTCGAGGCGTACGACGAGTACGGGCAGGTGACGAAAGAGGAAGTCGAGAGCGGGGCGGTCGTGGACGCCGCGCGTGTTTCGCCGGTCACAAAGGTATCGGTGAACCTGACGACGACGGGGCAGTGGTTCGGCGACATAACGACGCTCGTCGCGAAGGTGACGGCGAAATCGCCGTCGCCCATACCCTACGGATTGGTCGCGACGCTCGAGAGCGGGAACCCGGGGTTCCTCGGGGACGCCTTAATCGAGCCGATGCCGGGTGTGACGAGCACCGGAGAATACTTCGGTAAGGCCGAGATATGGTTCGATCATCCGCCCGCGTCGCCGCTGACAGTCGTGGCGCGTGTGGGTGACGTAGTGAGTTCTCCCGTGTCCATCATTCTCGAAAGGCCGGAGTGCAAGCCAACGGCGGTGAGCGTTGACGACGGATTCGACAACGACTGCGACGGGCTTGTGGACGAGGAGATACGGGACGGACTCGACAACGATTTCGACGGAAGAATAGACGAAGACCTGATGTGCGACTTCGGCAACCCCACAGGCGACTGCGACCGCGACGGGATCGCCAACGGCGAGGACTGCAACCCGTACGAGCCGATTGTGAACTATTCCTACACGGATTCGAGGTGCGCCGTCCACGTCGCGGCGGGCGCCATCTTCCCGGACGACGGAATTGACAACGACGGCGACTTCATGGTTGACGAGGAATACATTGACGGAATTGACAACGACGGCGACGGAATCGCCGACGAGGACACAACGGTGGCGTGCGACTTCGCGGACCCCGCCGGCGACTGCGACTTCGACGGTGTGACGAACGGAGCGGACTGCAACCCGTACGACTCGACCGTCACCATTCTTAAGACGGACGCCACGTGCGCGGCGCGCTGCGACGCATACGCAAGCCCTGACGGCGACTGCGACAAGGACGGGCTTCTCAACATGGACGAAGTCGTCATCGGCACCAATCCATACAGTATGGACACCGACGGCGACGGCTACCTCGACGGCAACGAAATCACAGAATACACCGACCCGTTCAACCCCCTCGACTATCCGGGCGCGGCGTACGCCGACAGCGACGGTGACGGCTACCCGGACGCGGTCGAGTTCTCGTACGGCTCCAACTACAACGATCCGAACTCGACGCCTGTGACAGTCGGGGCGATCGCCGCAACCGACAGCGACGGCGACGGATACCCGGACGCGCTGGAAATTGACTACGGCACCGACCCGAACAACCCCGCGGACTATCCCGGCGCCGCGGTTTCAGCGGCGGGCTACTGCTATGGAGGAATGATACCCGACGCGACAGGCGCCTGCGCCTGCCCAATCGGCACTGTCTGGGACGCGGCTCTCGGGGCGTGCAAGGTGCAGGACTACCTCACGTGCGCGACCGGCGAATACATGGACTACGCCGTCGGTCAGTGCGTCACAGCCTGCACGGGCGGTCAGGTCGCCGATTCCTCCACGCGCGAGTGCTACTGCCCGACCGGCACGTTCATGGATTACACCACCGGAAAGTGCGGTACTTCCTGTCCCGCCGGCTTCGTCGTGTCCCCCGACGGCTACGAATGCGTCTGCCCTGACACAGCGCCCCTTTACGACATGTTCAAAAACACCTGCGTCACGCAGTGCAGCGGCGGTCAGGTGGCGGACACGGTGTGGAACTCCTGCTACTGCCCGCCCGGAACGTATGAGGACTGGATGACGAACACGTGCGTTGTCACGACGAGCGCGACGATCTGCCCCGCGGGCACGCCCGGCTCGGGATGCGACTACGGCGTGATAGGCGACTGCGACGCCGACGGTGTGCTGAACTCGCAGGACACAGAGCCGTGCTTCCCGACGGGCGATTACAAGTGTCCGCCGGACACGCCCGCCGCGGGATGCGACCTCTCGCTCCCGACCGGCGACTGCGACGCCGACGGCGCGACGAACGACTACGACCCCTGCCCGTGCAGATTCGGCTCCTCTGCCGAGAGTTTCTGCCCGCCGCCGCCGACTGCATGTCCCGCCGGGCAGTTCATTGACTATCTCTCAGGAGTATGCGTCACCACCTGTCCCGCGGGATACGTGGGCGACACCGTGAGCGGCGAGTGCGTCTGCGCTCCGGGAACGTACATGGACCCCTACACGGGATACTGTTCGGCGTCGTGCCCCGCCGGCACCGCCCCCGACGCATACGGCGGGTGCGTGTGCAGCGGCAGCACGCCGTACTTCGACTATGTCCTGAACTCGTGCGTCGCGACGTGCTCCGGCGGACAGGTTCCTGCGCTTGATTACCCCGAATGCGTCTGCCCTGCGGGGACCTATTTCGACGGAGTGACGCAGACGTGCGTGGCGATGCAGGGGTGCGATACGGCGCCGAAAGCCGACGGCTGCATCTGCGCCACGGGTGCCGACTGCGCGAGCGGGTTCTGTAGTATTTATGATGGTATATGCATGCCGCCCTCGGGGTGCAATAACGACCTGATATGCGATCCCATGAATGAGGACTCTCTCGGCTGCGCCGACTGCAAATGCGGCGATTACGTCTGCGACAACTACGAATTCAACACCGCCGGATGCCCCACGGACTGCGGTACGATGTGCGAGGGCGGCTGCGATTACAGCGTTTACGGCGGCGACTGCGACGGCGACGGGATTGCCAACGAAGCCGACACGGCGCCGTGCGTGCCGGACACGACCGTCTGCCCGGCGGGCACCGCCGGCGCAGGCTGCAACCAGTACGTCGCAGGCGATTGCGACATGGACACCATAGACAACCTCTACGACGGCTGTCCGTGCACGCCCGAGGACGATTTCACCACAACCGCAACAACTTCGCCCGACGGCTGCCCCGGCGTCGCGCCGCCTCCCGCGGACTGCACGACGCTGCCGTATGCCGACGGGTGCACGTGCGCCACGGGCGCCGACTGCGCGAGCGGGTTCTGCGACACGACGAGTTGGGTATGCGCCCCGAACTGCGTGACGTTGCCCTATCCCGATGGCTGCTGCTGCGCAACGGGCGTCGAATGCGCGAGCGGGTTCTGCGACACGACGAGTTGGGTATGCGCCCCGAACTGCGTGACGTTGCCCTATCCCGACGGCTGCGGCTGCGCAACGGGCGTCGACTGCGCGAGCGGGTTCTGCGACACGACGAGTTGGGTATGCGCCCCGAACTGCGCGACGTTGCCCTATCCCGACGGCTGCGGC
>JBFMFE010000090.1:0-5020 GCA_040752295.1 bacterium
GAGGTAGTCGCACACGAGCCGGGCGTACTCGTGCATGGTGAAAGTGGCGAGCTTTCCCTCGCGGTACATCCTTTCGAGCGGCGTGTCCCCGAGCACGTGCATGAGATGGATTTTGGCGCCGTCCACCCCGGCGCGGGTGAGAACGCCGGCGGAGGCTAACATGTCGCGCCTCGTCTCGCCGGGCAGCCCCAGAATGACGTGTGCGCACACGTGGATTCCGCGGCGGCGTTTCGCCCTCGCCGCCGCGGCCTCGAACGTCTCGACCGTGTGCCCGCGGTTGAGAAACCTCAGCGTACGATTCCTCGCGCTCTGGAGTCCGAGTTCGAGCCACACGTGGTATTTTCCGGCGTAAGATTCGACGAGGTTGAGTACCTTCTCGTCAACGCAGTCGGGACGCGTGCCGATGGACAGCCCCACGACGTCGGGGAGGGACAGCGCCTCGCCGTAGAGCGCCTCGAGCCGCTCCACGGGCGCGTATGTGTTTGTGTACGCCTGAAAGTAGGCGATGAACCTGCGGGCGCGGTACCGGCGGCGCATGTACTCCATCCCGTCGAGCGCCTGCTCGCGCACCGGACGCCTGTCGCGTCGCGTGTTCGGGCTGAACCCGGTGTTGTTGCAGTAGATGCACCCCCCCACGCCGAGCGTCCCGTCGCGGTTCGGGCACGTGAAACCGGCGTCAATGGAGACCTTGTACACCCTCTCCCCGAAGCGCTCCCTGAGGAACCCGGAGAAGGAGCGGTATCGCTCCCCCGTCTCCCGCCCGCTTTCCGCCGTCATCACAACATTATTATAGCCCGGTTTTCAAGCGCTTTTCGAGCGCGGGTGGACGGCGCGCGCGGACCGCCGGGGGCGTTCCGGTATAAATTTTTGCGCAAAAACCGGGAATATATATAATATATGGGAATGCGGTTCAGAGTCAGTGGAGAATGGCGAAGAAGAAGATTCTGATCGTTGATGACGAGGAGAGCCTGCTTTCCATATTATCAACCCGGCTGAAGTACGCGGGGTTCGACGTGGAAACGGCGATATCGGGCGAACTGGCTCTCGATATGGCGCGGGCGTTCGCGCCGCACCTTGTGCTGCTCGACATCATGATGCCGGGCATTGACGGCTTCACGGTGCTTTCCATGCTGAAGAACGAAAAGAAGACCCGTTCGATAGTGATCGTCATGCTCACGTCCAAGGGCGACCAGCAGGCAATCGAGCGCGCTCTCTCGATGGGGGCGGTGGATTACATCGTGAAACCCTTCAACCCCGCCAGGCTGGTGGACAAGGTGAAGAAAGCGCTGAAAATAAGCTGACCGCCATGGCGAACCTTCCGGGACGAACGAGAAAAGGCGCGGGGAACGGCGCCGCGTACACACAGGGGTTCTTCATCTCCAAGAAGAAAGTCCGCTTCAGGCTGATGATCGCGATACCGCTCTTCACCACCATTCTCGTCCTCGCGCTCGGGCTGGCGATCATCTACTGGAACCAGCCGAAGCTGCTGAGCGGCGACTGGACACCGGCTTCGAGGATCGAATACATTGACCGAATACAGGAGGCTCTCGGCGACACGACGATCATCATAATCATCGGCGCGGTCATCGCCGCCGTCACGGGCATCGCCCTCGCGCTCACCATCACGACGCCCATCCGGCGGCTCGCCGTGGGCACCGCGAGCATCGCCAGGGGCGACCTGTCGAGAACTATCTTCGTGGACGGCGAAGGGGAGATCGCCCTCCTCGGCTCCGCGTTCAACGAGATGATCTCCTCGATCAACAGGTACCTCATACAGAGCATGTCCGGCGGCGTCATCACCGTCAACAGGAACAAGGTGATCTCGACATTCAGCGCCGACGCGGAGATCATCCTCGGATACCCATCCAACGAGGCGGTCGGGAACCCCCTCGAGACCGTTTTTCCCGACGTGCCGGAAAACGCGGAGTTCCACGACGTTATAAATGCGGTGATTGACGAGAGGACCACGGTGGCGGGCAGGAGGCTCGTTGTGTTCACAAGGCACAGGGACGGCATCCCCGTCTCCATCTCCACTTCGCTGCTGAAAGACCGGGAGGACACGCTCATCGGCATCATAGTGTCATTCGAGGACGTGGAGCATCTCAAGAAGCTGGAAGACCAGATGAAGAAGGTTGACCGTCTTACGACGCTCGGAGGGCTTGCCGCTGGCATCGCCCACCAGATTCGCAACCCCCTCTGCTCGATAAGGGGTCTTGCCCAGCTCCTCAAGGAGTCCGGACGGAGCGGGTCGGCGCTGAGCGACTACGCGGACGTCATCCTGAAGGACGCCGACAGGATAAGCGGTGTCCTGGACCGGCTCCTGAGGTTCCTCCAGCCGACGGCGTCCGGGTGGACGATGGAGGGGGTGAACGACCTGCTGCGCGACGCCCTCATGCTCAGCCGCCACGAGATAAAGGACAGGGAAATAGAGGTTATCGAGAGATACCAGCCCGACGTGCCGAGGATACTGGTGCAGAGCGAAAACCTCATTCAGGCACTCGTCAACGTGCTCATAAACGCCTTTCAGGCTATCGAGGACAGCGGGAGTGTGACGATAGAGACCGGGACCGCCGCCGATCCCGGGGGAGGGGACGGCGGGTTCGTCCGCGTGCGGATCGCGGATACGGGAGAGGGGATAGCGGCGGACGACCTCGAGCGCGTTTTCGATCCGAGCTTCACCACAAAGGACAACGGGTCGGGTTTCGGGCTTGTCATCGCAAGGCAGGTCGTGGAATCCCACGACGGCTTCATAAAGGTGACGAGCGAGCCGGACAAGGAGACCTGCTTCGAAATATATCTTCCGGTGAGACGGGACCAACCGCGGGAGGAGACGCGCGCTGAACATGCCGGAACCGGCTCATAAGGTACTCGTCGTTGACGACGAGGAGAACATGCGTTTTTTCCTGAGGGAGGCGCTGTCGCGGGAGAACTACGAGGTGGCGCTCGCGGCGAGCGGCGAGGAGGCGCTGCGCCTCCTGCGCGCCGACGGCTTCGGCGCCGTCATACTCGACATACGTATGTCCCGCATCGGAGGCATGGAGGTGCTCGAGGAAATAAAGAAGGAAAAACCGGAGCTTCCGGTCATCATGATGACCGCCTACGGGTCGAAAAAGGTCGCCATGGAGACGCTGCGCAAGGGGGCGTACGACTATTTCACGAAGCCGTTCGACGTGGACGAGATGAGGGTCGTCGTGAAACGGGCGGTGGAAAAGCAGAAGCTCGAAGAGGAAATAAAGCTGCTGCGCAAGCGGCTGTCGGAACGGTACTCCTTCGACGGGGTGGTGGGAAACAGCAAGGAGATGCGCGACGTGCTCGAACTCGTGAGCAAGGTGATCAACAACGACGTGACCGTGATACTGTACGGCGAGAGCGGGACCGGCAAGGAACTGATCGCGACACTGATACACCGCAACAGTCCGCGCAGGGACGCCCCGCTGGTGAAGATCAACTGCGCGGCGATACCCGAAACCCTGCTTGAAAGCGAGCTTTTCGGACACGAGAAGGGCGCGTTCACCGGCGCCGGCGCGATGAAAGAGGGTAAGTTCGAGGTCGCCAACGGCGGCACGCTTTTCCTCGACGAGATCGGCGACATGAGCATGGTCACACAGTCCAAGCTCCTGCGCGTTCTCGAGGAAAAGAAATTCGAGCGCCTCGGCGGCACCGGCGTCATCGAGGTGGACATCCGCATTATCGCCGCCACAAACAAGGACCTGCCGCGTCTCATACAGGAAGGCAGGTTCAGGGAAGACCTTTACTTCCGCCTCAACGTCGTTCCCATCTTCCTCCCCCCGCTGAGGGCGAGAAAAACCGATATCCCCCTGCTCGTCGAGCACTTTCTGGATCAGGCGCACAAGAGGTTCGGCGTGGAAAGAAAGGGTCTCTCGCAGGGTGCGATGCGCCTCCTCATGGACTACGACTGGCCGGGAAACGTGCGCGAACTGGAGAACGTCATGCAGCGCGCGGTGGTGACGTCAAGGGGCGAGGTTATAGACGAAGGCATCTCGCTGCCCGTCATGCTTCACGGCGCGGACCGCGGCATGAGAACCGTGGCGAACCCGGCGGCGAAAGGATGGGACCACTCGCTGCCGGAGATCGTTGAAAGCCTCACAGAGGCGGCGGAAAAGAGGCTCATCACCGAGGCGCTCGCAAAGACGAACTGGAGCAGGACAAGGACAGCCGAACTCCTCAAAATCTGCCGCAAAAGCCTCCACAACAAGATGAAAAAATACGGCATAGGGGAACCCTGAAACGGAGGAACCCCCACTGGCGCCGCCGCTGAGACGAAGCAAGACCCTCGATCTCCTTGTCGCAAGGGGACACCTTACATCCGAACAGGCGGAACGGGTGCTTGCCGAGACCGAGGGAAGGGGCGAGCAGGCGGTCGCGCGGGCGGTGACCCGCCTCGGGTTCGCAAGCGACGCTCAGGTGATCCGCTGCCTCGGCGACCACCTCAACATACCCTCGGTGGACCTCAAGGAAATAAACATAGACCCGCAGGTCCCACACCTGCTGAGCGAAGAGTTCCTGAGGCGCAACAACATCATCCCGGTGGAGGTCAGGGGCGGCGACGTGTACGTCGCCATGTTCCCGCCGATTGACCCCGCCGTCCTCGACGAGATCGAGCTTACGACCGGGTACCGCGTGATGCCGGTCGCCGCGTCCGAGAACGACATCCGCTACGCCCTGAACCTCTCGTTCAGCACCCGGCACAGGACCCGCCAGACGATCATTGACATGCACGTCGGCGAGCACGTCCCCGCCGCGCAGTCCCGGTTCGTTCTCGACGAGGTGGTGGACGCGGTCGAGGCGCCCCCCATCGTGAGGCTCGTCATGGACATAGTGGACGGGGCGATACACGAGCGGGCGAGCGACGTGCACCTCGAACCCCAGGAGGGCGACATGAGGGTGCGGTACCGCATTGACGGCGTCCTTCACGACGTCATGCAGATACCCAAGAACATCGAGCCGTCCGTGGTGTCGAGAATTAAAATCCTCGCCAACCTCGACATAACGGAGAGAC
>JBFMFE010000091.1:0-5015 GCA_040752295.1 bacterium
GGGAGGCGGCGCTCAAATACCTGCTGAACAAAAGCCGCGCAGAGATCATCGCCATGCCGGGAGTGGAGAGACCCGGAGAGGCGGAAAAATGAAAAACCCGCTGTCAGCGGTACCAGCTAAGGACGATGTCGGGAAAAAGACCGTCCCGCGTCTCGCAATCGTGAAGGAACACCCATTCGCCTTCGTCAACCCACTCCCCTCTGCCATACTTCCATGCGAGCGCCGCAAGACGCTTGAAGTCATTGTAATGCTCCACCGCCCTCCGCTCCCCGTGATCGCGCGTTGACCAGTTCGTTATCATGAATTTCCAGTCCGACGCCTGCAGCAGCATAAGCTCCCGCGCGCACTGACGCAGAACGCGCGCCAGCGCCTCGTCGCCGTACTTCTCCCCGAACTCCCACGTGAGGCTTCTCATCTCACGCTCGGCGTCGTACTCCCTGTCGAGCACCCAGTACACCTCGGGATTGATCCACGTGGAACTGTCGAAGTTATTGCCCCACGAGGATTCCGGCAGGTACAGGTCCGCCTTCGGCGGGAGGCGCCCGAGAACCCCGCTGCACGTCTCGGTGCTTATCTCGGGGTCCTGGCTGATCCACTTTATGAGATGGTACAGAAACAGCGGCCCCTCGAACCACCAGTGCCCGAATAATTCGGCGTCAAACGCCGCCAGAACCATCCCCGGCTCCCCGGAAGCGGAATGGTTCGCCTTCAGACTCTCCGCGATGAGCCACTTGTAGTGACCCGCGTGTTCGGGAATCTTCTGCCGGATGGCGTCGTCGGGGTAATAAAGATGCTTGTACGCCATGTCCAGCTTGTCGTGGGTGATTTTCCAGTACCGCAGCCGGCTGGGGTGATGCTTCTTGTGGAAATCAAGGTAGCTCCCGTCGCCGGGATAGCCTACCTCGTGGCGCCACACCTGAAGGGAAAGCGTAATGTCGCGGGACAGCACCGCCACCGGTCCACGCGGCTCGGACCCGCCCCTCGCCCAGTATGCGAACATGGGGTTCTTTATCACCCCCGGAGGCCACGCCCTCTGCAACTGGTGTCCGTCAACTATGAAAAACCTCAGGTCGTTAGCGCTCAGGAAATGCTCCAATCCGCGCCTCTCGTAACCCCATTCGTGCTGCCGCCCGGGCGTCGGCGGCTTCCAGTAGCCGCCCGGACGGTAGCCGCACTCGGGAAGCCATATCCCCCCAGGGTGGACGCCGAAATGGTTCCGGAAATTCCTCGCCGCCATCTCCACCTGCGCGGCCACCGAACAATCCTCCGCCAGCGCGGGAAGATAAGCGTGCGTCGCCCCGCACGTGATCAGTTCCACGTGCCCCGCCCTGTGCAGCTCGCCGAACGACCCGAGGATGTCGCCGCCGTACGTCTCATCGAACCGCGCCAGGGTGCTCCAGTAAAACTCCTCCCACCGTTCCGCAAGATACTGTATGTGCCCCCGCTCCCCGCCGAACTCCTCCCGGTCCCTGCGCGCAAACTCCGCCTTCCTGCCGCAGAATTCCCGGAAGCGCTCCCTGAAATAGTCCTGACAAAGCTGTTCGGCGAGCACGGGCGAAACCGTAAGACTCACTTTCGGCGAGACCCCCTCCCCCAGCAGCCTGTGAAAAACATCGAGAAGCGGCATGTACGTCTCAGAACACGCCTCGAACAGCCACTCTTCCTCGAGCGAGTCGTGGCGCAGCACCCAGGGAAGGTGGCAGTGCAGCACTATGACGCACGAGCCGTGGAATTCTCCCACAGACACCACCTTGCATTTATTCTACAGGAAAACGCCGCCCTCAAGAAACACGGGACGTTTGTCTTCGCCTCACCCCCGCAATAAAATTCCCCGGATGGAACCAGCCATGCCGGGAAGAACCAGCGTACACGCCGTTATCTTCGCTCTCGGCTTCGCGTCCGTCATCCTTCAATCGGTGCTCATACGCGAAATGCTCGTGGTATTTTACGGCAACGAACTGATAATCGGCGTCATCCTCGGCGCATGGCTCATGTGGATAGGCATCGGGGCGCGGCTTGGCGCGCCCGCATCCGGCGGAAAACATGCGCACGCCCTTTTTATCTCATCCCTTTTCCTCTTCGCGGCGGCGCCTTTCATCCAGCTCCTCCTCGTGAGAAACCTGCGGTCCATCCTCCACGTCCCACCCGGCGAACAGGCGCCGCTCATCCCCACGATTGTCTTCAGCGTCCTGCTGCTGTCGGTCCCCAGCTTCCTTATAGGTTTCACCTTTCCCCTCGCGAACGCGCTGTTCAAGAACCGGGGTCACGCGGACGCAAGGGACATCGGGAGGTTGTACATCGTCGAATCCGCCGGCTTCCTCCTCGGAGGTCTCGTTTTCACTTTCATTATCGTGACGCGGCTCGATTCATTCTCCGCCCTCATGGTGTCAGTCTCGTTTCTCATGGTCTCGATTTTTGTACCGCGCGCCCTCATTTCCGGACGTCCGTACATGACCCTTATTCCGTTGCTTCTTATTGCATCCTTCTTCTTCCTGACAAACCCCTTTCTCAAAAAATTAGACCGGAAAACCGAAATAGCGCGGTGGAAATCAATAAATCCGGGCATTTTGTTTCTGAATTCCGTAAATTCTGAATACAAAAATTTGGTTCTTGCCTCCCTCGCCGGAGAGTACATCCTCTATGGAAACGGTCAATATCTGTTCTCGTTCCCGGACCCGTTTACGTATTCAAAAAACGCGAACTTCATACTCTCGGAGCACACGGACCCTGAAAGCGCTCTCATTCTCGGCGACGGCGCTTTCGACCTCCCCTGCGAAATGCTCCGCTACCCCGTAAAACGAGTTGACTATGTACTTCTCGATAAAAAATTGCTCGCTCTCCTCAAACCACACCTCCCGGCGGAGACCATTGACTGCATTTCAGACCGCAGGATGAAAATACACTTTTCGGACGGCAGGCTCTTCGTCAATACCACAGACAAAAAATACGACGTTGTGCACGTGGACGCTAAAAACCCCACCACGGCGGCAACCAACCGCTACTTCACGACCGGCTTCTTCCGGGAAACTTCCCGCGTGCTGACGCCCGACGGCGTCTTCTCCGTGGGGATAACAGCCTCCGAAAACCTCCTCTTCAGCGAAGCGGGAGACCAGACGTCCTCCCTCTACCGGTCCCTCAAACAAATCTTCCCCCACGTCGTCGCCATCCCGGGCGAAACCAACCAGTACTTCTCATCCCTCTCCCCGGGAGTGGTCACCGACGACGTGGCAACGCTCACGGCAAGGCGCCTCGCCGGAAATCCCGATACGAGGACCTTCCACCCCTCTCTCTTCGAATCCCTCGTGCAGCCATACCGCATTCCCCACCTCATGGAATCTCTTCGAAAAAAAGAAAACGTCCGGATCAACACGGACACAAACCCGGTCGTCTACTTTTACAATCTTCTCTTCTGGCTCGCAGGCATCGAATCATGGACCCACGCCCGCATTCGCATCGTCCCCGCACTCAAATGGATCAACCTTCACGGCGGCGCCGCTTTCCTGTCCGCACTCGCCTTCCTGCTCATCTCCTGCCTCCTGTGGTCCGTCCGTCACGGGACTGACAGCCGCGGGCGCCGGCGTTTCAACGCCCTCGTCTCCATTTTCATTTGCGGCGCCTCGGCAATGAGCCTTGAACTCGTCGTTCTGTTCGGTTATCAGAACCTTCTCGGGGTTCTTTATCAGAAAATCGCTCTTATCACCGGCGTCTTCATGATGGGCATCTCTTCCGGAGGCGCCGCCGCCAACGTTGTACTTAAAAAACGGAGCGCGACCCCATACCTCGGCATTGCCGCCCACGCGGCGTTCGCAGCGGCGGCTTTAGCAGCCGCGCCGGTCTTCTCCCTGACGAGCAGCGGATGGCTCGCTGAAAAACTCTGGGCGTCGCAGTCGGTCTTCTATTGCTACGTGCTTTTCTGCGGCGCTCTCACCGGATGGCTTTTCCCCGTCGCATGCTCTCTCCACCTCACGCCCGGCGGCAAACCCGCTGCCACCGCGGGACTGGTGGACAGCCTCGACCACGTCGGCGCGTCCCTCGGCGCCTTCATCTCGGGCGCTATCCTCATTCCAGTCCTCGGCGTCTCCGCCACCGGCGGTCTCATCGCCGTCACCAACTCAGCCGCCGCGGTCCTGTGGGCGGCGCACATTTTCCTCTCCTCGAGAAGCCCGCGATCACACGACACCGGATACAAAACGTGAACCCCATGAAACACGAAATCAACCGGAGAACCATAGTCCTCACGGTCAACGTCATCACCGCCGCCCCGGTCCTCTATCTCCTCATCGCTCTTCTCATCCCACCACGCCCGGGGGCGGAGCCTGAAAAATTCCTGACGCTCCATCGGGCGTTCCTTCTCACCTCATTCCTTTTCATCGCTCTGTCGCGGTGGGTTGAAAATCTGCTTCTGAAGCCGCCGCCCGGCGGGAAATTCCTGCCGCCGGGAAAGGTCTATCGCGCGGTCATCGTCAGCGCCGCCCTCGGCGAGTCCATTTCGGTTTTCGGCGTCATTCTCGTCCTTCTCGGTTTTTCAATCGAGACCTTTCTGCACTTTTTCGCGCTGTCCGTGCTTTATTTCGGCGATTTCCGCGTCCTGCGCTTCGGAAACATCCTGGAAAAACTCCCACCCGATACAGATAGAGGCTGAACCCCGGCATCGCCTGCCCGTCCCGTATTCGGCTTGTCGAAAAACCAAAAGCCTGCCGCCGGAAACGGGAGCGGCAGTCCCGGCTCGCGGAGTATTTATCAAGACGGTATAAGATGAAGCGTCTCGTGAAAGATTCGCAGTGAAACCGTACCGCCCTCAGCAACTATCCCCCGCCTGGCGGGGACCGCCTCTCTGACGAGAAGGGGGACCCCGTCCACGACCACCTCGTACTCGACGGAATCGCCCATGTACGTCGCGCGCGAGACCGTGCCGCGCACCGTCCCCCCGCCCTCATCGCGCACTATCTCCGCCCCTTCAGGCCTCAACACCGCCTCCACAACCGCGCCGGGCGAAAAATCGTGCCCGGGCTGCG